>NZ_JARDJI010000003.1:0-415645 GCF_039907765.1 Mesorhizobium sp. CC13 | reverse complement strand
ATGCGGATCGGCTTGCCCGACTTCTGCCGCTCGATCAGCTCGCGCGCCAGGCCCACCGGTGCAACGTTGATCGTCATCTGATTGATCCTCCCACGACAAGCGAGCAGCTGCTCTTCTCGCCGGAGTGGTATTGAACATATGTATTCCTGTCAATACGAATGTGCCAATCGCGCATGTGCTGCGCATATCGCGCCGACACCCGGCGCCGCGCCATCGATGCTGCGAAAGCTAAGCGCGGAATGATCACGGCTGCTTGGGCCGCGCTGATCGGCGGCGTCTCGGACAAATGCGCCCTCGCCTCGCCATGTATACAAAGCAGGTTGCTCTTGCCTGAATGGGCCAGGTGCTCTGCGTCGGTCGTCAATGCCGGACGGAAGGCGTTCCATCGACAGGCCCCCTCATGGCACCTGACACGGCGCCTTGAAGCTGAGGATTCCACGAAGGTTGAGTTGACAACCGAAAAATTACATCCAATACCAAATCAAGATAGTATACAATTATTCGGCGCCAGACGCCCTTCGCCATGGCAGGCCTTCCGGCCCGCGAGGAACGCATGCGAATAAAGCTCATCAACCCGAACACGACGCAGTCGATGACCGATCTCATCGGCGACGCTGCACGTGCGGTGGCTGCCCCGGGAACCGAAATCCTCGCCGTGACCTCGCGCTCCGGCGCGGCCTCCATCGAAGGCCACTACGACGAGGCGATGAGCATCATCGGGCTCGTCGACGAGATCATCGACGGGCCGGCGGCCGATGCCTACGTAGTCGCCTGCTTCGGCGATCCCGGCCTGCTGGCGGCACGCGAGATCACCGATGCGCCGGTGTTCGGCATCGCCGAGGCCGCGATGCACGCCGCGACATTCGTTTCCACCGGCTTTTCCGTGGTCACGACGCTGGAGCGCACCCGCGTCATTTGCGAGCATCTGGTGCGCAGCTATGGCATGCAGCACCATTGCCGCCGCGTGCGCGCCACCGACGTTCCGGTGCTCGAGCTGGAGAAGCCGGAATCGAACGCCCGCGCCATCATCCTGGCCGAGTGCGAGAGAGCGCTGACCGAAGACCGCTCCGAAGCGATCGTGCTCGGCTGCGCCGGCATGGCCGATCTCGCGAAGTATCTGGAGGACAGGCTACAGGTGCCGGTGATCGACGGCGTCGTGGCCGCGGTCAAGTTCGCCGAGGCGGTCGTCGGCATGGGCCTGAAGACGTCGAAGCGGGGCGATCTCGCCTACCCGCTGCCGAAGGCATATCGCGGCAAGCTGGCCGGCTACGCACCCGAGATAAGGCTCGTCGGCGGATCGAGGACGCGAAAGGTCAGTTAGCCCTGAGGTTTGAACAGCGTCCTGAAGTCGACCCGCACCGGCTGATCGGAAAGGTCGATCTGGGCCTCGATATGGCGGAGATGGTGGTCCATGTACTGCGCAGCTTTCTTGCCGTCATGCCGCTTCAATGCGTCCACGATTTCCTTGTGCTCGCTGTACGAGCATGGCACAGCGCCCGGCGATTCGTACAACGCGATGATCAGCGAGGTACGCGAGACGAGTTCGTGGACGAAGTCGCGCAGCACGTCGTTGCCGGCCAGCGAGGCAAGTTCGCGATGAAAGTCGCCCGAGAGCAGCAGCCGCTTCTGCTTGCTGTCCTGTTCGAGCGCCTCGGCCTCGGCGCCCACCATGGCCGTCAGCCTTTCGACATCGGCCTTGGTGATGGTCGACGCGAGTTTTTCGACGAGCAGGCACTCGACGCCGCGGCGCGCCTCGAACACCTGCCGCGCCTCCTCGATGGAGGGCTTGGCAACGAAGGCGCCCTTGTTGGGGATGAGGTCGACGAGCTTTTCGTGCGAAAGCCGTTGCAGCACCTTTCGGATGATGGTGCGGCTGACACCGAACGCGCTCGCCAGGGCATCCTCCTGCAATGGCGTCGCCGGCCGGATCTGGTGATGGATGATCGCGGCGTAGATTTCGGCATGGATATGCTCGTCGGTGCCGCCGCCACGTTTCCGAGCCGGTCCGGATTGATCCGATTGAACGACGGTCTTCAAGGCGCGAGGCTCGCGTAGCATGTCACGATCCTGGTGATTGGGCATAGGGAGGACTTAGTGTGTATTCTATCCCGTACAATGCCGGCATGGAACATGCCATAGCCGCCTTTCCAATCAGACCGCCTGCCAATCGGCGATGATGCACTCCCTCCCGGTTCAGCACCTGCGATCGGGGCATCTTCGCAACCTCCTCACCCACCGACTCCGCCGAGCTTTCCCATGACCGACCTGCTGATCACCAATGTCCGCCCCGATGCCGGATCCACCGCCGACATCCTGATCGAGGATGGCCTGATCGCGGCCGTCGGGCCTGACCTCGCGCCGCGCGAGGGAATGGAGGTCGTGGACGGCAACAACGCCATTGCCATCGCCCCCTTCGTCGAGGCCCATGTCCACCTCGACAAGATCCTCTGGGGATTGCCCTGGCACAGCATCAACGTGCCGGATTCGCTCAGGGCGATGATCGACAATGAAGTGGAGATCCGCCGAACCTTGCCGTGGTCGGTGCCCGAGCGCGCCGGCAACCTGATTCGCCAATGCGTGGCCATGGGCTCGACCCACATTCGCAGCCACGTCGACATCTCGCCCACCTACCGGCTCGACAACCTCCACGGCGTGCTCGAAGCCTGGGAGAGGACAAAGCACGCGGTCGACATCGAGATCGTCGCCTTTCCGCAGCTCGGCATGCTGGTCGAGCCGGGTACGGCCGAACTGATGGAGGCGGCACTCGACGAGGGCGCGACGATCATCGGCGGCATCGATCCCGCCAGGATCGACGGCAACCCGGCCGGCCACCTCGACACCATCTTCGACATCGCCCACCGCAAGCAGGCCAAGATCGACATCCACCTGCATGAGCGCGGCGAGCTCGGCCTCTACGAGATCGGCCTCATCGCCGAACGCACCAAGGCGCTCGGCATGCAGGGCAGGGTCGTCGTCAGCCACGCCTTCTGCCTGGGCACCGCCTCGCGCGACGAGCTGTCGCGCGCCATCGACCAACTCACGGGCGCCGGCATCGGCATCATCTCGGCCGTGCCGGGCGACATTCCCGTGCCGCCGCTGTTCGAACTCGCCGACCGTGGGGTGCGCTGCGCCATCGCCTCCGACTCGCTGCGCGACACCTGGAACCCGCATGGCAACGGCGACATGCTCGAACGCTGCTGGCTCCTGTCCTGGCGCGGCAACTGCCGCACCGACGCGGAACTGGTCGCTGCCCTCGACATGGGCACCAGGCGCGGCGCCGACCTGCTCGACCTCGAGGGACATGGGCTGGAGCCGGGCTGCGACGGCAGCCTCGTCCTGGTCGAAGGCGAGAACCTCGCCCAGATCGTGGTCGACCGGCCGAAGCGTGCCCTCGTGGTCAAGCGCGGCCGCGTCGTCGCCAGGAACGGCGCCTGGGTCGATGAGAAGTAGGACAGGCCGCGCGCCGGCCGGTCAGTCCAGCGCTCGGTCGAGATGGGTGTAGCCGCCGTCGACGAACAGCCACTGACCGGTCGTGTGGCTGGCCTTGTCGGAGAGCAGGAAGATGACGGTGTCGGCGATTTCCTCCGATGTCGTCATGCGTTGTCCCAGCGGGATGCGGCGGGTGATTTCCGCCAGCCGCGCCTCGGGATCGTCGAAGGTCTTCAGCCATTTCTCGTAGAGCGGCGTCATCACCTCGGCCGGGATGATGGCGTTGACGCGGATGCCGTCGCCGCGCAGGGCGGCCGCCCATTCGCGCGTCAGCGACAGCTGGGCGCCCTTGGCGGCGGTGTAACCGCTGGTGCTGCCCTGGCCGGTGAGCGCGGTCTTGGACGAGACGTTGACGATCGCGCCGCGCGACTTCCTGAGCCACGGCAGGCAGTGATGCGCGGTCGTGTAGTAGTGGATCAGGTTGCGCTCGAGCGACTCGCGGAAGGCATCGGGGCCGGCCTCGAGATCGATGCCGTCATTGATGCCGGCATTGTTGACCAGCCCGTCGATGCGGCCGAAGGCCTTTGCCGCCTGCTCGACGGCCGCGCCGATCTCGGGATCGTGCATCAGCTCGACCTGGACGAAGTGTGAGCGCGGGCAGGCTGCCTTCAGCTTCGCGGCGAAGTCGTCGGCCAGCGGGCTGCGGCCGAAGACGACTGGGATGGCGCCCTCGGCAGCGAGGCCGAGCGTGACTGCGCCGCCGATGCCGGCGCCGCCGCCGGTGACGATGACCACCTTGTCCTTCAGCCCGAGGTCCATCCGTGTCAGCCCTTGAACTGATAGTCTTCGAGTGTCGCCGGCTTCATCTCGATGGAGAAGCCGGGCGCCATGGGCGGCATGTAGGCGGCGTTGCGGACGACGCAGGGTTCCTTGAAGTGCTCGTGCAGGTGGTCGACATATTCGACGACGCGGCCCTCGCGAGTTCCGGCGATTGAGACATAGTCGATCATCGACAGGTGCTGGACGTATTCGCACAGGCCGACGCCGCCCGCATGCGGGCAGACCAGCAGGTCGTATTTCGCTGCCATCAAGAGCACGGCGAGGATCTCGTTGACGCCGCCGAGGCGGCAGGAATCGATCTGCACTACGTCGATGGCGCTGCGCATGATGAACTGCTTGAACATGATGCGGTTCTGGCACATCTCGCCGGTGGCGACCTGGACCGGGGCGACGCCCTCGCGGATCTTGCGGTGGCCCTCGACGTCGTCGGGGTTGGTCGGCTCCTCGATGAACCACGGCTTGGCGAAGGCGAGGTCGCGCACCCAGTCGATGGCCTGGCCGACTTCCCAGACCTGGTTGGCGTCGATCATCAGTTGGCGGTCGGGGCCGAGCACCTCGCGGGCGATGCGCAGGCGCCTGATGTCGTCGGCCTTGTCGCGGCCGACCTTGAGCTTGACGTGGTTGAAACCGGCGTCGACTGCCTCCTGGCAGAGCCGGCGCAGCTTTTCGTCGCCATAGCCGAGCCAGCCGGCCGAGGTGGTGTAGCAGGGGTAGCCTTCGCGCTCGAGCGTGGCGATGCGCTCGGCCTTGCCGACTGCCTTCTCGCGCAGCATGGCGAGCGCCTCGTCGGGGGTGATGCAGTCGGTGATGTAGCGGAAGTCGATGCAGCGCACGAGTTCCTCGGGCGACATGTCGGCGACCAGCTTCCACACCGGCTTGCCCGCCATCTTGGCCCAGATGTCCCAGACGGCGTTGACGACGGCGCCTGTGGCCAGATGGATCGCGCCCTTGTCGGGCCCGATCCAGCGCAGCTGGCTGTCCGAGGTGACATGGCGCCAGAAGCCGCCCATGTTTTCGGTGACCTCGGCCATGTCGAGGCCGACGACGAGATGGCGCATCGCCTCGATCGCCGCGCAGCAGATCTCGTTGCCGCGGCCGATGGTGAAGGTCAAGCCGTGGCCTTCGATATCAGGGTTGTCGGTCTTGAGGATGACATAGGCCGCCGAATAGTCGGGGTCCGGGTTCATCGCGTCGGACCCGTCGAGATGCTGCGACGTCGGAAAGCGCAGGTCGAGCACCCGCATGTCGATGATCTTGGTCATGGTCTTGGGTCCTCACAGCATGGTCCCGAAAAGCGGACTTTCCGGACGGGATCGGGCGACTGGAACAGGGCCTGGAGCGGGATGGCGGCGCGATGCGAGCCCATCCCGCTCCGGGGATCAGGCAGCGACGACGCGCTGCCTCTGGGTGCCCAGGCCTTCGATGCCGAGGGTCATCGTCTGGCCGGGCTTGAGATAGACGGGCGGTTTCTGGCCGAGGCCGACGCCGGGCGGGGTGCCGGTGGAGATGACGTCGCCGGTCTGCAGGCTCATGAAGCGGCTGAGATAGGAAACGACATGCGCGACGCCGAAGATCATGGTCCTGGTCGAACCGTCCTGGAAGCGCTTGCCGTCGACGTCGAGCCACATCTTGAGGTTCTGCGGGTCGGAGACCTCGTCGGCGGTCACCATCCACGGGCCGGTCGGGCCGAAGGTGTCGCAGCCCTTGCCCTTGTCCCAGGTGCCGCCGCGCTCGATCTGGAATTCGCGTTCGGAGACGTCGTTGACGACACAATAGCCGGCGACGTGGGACATGGCATCGGCCTCGTCGATGTAGCGGCCGGGCTTGCCGATGACCACGCCGAGCTCGACCTCCCAGTCGGTCTTGACCGAGCCGCGGGGGATCTCGACGTCGTCGTCGGGACCGACGATGGCCGAGGTCCACTTGTTGAAGACGATGGGTTCGGCCGGGATGGCAGCACCCGTTTCGGCGGCGTGGTCGGCGTAGTTGAGACCGATGCAGATGAACTTGCCGATGCGGCCGACGCAGGCGCCGAGGCGCAGATCCTGCTGCGGCGTGCCTGCGACCAGCGGCAGGGTCTCGGGGTCGATGCCGCGCAGGCGGGCGAGGCCTTCGGGCATCAGCACGTCGCCGGCGATGTCGTCGACGTGGCGCGAGAGGTCGCGGACGCGGCCGGAGGCGTCTAGCAGGCCGGGCTTTTCTTTGCCCATCGGGCCGTAGCGGAGCAGTTTCATCTGGTATCACCTTGTTGGAAAAAGAGCCGGAGGCGGCGGACCGCCTCCGGTGAGAGTTGCGCTCGATCAGTCGTACAGCACCGCTGCGATTTCGGGCTGATCGATGTTCGACTTGTCGTAGTAGTAGAAGCCGGTGTCGATGTGCTTTTCGACCGCCTCGCCCTTTGCCGCCTTCACGGCTGCCTCGACGGTCTTGTAGCCAATGCCGACCGGGTTCTGGGTGATGGCGCCGGCCATCTGGCCGTCGCGGATCGCCTGCTTCTGCTGGGCACCCGAGTCGTAACCGATGATCACCAGCTGGCGGCCGAGCTCCTTGGCGCCGTTGACGACGCCGATGGCAGAACCTTCATTGGCACCGAACATGCCCTTGAGGTCGGGGTTGGCCTGCAGGATCGCCTTGGTGATCTCGGTCGACTTGAGATGGTCGCCCTCGCCATATTCGATGGCGACGATCTCGACCTTCGGATGGGCTTCCTTCATGCGGTTGACGAAGCCGTCCCGGCGGTCGATGCCGGTGCGGCTGGTCTGGTCGTGGACGACGAGCGCGACCTTGCCTTCGTCGCCGATCAGCTCGGCCATCTTGTCGGCGGCGAGAGCGGCCGCGGCGATGTTATCGGTCGAGGCGGTGGCCACGGGGATGTCGCTGTCGACGCCGGAGTCGAAGGCGACGACCGGGATCTTGGCGTCCTTGGCCTGCTGCAGGAGCGGGATCGCCGCCTGGCTGTCGAGGGCGGCGAAGCCGATGGCCGCCGGCTTCTTGGCAAGCGCTGCCGAAAGCATGTCAATCTGGCGGTCGACCTGCGATTCCGAATCCGGGCCTTCGAAGGTGACGGTGACGCCGAGGTCGGCGGCAGCCTTGTCGGCACCCGCCTTCACGGCCTGCCAGAACTGGTGCTGGAAGCCCTTGGAGATCAGCGGGATGTACATCTTGTCCTGGGCAAGCGCGAAGCTCGAGCCGTAGCCCAGGATCGCTGCGGCGCCGATGGCGCCGAGCACGGTGCGTCTAGTGAACATGTTTCCTCCTAACATTCATTTTCCGATCCGAAATTTGCCTGGAGCGCTTTCGCTCTCTTCTTGGTGTTGGCGCAGCAACGGGCTGCGCGAAGCAAGCCTTCCTCAAAGCCTGCGGCGCCGCAGAATGTCGGTGTAGACGGCGAGAATGATGATCGAGCCGGTGACCACGGTCTGCCACTCCTGGGCGACCGAAAGGATGCGCAGCCCGTTGGCGAGCACGGAGATGATGAGCGCGCCGATGAGCGTGCCGATGATGGTGCCGCGGCCGCCCGAAAGCGAGGTGCCGCCGATGACGACGGCCGCGATGGCGTCGAGCTCGTAGCCCTGACCGAGCGCCGGCTGGGCCGAGTTGAGGCGCGAGGCGATGAGCAGGCCGGCGATGCCGCAGATCGAGCCGGCGAGCGCATAGACGGCGATCTTCCAGCGGTTGGTGTTGACGCCGGAGAGCCGCACGGCCTCCTCGTTGGAGCCGAGCGCGAAGGTGAAGCGGCCAAGGATGGTGCGCTCGAGGATGAAGCTCGCTGCAATCGCCACCAGGAACAGGATCAGCACGCCATTGGGGATGGGCAGGGTGGGGAAGACCGAGCCGATGAGCGAACCCTGCGAGATTTGGGTGAAGCCGGGGCTATTGTTGAAATAGATCGGCCGCGTGCCCGAGATCACCAGCGACAGGCCCTTGAGGATCAGCATCATGCCGAGCGTGGCGATGAAGGGCGGGATCTTGAGCTTGGCGACGAAGGTGCCCGACAGCGTGCCGCTGGCAGCACCCGCGAGGATGGCGGCCAGTACGCCGAGGCCGAGCGGCATGCCCCAGAAGGTCAGAACCACGCCCGCGCAGACGGCGCAGAAGGTCATCAGCGTGCCGACGGAGAGGTCGATGCCGCCGGTGATGATCACCAGCGTCGCCGCGATCGCCAGCACGCCGTTGACCGACGTCGCCTGCAGGATGGCGATGATGTTGGAGGTCTGCATGAAGTTGGGCGAGGCGAGGCTGAACACCGTGACCAGCGCGATCAGGCTGGCGAAGGCGAGCAGGCGATGCTGGGCGCCCGAAAAGCGAGGGCCGGACGAGACATTCGCGGTCGATGTCGTCGTGCTCATTTTGTCGCTCCCTTTGCCGGCTTATTGTTTTGCTCGCCCCGCAGCGTGGCGAGATGCATGATCTCCTCCTGGCTGGCGCCTGCAGGCAGGATGCCGGTCAGCCGGCCCTCGCACATGACGGCGATGCGGTGGCTGAGCCTCAGCACCTCGGGCAGTTCGGAGGAGATGACGATGATGGCGCGGCCCTGCTGGGCGAGCGCGTTCAACAGCTTGTAGATCTCGTTCTTGGCGCCGACGTCGATGCCGCGCGTCGGCTCGTCGAAGATCAGCACCTCGCAGTCGCGCAGCAACCACTTGGCGATGACTATCTTCTGCTGGTTGCCGCCCGACAGCAGCCGCGCTTCCTGGCGGTCGGACGGCGTCTTGATGGCGAGCCGGTCGATGTAGCGGACGGCCGCGTCGTGCATGGCCGCCTCGCGCAGCAGGCCGCCGGTGCCGGCGAAGCGCGACAGGCTGGCGAGCACGATGTTGTTGCGCACGTCCATGCCGGTGGCGAGGCCGAAATGCTTGCGATCCTCGGAGAGGTAGCCGATGCCGGCGCGCACGGCGTCCTCGGGCTTGCGGATGTCGACCTTCTTGCCGTGCATGAAGACGTCGCCGCCGTCGCGCCGGTCGGCACCGAAGATGGCGCGGGCGACCTCGGTGCGGCCGGCGCCCATCAGGCCGGCGAAGCCGAGGATCTCGCCCTTGCGGACCGAGAAGGAGACGTCGCGGATTTCGCTGCCGCGGCTGATGTTCCTGACCTCGAGCACGATTTCGGAGTTCGAATGGTCGGGCACGACGGGGCGCTCGTCGGACAGGGCGCGGCCGACCATCATGGCGATGATCTTTTCGACCGGGGTCTCGGCGGCCGGCACGGTGCCGATATATTCGCCGTCGCGCATGACCGTCACCCGGTCGGCGATGCGCTTCAGCTCGTCCATCTTGTGGGAGATGTAGACGATGCCGACACCCTCGGTCTTGAGACGGGCGATGATGGCGAAAAGCTCGTTGATCTCGGCGTCGTTGAGCGCCGCCGTCGGCTCGTCCATGATCAGCACGCGCGAGCGGTAGGACAGGGCCTTGGCGATCTCGACCATCTGCTGGCGGGCAATCGTCAGCCCGCCGACCGGCGTGCGCGGGTCGAGCTTGAGATGCATCGAGGCGAAGATCTCGGCGGCATCGGCATTCAGCTTCGCCTCGTCGAGCAGCAGGCCGCCGGCCTTGCGCGGTTCGCGGCCGATGAAGATGTTCTGCGCCGCCGTCAGATGCGGCATCAGGTTGAGTTCCTGATGGATGATGCCGATGCCGAGGTCCTGCGCCTGGCGCGGCGAGTTGATCTCGACCGGCTTGCCGTCGAGCAGGATCTCGCCGCCGTCGCGGCGGTAGATGCCGGCGAGGATCTTCATCATCGTCGACTTGCCGGCGCCGTTCTCGCCCATTAGCGCATGGACCTCGCCGGAGCGCAGGTCGAGCTGGGCGTTGTGCAGCGCGCGCACGCCGGGGAAGGATTTCTCGATGTCCTTCATGGCGACGAGGGCGGTCATGTGCGGCCTCCGGCGATTCCGTAGAAGGATGCGGCGGTGCCGCCGAGGATGGCCGAGCGTTCTGGCTGACCGAGGCCGTCGAGCAGGCGGGCGGTGACCTCGTCCCAGAAGGCGAAAGGTGCTGCAAGCGTCAGTACCGGCCAGTCCGAGCCCCAGATCAGGCGGTCCGGCCCGAACCAGGTGAGCAAGCTGTCGACGGTGGGACGCAGGGCTTCCGCTACCGCTTTCGGCGTTGTCCTGCGGTCAGCCGGCAGTTCGGTGAGCAGGCCCGAGAGCTTGCAGTGCAGATGCGGATGACCTGAGAGTTCGGCCATGCCGAGCTTCCACATGGCGTGGCGCGGATCGTCTGGAGGTGCTGCGAAGGCCGGCTTCGCGGCATGGTCGATGACGACGGGCAGGTCCGGATGCATCTCGACGAAGCGGCGCAGCGCTGAGAGATGCTGCGGCAGGACGAGCGCATCGAAGCGCAGGCCGAGGCGCTTGAGCGCAGCGACGGTTTCGGCGTCGGGGCGGCTGGCGATCCAGTCGATGTCGGGCAGATCCTGCAGCATCGGCCGGACTCCCTTGAACAAGGGATTCTTCGCCAGGCGTTCGAGCGAAGCGACGCTGTCGGGTGAAGAGAGATCAACCCAGCCGACGACACCGGCGACGGCTTCGTCGTCGTCGCCCTGGTCGAGCAGGAACTGCGTCTCGGCCTCGGTCGGTGCCGCCTGGACGAGGATGCGCTTGCCGATGCCAGCCTTTTCGGCCAGCGGGCGCATTTCGGCTGCGCCGAAGTCGCGGTAGATGGGCGCGAGGTGGGCCTCGTCTGGCGTCAGCCAGCCGTAGTCGCCGCGCTGGAGCGCCCAGTAATGGCAGTGGCCGTCGATCCTTGCGATCATGGCCGCCGCTCCGCCTAGATGGTGACGCCGCCGTCGACCAGGACCGCCTGGCCGGTGACGAAACGCGACTCGTCGGACAACAGGTAGACGACCAAAGGCGCGATGTCGTCGACGGTGGCGAGCCGGCCGATGGGCTGGCGGGCGATGAAGTCCTTCTCGGCCTGCACCGGGTCGGCGGCGGCTGCAATGCGGCCGCGCAGCGAGGGCGTGTCGACCGTGCCGGGGCAGAGCGCGTTGCAGCGGACGCCGCGGCGCACATAGTCGGCGGCCATTCCCTTGGTGAAGCCGATGACGGCGGCCTTCGTGGCGCCGTAGAGCAGGCGGTTGGGGAAGCCTTTGATCGACGAGGCCATGGAGGCCATGTTGAGGATGGCGACGCCGCCGGTCTTTTCGGCGCGCTCGAGCATGCCGGGCAAGAACGCCTTGGCCGTGCGGTACATGCTCTTGACGTTGAGGTCGAAGCTGAAATCCCAGTCTTCGTCGCTGCAGTCCATGATCGTGCCGTTGTGGACGAAACCGGCGCAGTTGAAGAGTCCGTCGAGCGGCGCCTGGCCGGCGGCGAAGGCGGCCACGGCCTTGCCGTCGCGCACGTCGAGGCGATGGGTCTCGATGTTGCTGCTCTCGCCCGAAAGCGCTTTCAGCGCCTCGTCATTGATGTCGGTGGCGATGACATGGGCGCCCTCCTTGGCGCAGGCCAGGGCGCTGGCGCGGCCGATGCCCTGGGCGGCGGCGGAAATGAAAATGCGTTTCCCGCTTAGTCGCATAACCGTCGCTCCTCCCAGCAAACTGCTTGCGCTTCTGTCTATATACGAACATACTATTCATAAATGAACCAGCCTTGCAATGGGGAATCGTGGGGCGGATCGAAGGGGAGGATTTCGCATCATGCCAAAAGGGCCGGCAAAGACCGCCAACAGCGCGGACAAGGACGGGCGCTACCGCGCGCCGGCGCTGGACAAGGGGCTCGACATACTGGAGCTGCTTTCGGAGCAGCCAGGCGGCCTGACCCGGGCCGAGATCGTCAAGGCGATGGGGCGCGGGCCGAGCGAGGTCTACCGCATGCTCGAGCGGCTGGTGGCGCGCGACTTCGTCAGCCGCTCACCCGAGGGCGACCGCTACGCGCTGACGATGAAGCTATTCATCCTCGCCCACCGCCACCCGCCGGTTCGCCGCCTGGTGGCGCGGGCGCAGCCGCTGATGGACGCGTTCTCAATCGCCGCCGGCCAGTCATGCCATCTGGTGGCGCCCGACCGTGACGCGGCACTGGTGGTGGCGCATGCCAGCCCGCCCGGCAACTGGGAGTTCGGCATCCGCATCGGCGCGCATATCGAGCTTTTGACCACCAGTTCCGGCCACATTTTGCTGGCCTTCCAGGACGAGCATTCGCAGGCGGAGGCGGCCGCACGCTGGGACGGCACCGACATGGCCGTAGCCAGGGAGAAGCTGGAGCCGGTGCTGAAGGCCTATCGCGACACCGGCCACCGCGTCGGCGCGAGCCAGCAGATGCACGCCATCGACGACATCTCGGTGCCGATCCTGTCGCCGGACGGTTATGCCATCGCCGTGCTGACCTGCCCCTACATCCAGCGCATCGACGACAGGCAGGCCGACATCGACCAGACGCTGGCGCTGCTGAAGGACGTGGCGGCGAAGTTGTCACTGTCGTGAGATTTCTAGCCCCTCCCCACAAAAGGAGGAAGGGGACTATGAGCGCAGCGCTGCCCCTCACCCTTACCCTCTCCCCGTAGAACGGGGAGCGGGGGGCGTCAGCGTTGCGGCTGATCTCTTTGATGTCGAGCAGTGAGCGCAGTCGTTGCGGTCGGCCTCCTTCTCCCCGTCATTACGGGGAGAAGGTCCGGTAGGGGATGAGGGGCAGCCGCGCCTTCCAAGAGAAGGCGCTGAGGGTGGCGCCCTTTCCGGGAAGGGGCCAAGGTCCCGCAAAAGATGGGGGTCGAGCTGTTCCGAACTCCTCAAGCCCCCGGCGGCACGACCCCCTTGCGCACGGCGAAGTCGGCATAGAAGCGGCGTTCCTGGGTCTGGATCACGGCATAGGCCTGCTTGGCGCGCTCGTAGAAGGCGAAGCGCTCGATGCCGACCATCTTGGTGCCGGTGCCCTCGATCAGCTTGCCGACCTCGCGCTGGACGTCGGGGATCTCGTCGGGCTTGCCGACCACTTCCATGCGCCCGAAGGCGTCGTCGACGAAGGTGTCGACAGGCATCACCGAAAGCACCGCCTTCATGACGCTGACGATGTCGTCGTCGATGCGCAACGGCCGGCCGAAGACGGTCTGGCGCGCCATCGCATCGGCCGGGAAATTCGCGTCGGCGATGATCAGGTCGTCGCCATGGCCCATGGCGCGGAGCACATAGAGCACGTCGGGGCCGAGCAGCGGGTCGATGCCTAGCAGCATTTCTTTCACCTGTGCGGTTGAGGGCGTGGGGCGGCTGCCCATCGTTCCAGAATTGCAGGCGGTCCGACCGGGCGCAAGGCGCCTGCCCAAGCATTTCCGTATTCCCGAAGCGGGCGCCAGCCTTCCGGGAGGCGCGCCTCAAGCGCCGCGGACAAATCCTTCGGAGGCGACCAGAAGGTTGCGCGTATAGTCCTGCGCCACGTTGCGCGTGGCGAGGTCGCCCGCTTCCAGCCGTTCGACCTCCTGGCCGTTCTGCATCACCATCAGGCGCTCGCACATGTGGGTGATGACGCCGAGGTCATGGCTGACCATGACGAAGGTGAGCTTGCGGTCGCGGCGCACCTGTTCGAGCAGGTTGAGCACTTCGGCCTGCACCGAGGCGTCGAGCGCCGAGGTCGGCTCGTCGAGCAGGAGGATCGACGGTTCCAGGATCAGCGCACGGGCAATGGCGACGCGCTGGCGTTGGCCGCCCGACAGCTGGTGCGAGTAGCGGAAGCGGAAGCTCGAACCGAGGCCGACCTCATCGAGCGCGCGCAGGATGCGCTTTTCGGTGTCGGCGAAGCCGTGGATCGCCAGCGGCTCCAAAAGCAGTCGATCGACCGTCTGGCGCGGGTGCAGCGAGCCATAGGGGTCCTGGAACACCATCTGGACCTGGCGGTAGAACGCCTTGTCGCGGGTCCGGCCGAGACGCTTGCCGTTGACGTCGATGGTGCCGCCGGAGACCGGTGCGAGGCCGGCGACCGCGCGCAGCAGCGTCGACTTGCCCGAACCGGATTCGCCGACCAGCCCGAAGGACTCTCCGGTGTTGACGGTGAGGTTGACGTCCTTCAGCGCGACGAAGTCGTCATAGACGACGCGCAGCTTGTCGATCTTGAGGGCAGCGGTCACAGCAGCCACTCCGGCTTTCGGTCGAGCACCGGCAGCGGATGCCTGTCGGCGCCGATCCTGGGCATGCAGTTGAGCAGGCCCTGAGTGTAGGGGTGCCTGGCCTGCGACAGCTCGGAGGCCTTCAGCTCCTCGACGATCCTGCCGGCATACATGACGATGACGCGGTCGCAGAAGGTCGAGACCAGCCTGAGGTCGTGCGAGATGAAGATGAGGCCCATGCCGCGGTCGATGACGAGGCGATCGAGGATGCGCAGGATGTCGAGCTGGACGGTGACATCGAGCGCCGAGGTCGGCTCGTCGGCGATCAGCAGCTCCGGCCCGGCAATCAGCATCATGGCGATCATGGCGCGCTGGCCCATGCCGCCGGAAACCTCGTGCGGATACAGCGCAAAGACGCGCCTGGGGTCACGGATCTGCACGGCGGCAAGCATGTCGAGCGCCTTTTCGCGCGCCTCGGCCTTCGAGACCTTCTCGTGTGTGCGGAGGGTCTCGACGATCTGGCGGCCGATGGTCATGACCGGATCGAGCGAGTATTTCGGATCCTGCAGGATCATGGCGATGCGGTTGCCGCGCAGCTCCCGGCGCTGGGCCGGGGAAACCTTGAGAAGGTCGATGCCGCTGAACTCCAGCCGCTTGGCCGAAATGTTGGCATGCTCGGGGGTGAGCCCCATGATGGCGCGGCCGGTCTGCGACTTGCCCGAGCCGCTCTCGCCGACGATACCGAGCCGTTCCTGGCCGAGCGAGAAGCTGACGCCGCGCACCGCCTGCACCATGCCGGTGCGGGTCGGGAAGTCGACCCGCAGGTCCTCGACGTGGAGCATCGCGCTCATTGGCCGCCGCTCCGCGGGTCAAGGGCGTCGCGCAAGCCGTCGCCGAGCAGGTTGAAGCCGAGGCTGACGATCAGGATGGCGGCACCCGGCGCGGCTGCCACCCACCACTGGTCGAGGATGAAGCGGCGTCCCGACGCGATCATCGCACCCCATTCGGGCAGCGGCGGCTGGGCGCCGAGGCCGAGGAAGCCGAGGCCGGCGGCAGTCAGGATGATGCCGGCCATGTCGAGGGTCACCCGCACGATCAGCGACGAGATGCAGAGCGGCATGATGTGGCGCAGCACGATGCGCATCGGCGAGGCGCCCATCAGCTTGACCGCCGAGATGTAGTCGGAGCTGCGCACGGTCAGCGTCTCTGCCCGGGCGATGCGGGCATAGGGCGGCCACGAGGTCAGCGCGATGGCGATGATTGCGTTTTCGATGCCGGGGCCGAGAGCGGCGACGAAGGCCAGCGCCAGCACCAGCTTGGGAAAGGCGAGGAAGATGTCGGTGATGCGCATCAGCACCGCGTCGACCCAGCCGCCGGCATAGCCGGAGACAGTCCCGACAAGGAGGCCGATGGGGGCGGCGATGACGGCGACCAGCACCACCACCTGCAGCGTCAGCCGCGAGCCGTAGATCAGCCGCGAGAGGATGTCGCGGCCCTGGTCATCGGTGCCGAGCCAGTAGGCCGCGCCGGGCGTCATCAGCCGCGCGTTCTTGAGGTCGCCGATATAGGGCGAATAGGGCGCCAGCAGCGGCGCGAAGGCCGCGACGAAGAGCAGCGCCAGGATGATGGCGAGGCCGACGACGGCGAGCCTGTTGGCGGTGAAGCGGCGCCAGGTGAGATAGGCGCGGCCGAGCCGTGCCTGCATGCGCGACTGCGGCCGGTCGGTCAAAAGCCATTCGCGGCGTGTCATGGCCGTGTCGCTCATCTGATCCGCGTCCTTGGGTCGAGCATGCGATAGAGCAGGTCGGAGAGGAGGTTGATGCCGATGAACACCGAACCGATGACGATGGTGCCGCCGAGCACCGCGTTCATATCGGCGTTCTGCAGCGAGTTGGTGATGTAGAGGCCGAGACCTGGCCAGGCGAACACCGTCTCGGTCAGCACCGAGCCTTCGAGCAGGCCGGCGTAGGAAAGCGCGATCACGGTGACCAGGGGCACCGCGGCGTTGCGCAGCGCGTGGCCCCAGATGATGCGGGCTTCCGACAGTCCCTTGGCGCGCGCCGCGACGATGTATTCCTGGCTGAGCTCGTTCAGCATGAAGGAGCGCGTCATGCGGCTGATATAGGCGAGAGAGAAATAGCCGAGCAGCGAGGCCGGCAGGATGATGTGGGAGAAGATGTCCTTGAAGGCGGCCCAGTCGCGGTTGATGACGGCGTCGAGCAGATAGAAGCCGGTGACGGGCGTGAACGTGTATTCGAACACGACGTCGATGCGGCCGGGGCCGGAGGTCCAGCCGAGGCGGGCATAGAAGATCAGCAGCGCGATCAGCCCGAGCCAGAAGATTGGCACCGAATAGCCGACGAGGCCGACGACGCGCACGATCTGGTCGGCAAGGCTGCCGCGCCGCACCGCGGCCAGCACGCCGAGCGGAATGCCGAGCGCGGCGCCGATGACGGTGCCCACGGTGGCAAGTTCCATCGTGGCCGGGAAGACGCGGCGGATGTCGGTCATCACCGGGTTGGTGGTCAGCACCGAGGTGCCGAAGTCGCCCGACAGCACGCCTTTCACATAGAGAAAGAACTGCTGGTAGTAGGGAAGGTTGAAACCCATCTCGATGCGCGTGCGCTCGACGACATGAGCCGGCGCGCGGTCGCCGACGATGGCGAGCACCGGATCGATCGGCACGACGCGGCCGATGAAGAAGGTCACGGCCAGGAGGCCGAGATAGGTCGTGGCGACGATCGCCAGGAAGCTGGCGATCGAGCCGACGATGGCGGAGGCGCGCCGGTTGGCGCGCCTCGCGGGCGTTCTGGTGTCAGCGGTGCTCAACGGTCTGATCCTGCTGGATCATTCCTTGGTCACGGGCGCCACGAAGTTCGAGTCGAAGCTCGGCCCGAGCTTGTAGTTCTTGACGTTGCCGCGCATGCCGGCGACCTCGGTCTGCTGGAAGATCAGCACGAACGGGCTGGTGTCGAGCGCAGCCTGCTGCAGTTCCCGATACATGGCCGCGCGCTTGTCGGCGTCGCGTTCGAGCAGGGCGGCCTTGGTCTTCTCGCTCAGTTCGGGCACGTCCCAGGCATTGCGCCAGGCCAGCGTCTTCACCGTGCCGTCGTCGGCATTGTTCGGGTTGGAGGTGAAGGTCTCGGCGTTGGAGTTCGGATCCCAGTAGTCCATGCCCCACTGGCCGATATACATGTCGTGGTTGCGGGCGCGGTACTTGGTCAGCGTCTGCTTGCCGTCGCCGGGGATGATCTCGACCTTCACGCCCGCCTGCCCGGCGGTCTGCTGGAAGGCTTCGGCGATGCCTGTCACCGGCTGGGTGTTGCGCACGTCCATGGTGACCGAGAAGCCGTCCTTCAGGCCTGCCTTCTCGAGCAGTTCCTTGGCCTTGGCGACGTCGAACTTGAACGGATCGGAATCGAGCGCGCCGAGCACGCCCTTGGGCTGGTAGGTCTGGCGGATCTCGCCGATGCCCTTGATCAGGGTCGAGCCGATGGCGTCGTAGTCGACCAGGTATTTCAGCGCCTGGCGCACCTCGGGCTTGGCGAGGTTCGGGTTCTTCTGGTTGAGGCTGATGTAGTACACCGTGCCCTTGGGCGCGCTCGTCGTCGCGAGAGCGGCATTCTTGGACACCGCCTCGAGGTCGCCCGGCTCCAGGTTGCGGGCGACGTCGACGTCGCCGCTTTCGAGCATCAGGCGCTGGGTCGCGCTTTCCTTGACGTGGCGATAGATGACGCGTGCGAGCGCCGGCTTGTCGCCATAGTAGTTGTCGTTGCGCTCCATCACGAGGATTTCGTTGGCGCGCCAGTCGCGGATCTTGAACGGACCCGAGCCGGCATAGCCGGTCTTCATCCAGCCGTTGCCGAAGTCGTTGTCGAACTTGTAGTCGTCGGTCGGGGTTACGGACGCGACATGCTCCAGCACGAGCTTCTTGTCGACGACCGCGCCGACGGTCGCCGTGAGGCAATTCAGCACGAAGCTCGGGGCGTACGCCTTGTCGACGGTGAGCACGAAGGTGCTCTCATCCGTCGCCTTGGCCTTCTCGGCGACATTGTCCTTGGTCAGGCCGAACTGGGTCAGGATGAAGGCCGGGCTCTTGTCGAGCTTGACGACGCGCTCGAACGACCAGGCGACGTCCTCGGCGGTGATCGGGTTGCCGGAAGCGAACTTGAGGCCCGGCTTGAGCTTGAAGGTGTAGGTCAGGCCATCGTCGGAAACCGTCCAGCTCTCGGCGATGCCGGGCTTGACCTTGGAGGTGTCGTCGACATCGAGCCGCACCAGCATGTCGTAGGCGTTGCCGAGGAACTCGGCCGGGCTGAGTTCGAAGGATTCTGCAGGATCGAGCGTGATCGTGTCGTCGATGGCCCAGGCCTGCACCAGCGTGTCTGCCGGCGTCTCGGCGAGAGCTGGGGCGGCGCCAAAAACCAGCGCCGACATGGCGGCGCCGGCGAGCATCACGCGGAAATGTCCGTTCAGTTTTCCGATAAACATGTCTTCAGTTCCCCCAGTTGACGAAAGTTATCGTTCTCAGGCTGCCTCGTGCCAGGCCGAGCGCAGCACCCTGAGCCAGTTGTCGCGGCAGATTTTCGCCAGTTCCGCGTCACCATAGCCAGCATCCCGCATGGCAGCAACGAGCCGCTGCAGCCCGGCGGCGTCGCCGATTTCGGCCGGGATCGTGGCGCCGTCGAAGTCCGAACCCATCGCCACGCCGTCGATGCCGACGCGCTCGACGAGATGGTCTATGTGCCGGATCATGTCGGAAAGCGGCGTGTCGGCGCGCTTGGCGCCGTCCTCGCGCAGCATGGTGACGGCGAAGTTCAGGCCGACCAGGCCGTTGCTCTCGCGCACGGCGTCGAGCTGCTTATCGGTCAGGTTGCGGCTGATCGGCGTTAAGGCGTGCGCGTTGGAATGGCTGACGATCAGCGGCTTTTCCGAAAGCCTGGCCACGTCCCAGAAACCCTGTTCGGTGATGTGGGCGAGGTCGATGGCGATGCCCATTCGGTTGCAGGCCTTGACCAGCCTTTTGCCGGCCTCGGTCAGGCCGGGACCGGTATCGGGGCTCGACGGGAAGGCGAAGGGCACGCCGTGGCCGAAGATGGTGTTGCGGCTCCAGACGGGGCCGAGCGAACGCAGGCCGGCGGCGTAGAAGACGTCGAGCGCCGCGAGATCGGCGTCGATGGCCTCGCAGCCTTCCATGTGCAGCACGGCGGCGAACTTGCCTGCCGCCTCGGCTGCCTCGATGTCCGTCGAGTTGCGGCAGATCTTCCAGCCCCCGGCACGTTCGATCCTGAAGGCGATCGCAGCCATGTCGAGGGCGACGTCCAGCGATGGCGAACGTTCGAGTGGCGCCGAAAGCGGCACCACATAATGGCCATTGGTGTCGCGCAGGTCGTCGCGGATGCTGCCGGAGGTGATGTAGATGGCGCAAAGGCCGCCGACGAGACCGCCTTTGCTGGCACGGGCCATGTCGATATGCCCCTGCCGGGTACCCTCGATGAACTCGGCCACCGGATCCGCGCCCTTGGCCGCGTTGTTCCACAGCCGGAAAAGCACGTCGTTGTGGCCGTCGAATACTGGCTGCATCTTTCACTCCTCGTGGCGAGAGTTGAAGGGCGCGGGCCGGCCAAGTCAATCTGCCCGGGACGAGGCCACCGGTGTGTAAACCGCGGTTCCGCCTGGTAAGGTACTGGCAGGACCAAAAGGAACCTGCCGCTGGACCACTCGGCCTAGCACAGCCTTGCGATGAGATTTCGGCCTCGGTTCACATAGATCTTTGGCAGTCTATGCTCGCGCTCGGCCGTCTCGCCGAACCGATAGAGGCCCACGGCGCCCAGACCTACTTCGCGAGCTGATCCAATCTCAGCGTCGCCGGGTCGGAATCGCCCGGCGGCGCTCCGGACAGGCATTTTCCTGTTGATGAGCCCGAGACGCGGGCGTACGGCTACGGTCGGAATACCGACTGACCCCCAATAACCTTTCTCCGGCGGCACCGACATGTCCTTCGTTCCAGACCTGGCGACCATCCTTCAGTTCGCCGTCGCCACCTTCATCATTGCGATCACGCCCGGACCCGACATGACGCTGTTCGTCGGCCGCGCGCTTTCGGAAGGCCGCAAGGCTGGTTTTGCCTGCATGGCAGGCGCCATGACCGGCATAGTCATCCACACCACGCTGGTAGCGCTTGGGCTGTCGGCGCTGATCGTCGCGTCGCCGGAGGCCTTCATGGCGCTGAAGATCGTCGGTGCCGGCTATCTCGTCTGGCTCGCCTTCCAGGCGGTCACCAAAGGGTCGGCCTTTTCTCCCGACACCACCAAGCGCGAGCCCCGCTCGGTCTTCCAGAACTGGGCGACGGGGCTGGGCATAAACCTGCTCAACCCGAAGATCATCCTGTTCTTCATGACCTTCCTGCCGCAGTTCGTCTCGGCGAGCGACACCAACGCGCCGGGCAAGCTGTTCTTCCTTGGCGCTATGTTCATCGTGCTGTCGCTGCCGATCACTGCACCGATGGTGATCGCCGCCGACAAGTTCGCCGGCCTGCTCAGGAAGAGCCCGCGGGTCACCCGCATCGTCGACTATCTGTTCGCCGGCGTGTTCTCCGCGTTTGCGCTGAAGATCCTTACGGCGCAGGCGAAGTAGGTGGCTGGTCGCGCCACGTGCCAGCAAAGCGGCCGGTGACGAACCAGTAGGCGATGCCGCCGATGAGCCCGCTGCCGATGATCGACACCGGCAGCAGCGGGTCGCGATAGGCGAAGCCGCCGTCGCCGCTGCGGTAGGCAAAGCCGATGAAGACGAGCGCCACGAAGCCGCCGGCCAGCGCGTAGAACAGCCAGTCGCGCTTGCCCAGAAGCTCGGCGAGCAGCATCACGACCACGGCCGGCACCAAGGTGAAATAGGCCACGAACAGCGCCACGAAGGGTATCGAGAAGACCAGCGAGCCGTGGGCCACTTCCACGGGGATCTCCGGCGCGATGACGCCTGCAACGCCGAGGAAGATCACGTTCAGGAATGCGCTGGCGGCAAGCGACGCCGCCAGGAAGCCCAGCACCATGTGGGCGAACTTGCCGAGATAGATGAGGACGCGGCTCACGCCTCGCCGTGTCCGGCGATCATCATCGCCTCGAGCGCCAGGCGCTCGCTCTTCTTCAGGCGCTCGGATTCCGACTTCAGCTGGCCGCAGGCGGCGAGGATGTCGCGGCCGCGCGGCGTGCGGATCGGCGAGGCATAGCCGGCCTGGTTGATATAGTCGGCGAACTTCTCGATCTGCTCCCAGTCCGAGCACTGGTAGTTGCTGCCGGGCCATGGGTTGAACGGGATCAGGTTGATCTTGGCCGGCACGCCCTTGAGCAGCTTGACCAGTGCCTTGGCGTCTTCGAGGCTGTCGTTGATGTCCTTCAGCATCACATATTCGAAGGTGATGCGGCGGGCGTTCGACAGGCCGGGATATTTGCGGCAGGCGTCCATCAGCTCGTTGAGTGGGAACTTCTTGTTGATCGGCACCAGGAGGTCGCGCAAATCGTCGTTGGTGGCGTGCAGCGAGATCGCCAGCATCACGCCGATCTCCTCGCCGGTACGGAAGATCTCGGGCACGACGCCCGAGGTCGACAGCGTGATGCGGCGCTTGGACAGCGCCAGGCCGTCGCCGTCGGAGGCGATCAGCAGCGCCTTCTTCACCGCCTCGAAATTATAGAGCGGCTCGCCCATGCCCATCATGACGATGTTGGAGACCTTGCGGCCTTCGGCCGGCACGATGGCGCCCGCCGGGGTGTCGCGGTCGGGGAAATCGCCGAGCCGGTCGCGCGCGGTCAAAAGCTGCGCCAGGATTTCTTCCGCCGTCAGGTTGCGCACCAGTTTCTGGGTGCCGGTGTGGCAGAACGAGCAGGTGAGCGTGCAGCCGACCTGCGAAGAGATACACAGCGTGCCGCGGCCTTCCTCGGGGATGTAGACGGTCTCGATCTCGACCGGGCGGCCGGCGCCGCGCGGGGGAAAGCGGAACAGCCACTTGCGCGTGCCGTCCGACGAGATCTGCTCCTCGACGATCTCGGGGCGCGAGATGGTGAAGTGCTTGGCCAGCTCGGCGCGCAGATCCTTGGAGATGTTGAACATGTCGGCGAAGTCGGAAACGCCGCGAACATAGAGCCAGTGCCAGAGCTGCTGGACGCGCATCTTGGCCTGGCGCTCGGGAACGACGCCGGAGGTGATCAGGGCTTCCGCGAGCTCCTCGCGGGTGAGGCCGATCAGCTCTCCCTTGGCGGGCGTGGCGCGCAGCGCGTCGCGGGTGGTATCGGCGGTGAGGTCGAGCGAAACGGTCATTCGGGCTCAGCTAGCTTCGGATATCGGCAAATGTAGGATTTTGGCGCCACATATCACAGGTCCGGCGCTGCGTCACGTTTTGGCGGCCATGCATTTCCGCCTGGGCTTCGCCACTTGTTAAGATTCCAGCTGCGATGCTGCGCCCATGACCGGCATGTTCCAGATCGTGCTCGCGCTGCTTGCCGTCAACGGCGCGGCCTTCCTTGCCTTCTGGCGCGACAAGAGGCTGGCCAGCGCCGGCGCGCGGCGCATCCCCGAAAGGACGCTGCTCTGGCTCGCATTTGCCGGCGGCAGCCTAGGTGCTGTGACGGCACAGCACCTGTTCCGCCACAAGACGCACAAGGAGCCGTTCCGCTCGCAACTCTATGCCATTGCCGCCCTGCACGCGCTGGCGCTGGCCACGTTGGGTGCCTGGCTCGTGGCGCCGCAATGGCTGGCGGACCTGCTCGGCCTGGCACCCGGTGTCGTTTCGTGAGGGCCTGGTTCGCCTGGCGGAGAGGCAAGCACCAAGCAAAAAGGCCGGGCGAAAATCGCCCGGCCTTCGAACTGTTCGCGGCCTGCGCTTACTTGCAGGTGGCGATCGAGCCCAGGGCGGCCGAAATGCCCTTGAGCGAGAACACATAGCTGGTCGGGTTGCCGCGCCCGGACTTGGCTGCGACCTTCATGTCCGAGCCGCCCTTCATGGCGGCGATCAGCGCCGGCTCCTCGGCGGCGTTCTCGACCCAGGCAGACCTGCCCTTGGTGAACATGGAGAACGACTTGTCGCCGATGGTGACGGTGACCTTGGAATTCGCCTGGAAATCGTAGCCGGCAATGAACTGCGGCTCGAACGACACCTTCTGGCCAGGACGCTGGCTGACGAAGAAGAACATGTCGCCATGGTCGAGCGTCGGCGGCTGCTTGTCGGTGGGCACCGTCAGCACGTAGCAGACCTTGCCGTTCTGCGCCTGGTAGCTGTAGGTCCCCCACGAATTGTACTGGCCGATCTTGGTCGCCGACTGGGCCAGCGCCGGCATTGCCGAGACTGCCAGCACCAGACCCGAAATTGTAGCTATCAATCCGCGCATTGCTTTTCCTGTATCTCAAATGGAGCGGGAGGCAGGCTGGCAGCTCGCCCGCCCGTTCGCTTCATTTTGATTTAATCTGGGTTACCAAAGGATGAATCGCCCGTGAAAAGCGCCGTTCGCCCGCTGGCCCGCAGCCTATACCGCCGCGCAACGGGCGCGGCACCCTGTCCCTTCGAGGGTTGAAAACCACGAACAAGGCAAGAGTTTGACTTTTCGTTTCGGCCTGAAACAGGGCTGGCTCCGGCCACTCACTATTCGCGCGACAGCGCTTCCCTGGCGGCCAGCCGATGCGCCGGCGTCATGTGCGAGCGCACGGCCGCGAACGCGGCCGTCAGCACCGCGATGTCGTCGGTGAAGCCGATGCCGACAAGCACGTCGGGAATGGTGTCTGCCGGCAGGATGAAATAGGCAAGCGCGGCAAGCAGGATGCCCTTCGCGCGCAGCGGCGTCTGCTTGTCCATGGCGCAATAGTAGCCGGCCACCACTTCTTCCATGAAGGGGATGTGGCGGCCGACAGCCTTGGCCTTGCGCCAGAACTTTTCCCGCACCTCGCTCTCGCTCGCGCCGGTGCCGGTCGCGTCGTTGCGGAAATGGTCAAATCCCGGGAATTTCACCATCTGGGCAATCTCCTTCGCGACGAAATGTGGGAAAGCGTCGCCCCCGCTGCAAGGTCGGCGGCTCAGGAACCGAAATAGGCGCTCATGCGCTTGGCAAGCTTGAAATCCAGTTCGGTCAGCCCGCCCGCGTCATGGGTATTCAGCTTGACGTCGACCGTCTTGTAGACATTCGACCAGTCGGGATGGTGGTCGAGCTTCTCGGCGGCTAGTGCGACACGGGTCATGAAGGCGAAGGCCTCACTGAAATTCTTGAACTCGAAACGCCTCGAAATCGACAGGCCGTCGCCGGCGAGTACCCATCCGTCGAGCGAAGCCAATCCCTCCTTCACCTCGGCAGGTGCTAGTTTCTCTCTGGCCATTTGGTGCTCCCATGCTAATCGAGATCGTACGCCAGCATAGCGCGGTCATCCGAGGCAGGGGCAGGAAAATATGAGCAACGGATTGCCAAGATCGATCCTCTTCGTCTGCCTCGGCAACATCTGCCGTTCGCCGCTGGCCGAGGGCGTGTTTCGCGCCGTGCTCGCCGAACGCGGCCTGGAGGCATATTTTGCCATCGATTCGGCTGGAACCGGCGGCTGGCATGCCGGCTCGGCCCCCGACCCCCGCTCGATCGCGGTTGCGGCGCATCACGGCATCGACATCGCCGGACAGCAGGCACGCAAGGTGACCATTGCAGATTTCGAGCGCTTCGACCTCATCCTCGGCATGGACCGTTCGAATGTCGACGACCTGCACCGGCTGGCGCCGCAAGGCTCTCCGGCGCGCATTGAGCTGTTCCTCGGCCATGCCTCCGGCGCGGAGAAGGACGTTCCCGATCCCTATTATGGCGGCGAGGACGGCTTTATGGACGTCTACCGCATGATCCGCGAGGCTTCGGAAGCACTGGCCGACCGGCTCGCCGGGTGCGAGGAGACGCCGTTGAGCGGCCAGGCTTCCTCGACGATGTAAGGGCCGCCGCCGACGGAATCGCGCGACGACATCAAGACGAAGCGGCCGACGCGGAATGGCACGGTGGCGAAGTTGCCGCGCGCCGAAAGATAATGCGCCACGTCGAGCGGGCTGGTGTTGCGCAGCCTGGCAAGGGTGACGTGCGGGGAGAACTTGCGCGGGTCGGAAGGCACGCCGACGCGCTGGCAGATGCGTTCGATCTCGGCCTGCAGGGCGATGAGCTCTGGCGAAGGGATGACCCCGGCCCAGACGGCATGCGGCTTCTTCTGGCCGAAGGCACCGACGCCCGACAGCGTCAGCGAGAAGCCGGGCCGGTCGACGCGGTCGAGCGCTTCGACGATCTCGTCGGCGACATGGCCTTCGACATCTCCGATGAAGCGCAGGGTGAGGTGGTAGTTCTCGACGTCGATCCAGCGCGCTCCCGGCAGGCCTCCCCGCAGGAGCGAGAGGGAAAGTGCCGCGTCGCGCGGAATTTCGAGGGCGGTGAAAAGTCGCGGCATGGCCAGGCTCCCTTCTCCTCGAATCGAAATTCGTAAGCTCAGCGAATCATCGATCGCCCCATCGGGCAAGCTGTTTGTTCAGCCGCCGCTGAATAGACAACGTTTGTGACAGGCAAGTGTTGCAGCCCTGCATGCCGGTCATATGGGCCGGCTCATTTGCCGGCGATGGCCTTTTCGACGGTCGGCAGGGCGCGCTCGACCATGCGGTCGATGCCGGCCGCGTTGGGGTGCATGCCGTCCTCGAGCAGCAGCGACCGGTCGCCGGCGACGCCGTCGAGGAAGAACGGATAAAGCGTGGCGCCGTATTTTTCCGCGAGTTTCGGATAGATCGTCCCGAACTGTTCGCCATAGGCATGGCCGAGGTTGGGTGCGGCGACCATGCCGGCCAAAAGCACCGGAATGTTGCGCTGCTTGAGCCGTGCCAGCATCTTGTCGAGGTTCTGCTCGACGAGCGCCGGGTCGATGCCGCGCAGCATGTCGTTGGCGCCGAGCTCTAGGATGACCAGCTGCGTTCCGTCGGGCACCGACCAGTCGAGGCGGGACAGGCCGCCGCTGGTCGTGTCGCCCGACACGCCGGCATTGGCGATCACCACATCGTGACCGCGGGCGCGTAGCGCCGCTTCGAGTTTTTCGGGAAAACCCTCGCCGGGTCCGAGGCCGAAGCCCGCCATAAGGCTGTCGCCGAAGCCGACGATGCGGAACGGTTCGGCCCGGGCGGCGGGCGCCGCCATGACCGCAAGTCCAAGCACGAGCGCGGCAAAGAACTGTTTGAAAGCCATCAAGTCAGATCCGATATGACGAAGACAGTCCCCGCCCTCCGGTTTTCATATAGGATAGAATTGCCGTGACAGAAGCCGTCATCGAACTGAGGGATGTGTCGCTGACGCTCGGCGAGGGCGCCTCGTCCGTCCAGGTGCTGAAGGGCGTCAGCCTCGACGTGTCCGCCGGCGAGGCGACGGGCATCGTCGGACCGTCGGGCTCCGGCAAGTCGACGCTGCTGATGGTGCTGGCCGGCCTCGAACGCGTCGATTCCGGCACGGTGACGATCGCCGGCGAACCGCTCAACGGCCGCAGCGAGGACCAGATCGCTTCGTTCCGCGGGCGAAACATCGGCATCGTGTTCCAGTCCTTCCACCTCATCCCCAACATGACGGCGCTGGAAAACGTCGCCGTGCCGCTGGAACTGGCCGGCAAGCGCGACGCCTTCGCCATTGCCGAGCGCGAGCTTGCGGCCGTCGGTCTTGCCGACCGGGTGACGCACTACCCGGGCGAGCTTTCCGGCGGCGAGCAGCAGCGCGTGGCGATTGCGCGCGCGCTGGCGCCCGAACCGCGCATCCTGATTGCCGACGAACCGACCGGCAATCTCGACCAGGCGACGGGTCGGCAGATCGCCGACCTGATCTTCGCCAAGGCGGCCGAACGCGGCATGACGTTGGTACTGGTCACCCACGATCCCGCACTGGCCGCGCGCTGCGACCGGCAGGTGGCAATGCGCTCGGGCCGGATCGAGACCGCGATGGTGACGCCGCTGGCTGAGAAGGTTCGGGCATGATTTTCGCTTCTTCGCACTCCCCTCTGGCCTGCCGGCCATCTCCCCCGCAAGGAGGGAGATCGGCCTTCATTGCCACCTTTGCCAACCGCCAACGTCTCAGGGAGAGCTGCGACGGTGACGTTGCCAATCTCCCCCCTTGCGGGGGAGATGCCCGGCAGGGCAGAGGGGGGTGGAATGGGGCGCCGGCCTCGCGGAATTCGGCTGACAGGTCGCAGGCGCGCCCGTGCTGAAGGACCTGCCTCTCGCCTTCCGCTTTGCCTCGCGCGAGATGCGCGGCGGCCTGCGGGGCTTCCTCATCTTCCTGACCTGCATCGCGCTCGGCGTGGCGGCGATCGGCGGCGTCAATTCTGTGGCCCGCGCCATTACTGCCGGCGTTGCCAGCGAGGGCCAGGCACTGCTCGGCGGCGATATCCGCTTTCAGCTGATCCAGCGCGAGGCGACCGACAAGGAACGCGCGTTCCTCGAAAGCCTCGGCACCGTTTCGCACAATGCCGGCATGCGCTCGATGGCGCGATTGGAGGACGGCTCCGACCAGTCGCTGGTCGAGGCGAAGGCTGTCGACGACGCCTATCCGCTCTATGGGCAACTGGTGACCGAACCGGCATTGCCGCGCGCCAACCTGCTTGGCGAGAAGGCCGGGGCCTTTGGCGCGGCCGCGCCCGATCTTCTGTTCGAGCGCCTGAAACTCAAGCTCGGCGACCGCGTGATGCTAGGCGGCGCCACCTTCGAGCTGCGCGCAAAACTCGTCACCGAGCCGGATGCCGTGTCCGACGGCTTCGGCTTCGCGCCGCGGCTGCTCGTTTCCATGGAGGGCCTCACCGCCTCGGGGCTGATCCAGCCCGGCAGCCTGGTCGAGCATGCCTACAAGCTGCGTTTGCCTGCCGGCACCAGCGAGGCTGAACTGCGTGCGGTGCGCGAACGGGCAAATGCCGACTTCCCCGAGGCCGGCTGGAGCATACGCACCCGCACCAACGCCGCGCCGGCTCTGTCGGCCAACATCGAGCGCTTCTCACAGTTCCTGACGCTGGTCGGCCTGACCTCGCTGGTGGTCGGCGGCGTCGGCGTGGCAAATGCCGTGCGCGCCTATCTCGACGGCAAGCGCGGCGTGATCGCCACCTTCAAGAGCCTGGGCGCCTCGGGTGGCTTCGTGCTTGCGGTCTATCTCATCCAGATCATGCTGATCGCCGGCTTCGGCATCGTCATCGGCCTCGCGCTCGGTGCAATGATGCCGTTTGCGGCAAGCGCTGCACTCCAGTCGGTCATCCCCGTACCCGCCGAGGCGGGCGTCTATCCGGCAGCGCTGGCGATCGCGGCGCTGTTCGGCGTGCTCGTGACGCTCGCTTTCGCCATCCTGCCGCTCGGCCGCGCCCGCGACGTGCCGGCCACCGCCCTGTTCCGCGAGATGGGCTTCGAGGGCCGCGGCCTGCCGCGCTTCGTCTATGTCGCTGTGGCGCTGGGCATCGCCGCTGTTCTGGCGATGCTCGCCATCTGGTTCGCCGGCGACCGGCGCATCGCCACCATCTTCGTGGGCGCGACCGTCTTCTCGTTCCTGGTGCTGAGGGCCGTGGCGCTCGCCGTGCAATGGCTGGCGCGGAAAAGCCCGCGCGTGCGCTCGACGGCGCTCAGGCTGGCTGTCGGCAACATCCATCGTCCCGGCGCGCTGACGCCTTCGGTGGTGCTGTCGCTCGGCCTGGGGCTGACGCTGCTCGTGACGCTGGCGCTGATCGACGGCAACCTGCGCCGCCAGATCGCCGGCAGCCTGCCGGAGCGGGCACCGAACTTCTTCTTCGTCGACATCCAGCCCGGCGAGGTCGACGCCTTCGCCAGCCTGGTCGAGCAGGAAGCCCCCGGCGGCAAGCTGGTGCGCGTGCCGATGCTGCGCGGCCGGGTCATGGCGCTCAACGGCACCGAGGTGCAGAAGCTCAACGTGCCGCCGGAAGGCGCCTGGGTGCTGCGCGGCGACCGCGGCCTGACCTATGCGAAGAACATCCCGGAGAATTCGACGCTGTCGCAGGGCACATGGTGGCCGGCAGACTATGCCGGCGAGCCGCTGGTGTCGTTCTCGGCGCAGGAGGCGCGCGAACTCGGCCTCAAGCTCGGCGACACGGTGACGGTCAATGTGCTGGGCCGCAACGTGACCGCGAAGATCGCCAGCTTCCGCGAGGTGCAGTGGGAATCGATGGGCATCAACTTCGTCATGGTGTTCTCGCCGAACACCTTTGCCGGCGCACCGCACAGCTGGCTCGCAACGCTGACCGAGGCCAAGGCGTCACCCGTCGAGGAATCGCGCATCCTCAACGCGGTGACGCGCAGCTATCCGGCGATCACCACGGTGCGGGTCAAGGATGCGCTCGACGTGGTCAACCGTCTGGTCGCCCAGCTCGGCACGGCGATCCGTGCCGCGGCAGGCGTGGCGCTGATCGCTTCGGTGCTGGTGCTGGCCGGGGCGCTCGCTGCGGGAAATCGCGCCCGCATCCACGACGCGGTCATCCTCAAGACGCTCGGCGCGACGCGCCGGACGCTGATCGCCGCGTTTTCGCTTGAATACATGCTAATCGGCCTCGCCACCGCCGTCTTCGCGCTCGCCGCCGGTGGGGTGGCGGCCTGGTTCGTCGTCGCCCGCATCATGACGCTGCCGTCGCAGTTTCTGCCCGAGGTTGCAGTGGCGACGATCGCCGCGGCGCTGATTCTGACGGTCGGCTTCGGCCTCGTGGGCACCTGGCGCGTGCTGGGACACAAGGCCGCACCGGTGCTGCGGACCGAATAGATAAGAGGGCTTGTCGAAAACGATTCTCAAATACATTTGTATGAGAAATGTGCCCTCACGCTGGGTTTCAGACGGTTACGGGCCTTGTTCTGGCCCGAAAGAAGCATCATATTTCGCCGCAGGCATGCTGGAGTCCCGCCAGCGGCGCCTGGGTTCTCCACCCGACACCCGACGGGGCAGAAGCAACAGAGGAAACCATGTCTGACTTCAGAAATTACCAGACGCGCATGGCGACCACCGGTGCCCGCACTGATGCGTCGATCGACGAAGGCCTGCGCGCCTACATGCTCAAGGTCTACAACCTTATGGGCCTGGGCCTTGCCATCACCGGCTTTGCCGCGCTCGCCACGATGATGCTGGCCACGACCAACGACCCCGCGACCGCGGTTGCGACGCTGGGCAACGGCAAGATGCTGACCAGCCTGGGCGTGGCACTCTATGGTTCGCCGCTCAAGTGGGTCGTCATGCTGGCGCCGCTCGGCATGGTGTTCTTCCTGGGTGCCCGCATCCAATCGATGAGCGTCTCCGGCGCGCAGACCGCATTCTGGGTCTTCGCCGGCCTGATGGGCCTGTCGCTGTCGTCGATCTTCCTGGTCTACACCAGCGCGAGCATCGTGCAGACCTTCTTCGTGACCGCTGCCTCCTTCGGCGCGCTGTCGCTGTTCGGCTACACGACCAAGCGTGACCTGACGGCCATGGGCTCGTTCCTGATCATGGGCGTGTTCGGCATCCTGATCGCGATGGTGGTCAACATCTTCCTGCAGTCGTCGGCCCTGCAGTTCGCCATCTCGGCGATCGGCGTGCTGGTGTTCGCAGGCCTGACCGCCTACGACACGCAGAAGATCAAGGAGATGTATTTCGAGGGCGACGACGTGCTCGTTGCCGGCCGCAAGGCGATCATGGGCGCGCTGACGCTCTATCTCGACTTCATCAACCTGTTCTCGTTCCTGCTGTCGTTCCTGGGCAACCGCGAGTAACAGCCAAGCGAATTTCGGTCGGATCACCCCGGCCGCAATGAAAAGAGGCCCCGGCAAAACCGGGGCCTCTTTTTTTCGTTTCGAGCACAATCGCAGGCTGCTTGATCGGCGTAGCCGCGCCGCTCACTGGTTGCGACGCTTGCCTTCCATCAGGTCGAGCACGGCACGCGCGGCGTCGAGCACGTTGGTGCCCGGACCGAAGACGGCGGCCACGCCATGGTCGATCAGGTACTGGTAATCCTGCCGGGGGATCACACCGCCGACCACGACGATGACGTTGTCCGCGCCCTTGGCCCTCAGCGCCTCGACCAGTTGCGGGGCAAGCGTCTTGTGGCCGGCCGCCAGCGACGACATGCCGACCACATGCACCTTGGACGAAATCGCCGTGTCGGCGGCCTCCTGCGGGGTCTGGAACAGCGGCCCTGCAATAACCTCGAAGCCGATGTCGCCGAAGGCAGAAGCGATCACCTTGGCGCCACGGTCGTGGCCGTCCTGGCCAAGCTTGGCCACCATGATGCGCGGCTTCTCGCCCAGCGAACCGGCAAACTGCTCGAGGCGCGATACCAGCGTCCGGAACTCCGGCTCGTCGTCATAGGCCTTGCCGTAGACGTTCTCAACCACCTCAGGAACTGCCGCGTGGTCGCCGAAGGCGCGGCGCATGGCGTCGGAGATTTCGCCGACGGTGGCGCGGGCCCGCGACGCTTCGACGGCGGCGGCGAGGATGTTGCCCTCGCCCGAGCGCGCCACCTTCTCCAGTGCTGACAGTGTCTCTTCGACGCGCTTCGGGTCGCGCTGGCGGCGCGTGCGCTCGATGCGGGCGATCTGGGCCTGGCGGACGGCGGAGTTGTCGATTTCGAGAATGTCGATCTCGTCTTCCTGCTCGAGGCGGTACTTGTTGACGCCGACGATGACCTCGTCGCCGCGGTCGATGGCCGCCTGCTTGCGCGTCGCCGCTTCCTCGATCAGGCGCTTGGGCAGGCCGGAGGCGACCGCCTTGGTCATGCCGCCCATGGCCTCCACCTCCTCGATCAGCGCCCAGGCTTTTTCCGCAAGATCGTTGGTCAGGGCCTCGACATAATAGGACCCGGCGAGGGGATCGACGACCTTGGTCACGCCCGTCTCGTGCTGGAGGATCAGCTGGGTGTTGCGGGCGATGCGGGCCGAGAATTCGGTCGGCAGCGCGATGGCCTCGTCAAATGAGTTGGTGTGCAGCGACTGGGTGCCGCCGAGTGCCGCCGACATTGCCTCGAAGGCGGTGCGGACGATGTTGTTGTAGGGATCCTGCTCCTGCAGCGACACGCCGGAAGTCTGGCAATGGGTGCGCAGCATCAGCGACGAAGCCTTCTTCGGCTCGAACTCGGTCATGATGCGCGACCAGAGCAACCGCGCGGCGCGTAGCTTGGCGGCCTCCATGAAGAAGTTCATGCCGATGGCGAAGAAGAACGACAGCCGGCCGGCGAAATCGTCGACGTTGAGACCCTTCTTCAGTGCGGCACGAACATATTCGCGCCCGTCAGCCAGCGTGAAGGCGAGTTCCTGCACCAGCGTCGAGCCGGCCTCCTGCATGTGGTAGCCGGAGATCGAGATCGAGTTGAACTTCGGCATTTCCTTGGCCGTGTACTCGATGATGTCGGCGACGATGCGCATCGAGGGCTCGGGCGGATAAATGTAGGTGTTGCGGACCATGAACTCCTTGAGGATGTCGTTCTGGATGGTCCCCGACAGCTTTTCACGTGAAACGCCCTGTTCCTCGCCGGCAACGATGAAGTTGGCGAGAATGGGGATGACGGCGCCATTCATGGTCATCGACACCGAAATCTGCTCGAGCGGGATGCCGTCGAACAGGATCTTCATGTCCTCGACGGAGTCGATCGCCACACCCGCCTTGCCGACGTCGCCGACGACGCGCGGATGGTCGCTGTCGTAGCCGCGATGAGTGGCAAGGTCGAAGGCGACCGACACGCCCTGCTGTCCGGCGGCAAGCGCCTTGCGGTAGAAGTTGTTGGAGGCCTCCGCCGTCGAGAAGCCGGCATATTGCCGGATCGTCCACGGGCGGCCGGTGTACATGGTGGCGCGCGGCCCGCGCAGGAACGGCTCGAAGCCCGGCAACGAGCCGAGATGGCCAACACCCTCGAGGTCGTCGGCCGTGTAGAGCGGCTTGACCTCGATGCCCTCGGGCGTGTTCCAGGTCAGCGTGTCGGGCGACGCCTTGATCTCGCGCTCGGCGAGCTTTTTCCAGGAAACGATGTTTGGCTTGTCGGTCATTGAGGCCTCCTGGAAACGGGCGAAATCACCCCCTCACCGGCCCTTCGGGCCACCTCTCCCCCTGCCCGGGGGAGAGGAAACTCTAATCGCGAACGCCGCGAGTTGGCAGAACTCGAGTTCCTCTCCCCCGGGCAGGGGGAGAGGTGGTTTGCGCAGCAAACCGGAGTGGGGGTGCTTTGCGCGTCCATCACTCGAACTCCATGATCAGTTCATCCACGGCGAGGCTCTCGCCCGCCGCCGCGGCGATGCGCTTGACCGCGCCCTTGCGCTCGGCGCGCAGCACGTTCTCCATCTTCATCGCCTCCACAGTCGCCAGCGACTGGCCGGCCTCGACGACATCGCCTTCCTTGACCAGCACCGAAGTTACTACGCCCGGCATCGGGCAGAGCAGCATCTTCGAGGTGTCGGGCGGCAGCTTCACCGGCATCAGCTTCGCCAGTTCGGCGACACGCGGGCTGCGCACATGCGCGACCACGTCCATGCCGCGCCAGCGCAGGCGCCACCCGGTGCCCGAGCGCGAGATCTTGACGCCGATGGAGGTGCCGCCGACTGCGAAGTTGGCATGCAGGTGCCCGGGCAGCCAGTCGCTCGACACTGCGAGCGACGTGCCGTCGTCGAACTCGACGACGGTGCCGTCGCCACCCTCGTTGATCCGCAGCGGCAGGGTGAAGCCGGCCAGCGTGACCACCCAGTCGGCTCCCACGGGGCGCTGGTGATGTGCGAGCGCACCGGAAATCTGGGCGCCGCGGCGCTGCACGAACAGGTTGATCAGGGCCGCGACCGCCGCGAGCCTCCTGGCATCGGCCTCCGAGGGCGCGACACCCGAGAAGCCATCGGGATATTCCTCGGCGATGAAAGCGGTGGTCAGCGCGCCGGCGCGGAAGCGTTGGTGGTCCATGACCGCCGACAGGAACGGCAGGTTGTGGCCGATGCCCTCGACCTCGAAATCGTCGAGCGCGCGGCCCATGGCTTCGACCGCGGCGGCCCGATCGGGCGCCCAGGTGCAGAGCTTGGCGATCATCGGATCGTAATACATCGAGATCTCGCCGCCCTCGAAGACGCCGGTGTCGTTGCGCACCACGGTGCCGTCGTCGCGCTTGCCCTCGACCGGCGGGCGATAGCGGGTCAGCCGGCCGATCGACGGCAGGAAGTTGCGGTAGGGATCCTCGGCGTAGAGGCGGCTTTCGATCGCCCAGCCGTTCAGCTTCACGTCGGCCTGGGTGAAGCGCAGCTTCTCGCCGGCCGCGACGCGGATCATCTCCTCGACCAGGTCGATGCCGGTGATCAATTCCGTCACCGGGTGCTCGACCTGCAGGCGGGTGTTCATCTCGAGGAAGTAGAAGTTGCGGTCACCGTCGACGATGAACTCGACCGTGCCGGCCGAGAAGTAGCCGACGGCCTTGCCCAGCGCGACGGCCTGTTCGCCCATCGCCTTGCGGGTGGCGGCGTCGAGGAAGGGCGACGGCGCCTCCTCGATGACCTTCTGGTTGCGGCGCTGGATCGAGCATTCGCGCTCGCCGAGATAGACGAGGTTGCCGTGCTGGTCGCCCAGCACCTGGATTTCGATGTGGCGCGGCTGGGTGACGAATTTCTCGATGAAGATGCGGTCGTCGCCGAAGGACGACTTGGCCTCGTTCCTCGACGACTGGAAGCCCTCGCGCGCCTCGGCATCGTTCCAGGCGATGCGCATGCCCTTGCCGCCGCCGCCGGCGGAAGCCTTGATCATGACGGGATAGCCGATCGAATTGGCGATCTTCACCGCCTCGTCGGCGCCCTCGATCAGCCCCATGTGGCCGGGCACGGTGTTGACGCCCGCCGAGGCTGCGATCTTCTTGGACGTGATCTTGTCGCCCATCGCCTCGATGGCGACCGGCGGCGGGCCGATGAAGGCGACGCCCTCGCCCTTCAGCGCCTCGGCGAAGTTAGGGTTCTCCGACAGGAAGCCGTAACCCGGATGCACCGCGTCCGCGCCGGTCTGGCGGATGGCGTCGATGATCTTCTGGATGACGATGTAGGACTGGCTCGACGGCGCAGGCCCGATGCGGGCGGCCTCGTCGGCCATCTTCACATGCAGCGCCTCGCGATCGGCGTCGGAATAGACCGCGACGGTGGCGATTCCGAGCTTTTGGGCGGTCTTGATGACCCGGCAGGCGATCTCGCCGCGATTGGCGATGAGGATTTTCTTGAACATCTTTGACCTGCTCACAGCGGTATCGTGTCGTGCTTCTTCCACGGCGCATCCACCTTCTTGCCGCGCAGGGCTGCGAAGGCGCGGGCGATGCGGCGGCGCGACGAATGCGGCATGATCACCTCGTCGATGAAGCCGCGCTCGGCCGCCTTGAACGGATTGGCGAAGTTGGTCTCGTACTCCCTGGTGCGCTCGGCGATCTTTTCCGCGTCGCCCAGTTCCGAGCGATAAAGGATCTCGGTCGCGCCCTTGGCACCCATCACGGCGATCTCGGCGGTCGGCCAGGCATAGTTGATGTCGGCGCCGATATGCTTGGAGGCCATGACGTCATAGGCGCCGCCATAAGCTTTTCGCGTGATCAGCGTGACCATGGGAACGGTCGCCTGCGAATAGGCGAAGAGCAGCTTGGCGCCGTGCTTGATGACGCCACCATACTCCTGCGCGGTGCCCGGCAGGAAGCCCGGCACATCGACCAAAGTCAGGATCGGGATCGAAAACGCGTCGCAGAAGCGCACGAAGCGCGCCGCCTTGCGCGACGAGTCGATGTCGAGGCAGCCGGCCAGCACCATTGGCTGGTTGGCGACGACGCCGACGGTCTGCCCCTCGATGCGCATGAAGCCGGTGATGATGTTCTTGGCGAAGGCTTCCTGGATCTCGAAGAAATCGCCCTCGTCGGCGACGGCCAGGATCAGCTCCTTCATGTCGTAGGGCTTTGTCGCGCTGTCTGGGATCAGCGTGTCGAGGCGCTTCTCGATCCGCGCCGGGTCGTCGTGGAACGGCCGCACCGGCGGCTTCTCGCGGTTGTTGAGCGGCAGGAAGTCGAACAGCAGGCGCACCTGCTCGAGCGCCTCGATGTCGTTCTCGTAGGCGCCGTCGGCGACCGAGGACTTCGACGTGTGGGTGCGGGCGCCGCCCAACTCCTCGGCGGTGACGATCTCGTTGGTGACGGTCTTCACAACGTCGGGACCGGTCACGAACATGTAGGAACTGTCCCGCACCATGAAGATGAAGTCGGTCATGGCGGGCGAATAGACCGCGCCGCCGGCGCAGGGACCCATGATGACGGAGATCTGCGGGATCACCCCGGAGGCGTCGACGTTGCGCTTGAACACGTCGGCATAGCCGGCCAGCGAGGCGACGCCTTCCTGGATGCGGGCGCCGCCTGAATCGTTGAGGCCGATGACCGGGGCGCCGTTGCGCACCGCCATGTCCATGATCTTGCAGATCTTCTGGGCATGGGTTTCGGACAGCGAGCCGCCGAGCACGGTGAAGTCCTGCGAGAAGACATAGACCAGGCGGCCGTTGATGGTGCCCCAGCCGGTGACCACGCCGTCGCCCGCCACCTTCTGCTCGGCCATGCCGAACTCGGTCGTGCGATGGGTGACATACATGTCGAACTCTTCGAAGGAGCCTTCGTCGAGCAGGACGTCGATGCGCTCGCGCGCGGTCAGCTTGCCCTTGGCATGCTGGGCGTCGATGCGCTTCTGGCCACCCCCGAGGCGGGCTTCGGTGCGGCGGTCTTCCAGTTGTTCGAGAACGGCGCGCATCAGTTCATGCCCTTTGCGGAAAGCCACTTCCATGCGGCGGGGAAGGCGACGGCGGCCAACACGGCCTTCATGATGTCACCGGGGATGAAGGGGAAAAGCCCCAAGGCCAGCACCGGCTTGTCCCAGGCGATGACGCTGCCGAGCCAGAAGAGGCCGGGCACGTAGATCACGGCACCGGCGATCAATGCCACGGCCATGGCGGTGAAAACGTTGCGGTCCCAGCCTCGCTCGGCCAGCCAGCCGGCAAGCAGGGCAGCGAAAATGTAGCCGAGCAGATAGCCGCCGGTCGGGCCCATCATGTAGGTGAGGCCGATGCCCTTTTCGGGCGTGCCGGCGAAGACCGGCAGGCCGAGCGCGCCCTCAGCGAGATAGAGCGCCACGGCGGCGGCACCGCGCACCGGGCCGAGCGCCAAGCCGAGCCCGATCACTGCAAGCGTCTGCATGGTCATCGGCACGGGATAAAAAGGCACCTGGACCTTAGCCGACAGCGTCAGCAGCAGCGAGCCGGCGATGACGGCCACGACATCCGCCGGGGTGAGCCGGCCTGTCGGCCTGTCGGCAACCACCTGGTAGAGCGTCATGGGCTTTCTCCCGCACTATGAGGTTGAAAAATAATGGCTCCTCGCCACTTCCACGGCAAGGAGCGAATAGCGCCCATTACGCTCAAGTCGGCTTCCGGAAAACCGTTGAAAATGTGCAAAAGCGTAATGTACAAATTCGAGAACTGAAAATTGCGAAATTGCAAACATGGCGACCCGCAAACTTTATATCGGCCGCAAGGTGCGTGAGCTGCGCGAGACCAACAAGGCGACGCAGCAGAGCTTCGCCGAACGCATCGGCATCTCGACGAGCTACCTCAACCAGATCGAGAACAACCAGCGCCCCGTCTCGGCCTCCGTGCTCCTGGCGCTCGCCGAGAAATTCCAGATCGACATCGCCGAGATCTCGCAGGGCGACAGCGACCGGCTGCTGTCGGCCCTGACCGAGGCGCTGTCCGACCCGATCTTCGAGAACTATGCGCCGAACCTGCAGGAGCTCAAGCTGGTGACGCAGAACGCGCCGGGTTTCGCCCGGGCGCTGATCTCGGCCCACCAGGCCTATCGCCGCAACTCGGAACAGCTGGCGAGCCTGGACGACACTCTGGGCAGGAGCGCGAGTTTCGCCGAGCCGACGCCCTATGAGGAGGTGCGCGACTTCTTCCACTTCGTCGACAACTACATCCACGGGCTCGACGTGGCGGCCGAGCGGCTGGCCGGCGAGCTCGGCATCGGCGGACGTGACAGTTATGCGGCGCTCAGCGAATATCTCGAAAGTCGCCACGGCGTGCGTATCGCTCGCGCCGACGCGGGCGACGACGCGCTCAGGCGCTTCGACCCCAAATCCGGCGTCCTGTTCCTCAACCCCTATTCGCCCGTGGCGACACGAAGCTTCCAGATCGCCTTCCAGATCGCCGAAATGGAGATGGAGGCCCAGGTTGCAAAGATCGCGCGTTCCGCCGATTTCCGCACCAACGAGGCGGTCGAGATCTGCAAGATGGGCCTGCACAACTATTATGCCGGGGCGCTGACCTTGCCCTACCAGGCGTTCATGAAGGCGGCGCAGGAGCTGCGCCACGACCTGGAACTGCTCGCCGCCCATTTCGGCGCCTCGATCGAGCAGGTCGCGCATCGCTTGAGCACCCTGCAGCGCCCGGGCTTCAAGGGGGTGCCGATTTTCTTCGCCCGCATCGACCGCGCCGGCAACATCACCAAGCGCCATAGTGCGGCCAAGCTGCAGTTTGCCCGCTTCGGCGCAGCCTGCCCGCTGTGGAACGTGCACCAGGCCTTCGAGGCTCCGGGGCGCATCATCCGCCAGCTGGCCGAGACGCCTGACGGCGTACGCTACCTCTGCATCGCGACGGAGATCTCCAAGGGCGGCGTCGGATTCAACGCACCGCACCGGCGCTATGCCATCGCGCTCGGCTGCGAGGTCGCCTATGCGCAGGACTTCGTCTATGCCGACGGGCTGGAGCTCGGCAGCAAGACCGCCTTCGATCCCATCGGCATCTCATGCCGCATCTGCGAGCGCACCAACTGCCAGCAGCGCGCCATTCCGCCGCTCAAGCGCCGGCTGGTGATCGACAAGGACGTCCGTCACCCGCTGCCATACCGGATCGGCTAGCGCCCGGCGAAAATCCCGCCGAGGGCCAACGTCAGCCAGCCGAGGATCATGCCGGCCCCGCCGACGGGTGCCGCGAAGGGGAACAGCCGCTGCCCGAGATAGTCCCGCACCAGGAGGTCCCCTGCAAACAGCAGCAGCCCAGCGATCAGCACCAAGGTGCCGGCGCGCAGCAGCTTGCCGCCGGCGACCAGCGACAGGGCAAGCAGCGCCGGCGCGTGGATGAGAAGGAAGTTGGCCGCGACGGCGACGTTCGTGCTGCCGCCATGGCTGGATGCCGCCGAGAGCGCCACGCCGGCCGCGCCACACAACGCACCCGCGACGAACAGAACCCGATCGAAATTCATTCTTTTCTCCTGTTCTCAGGCGTGGAGCGAAGGTACCCCCCTCCCCACAAGGAGGGAGTCGGACGTCCGGCATCGCGTCCGACCGAGCCAGGTCCCCGCAAAAAGCTTAGGGGGTGGGGGTATCATCACCCCATCATACCCAAGGGCATAGGGAAGCCGCCCAGCAAAACGTCGTTCGTTTGTCGCGCCGATTGCCGCAGCCCTGCCGCTTTTCTGTGGAGCCTGAGACGGCGCAGGAAAATGCCCGTTTGGCGTTCGCGCCGGCAGTCACTATGTTCGCGCACCCGTTCAACAGGCACCAGGATTCCATGGCTGGCGACAACAGGAAAATCGCTGCGATCATCGCAGCCGAGATCAATGCGAAGCCCGAACAGGTCGTGGCCGCCGTCGGACTGCTCGACGAGGGCGCGACCGTTCCCTTCGTCGCGCGCTACCGCAAGGAAGTCACCGGCGGTCTCGACGACACCCAGCTGCGCGATCTCTCCGAGCGCCTCGCCTATCTGCGCGAGCTTGAGGCGCGCCGCGCCGCGATCGTCGAATCCATCACCGGCCAGGGCAAGATGACCGACGACCTGGCGGTTCGTATCGCTACCGTAACGACCAAGGCCGAGCTTGAGGACATCTACCTGCCCTACAAGCCCAAGCGCCGCACCAAGGCGGAAATTGCCCGGGAGCGCGGGCTCGGTCCGCTGGCCGAAGCCATCCTCTTCGACCGCTCCAAGGTGCCGGCCGAGCTGGCCGAGGCCTATGTTGGCGGCGAAGTGGCCGACGTGAAGGCCGCACTCGAAGGCGCGCGCGACATTGTCGCCGAGGCCATCTCGGAAAACGCCGACCTGCTCGGCCGCCTGCGCGGCCACATGAAGGAGCGCGCGGTGCTGCGCGCCCGCGTCGTCGACGGCAAGCAGGAGGCGGGCGCCAAGTTCTCCGACTATTTCGACCATTCCGAGCGCTGGGCCGGCGTGCCGAGCCACCGGGCGCTCGCCATGCTGCGCGGCCGCAACGAAGACGTGCTGTCGCTCGACCTCGAGGTCGACGCCGACGACACCTCGCCGATCAAGCCGGTGGAGCGCATGATCACCGCCGCCTACCAGATCGGCGCGACATTGCCCGGCGACCAGTGGTTGATGCAGGTCGCCGGCTGGACCTGGCGGGTGAAGCTGTCGCTGTCGCTGTCGCTCGACCTGATGCGCGACCTGCGCGAGGCGGCCGAGGAAGAGGCGATCCGCGTCTTCTCGCGCAACCTCAAGGACTTGCTGCTCGCCGCCCCCGCCGGGTCGCGCGCCACCATGGGCCTCGATCCGGGCATCCGCACCGGCGTCAAGGTCGCGATCGTTGATGCTACCGGCAAGGTGCTCGACACCACCACCGTCTATCCCTTCCCGCCCAAGAACGACGTGCGCGGCACCCAGGCCGAGCTTGCGCGGCTGATCATCCGCCACAAGGTCGAGCTGATCGCCATCGGCAACGGCACCGGCAGCCGCGAGACCGAGCGCCTGGTCGCCGACATGCTTGGCGATCTGCCTGCGCCCAAGCCGACGAAGGTCATCGTCAGCGAAGCCGGCGCCTCGGTCTATTCGGCCTCCGCCACCGCCGCGGCCGAATTCCCCAATCTCGACGTGTCGTTGCGTGGCGCGGTCTCCATCGCGCGCCGCCTGCAGGACCCGCTGGCCGAGCTGGTCAAGATCGAGCCCAAGTCGATCGGCGTCGGCCAGTATCAGCACGACGTCGATCAGTATCGCCTGGGCCGCTCGCTCGAAGCGGTGGTCGAGGACGCGGTGAATGCCGTCGGCGTCGACCTCAACACTGCCTCCGCGCCCTTGCTCGCCCGCGTCTCCGGCCTCGGGCCGTCGCTGGCGGAATCGATCGTCGCCTATCGCGATGCCTCGGGTGCTTTCGCCACGCGCCGCGACCTCTTGTCGGTCCCGCGTCTTGGCCAGCGCGCCTTCGAGCAGTGCGCCGGCTTCCTGCGCATCCGCGACGGCAAGGAACCGCTCGATGCGTCGTCGGTCCACCCCGAGGCCTATGGCGTCGCCAAGAAGATCGTCGCCTCCTGCGGCCGCGATGTGCGCCAGCTGATGGGCGACAGCGCGGCGCTGAAAGCCATCGACCCCCGCGCCTTCGTCGACGAGCGTTTCGGCCTGCCGACGGTGCGCGACATCATCGCCGAGCTGGAAAAGCCAGGCCGCGACCCGCGTCCGGGCTTCAAGACCGCGACCTTTGCCGACGGCGTCGACGACATCAAGGACCTGAAGCCGGGCATGCTGCTGGAGGGCACCGTCACCAACGTCGCCGCCTTCGGCGCCTTCGTCGACATCGGCGTGCACCAGGATGGCCTCGTCCATGTCTCGCAGCTGGCCGACAAGTTCGTGAAGGACCCGCACGAGGTGGTGAAGGCCGGCGACGTGGTCAAGGTCCGCGTCGTCGAGGTCGACATCCCGCGCAAGCGCATCGGGCTCACCATGCGCAAGGATGGCGGCGAGCCGGCACCGCGCTCGGCAGTGCCCGCCAAGGGCCGCGACATGAAGTTCAGCTCTGCATCGCCCAAGCCGCAGCCGAACAAGCCGGCGCAGCAAGGCGCGTTCGGCGCGGCGCTGCTCGAGGCGATGAAGCGGAAGTAACGCGCGAGGACGTCAAGGCCGGCTCCCGGTCTCCGTCTCGCTCGGCAGTCCCGTAGCCGGGGCATCTCCGGTGATGCAGAGGCGCGACGCGGACGTCCCCCCTCTCCCCGTTCTTCGCGGGGAGAGGGTAAGGGTGAGGGGCAATCCTGGGACGTTTGCGCTGCCCCTCATCTGCCTGCCGGCATCTTCTCCCCGTGAAGGACGGGGAGAAGAACGCCGTCCGCGACGCCGCGCTCCTTCTGCAGCGAGCCGAACCGCCCTCTGCTCCGCAGCGGCATGATCGCCCTTGCCCGTTTGGCCGTTCGTGTTAGAAAGCCCGGGAAAACGCGGCTCTGGCCGCCTGCGAAAGGTGCCCTGCTCAAATGACCAAGTGGAAAGACGTCAAGAAGGTCGTGCTCGCCTATTCGGGCGGCCTCGATACCTCCATCATCCTCAAGTGGCTGCAGACCGAACTCGGCGCGGAGGTCGTCACCTTCACCGCCGACCTCGGCCAGGGCGAGGAACTCGCGCCGGCGCGCAAGAAGGCCGAGATGCTCGGCATCAAGGAGATCTTCATCGAGGACGTGCGCGAGGAATTCGTCCGCGACTTCGTCTTCCCGATGTTCCGTGCCAATGCCGTCTATGAAGGCGTCTACCTGCTCGGCACCTCGATCGCCCGCCCGCTGATCTCCAAGCACCTCGTCGACATCGCCCGCAAGACCGGCGCCGACGCCATTGCCCACGGCGCCACCGGCAAGGGCAACGACCAGGTCCGCTTCGAGCTGTCGGCCTATGCACTGAACCCCGACATCAAGATCATCGCGCCGTGGCGCGACTGGAGCTTCAAGAGCCGCACCGACCTGCTCGACTTCGCCGAGAAGCACCAGATCCCGGTTGCCAAGGACAAGAAGGGCGAGGCCCCCTTCTCCGTCGACGCGAACCTCTTGCACTCGTCCTCCGAGGGCAAGGTGCTGGAGGATCCGGCCGTCGAGGCGCCCGAATACGTGCACATGCGCACCATCTCGCCCGAGGCCGCGCCGGACAAGGCGACCATCATCAAGATCGGCTTCGAAAAGGGAGATGCAGTCTCGATCAATGGCGAGCGCCTGTCGCCGGCAACGCTTCTGGCCAAGCTCAACGACTACGGCCGCGACAACGGCATCGGCCGCCTCGACCTGGTCGAGAACCGCTTCGTCGGCATGAAGAGCCGCGGCGTCTACGAGACCCCGGGCGGCACGATCCTGCTCTCGGCGCACCGCGCCATCGAGTCGATCACGCTCGACCGCGGTGCCGCGCATCTCAAGGACGAGCTGATGCCGCGCTATGCGGAGCTGATCTACTACGGCTTCTGGTTCTCGCCGGAGCGCCAGATGCTGCAGGCGGCGATCGACCTCAGCCAGAAGGACGTCGAGGGTGAAGTCACGCTCAAGCTCTACAAGGGCAACGTCATGGTCATCGGCCGCGAGAGCGCCAAGTCGCTCTACTCGGACAAGCTGGTCACCTTCGAGGACGACCAGGGCGCCTACGACCAGAAGGACGCCGCCGGCTTCATCAAGCTGAACGCGCTACGCCTGCGTACGCTGGCCGCGCGCAACCGCTGATCGCCACGGGCCCCCGCTTCCGAAGTGGGGGAACCGCTTCGGCGAGCGCCGCCATTCACCTGGCGGCGCATTGTCCGAGACCGGAATGTTGGCCGTTTTCGACCGCCTTCTAACGCCGCCCCGCCGCCAGGCGGGCGCCTTCCACGGCAATTCCCAGCATCGCCTGGCGCGCCAGGGCCACGGCCAGCTCGGGCCGGCGGCGGGTTTGCAGCGTCGTTGCCTGGAGACGCGCCAGCGCGCGATCGAGCGCCGCCGAACTCCAGCTCGTCAGCGCCCGCTCGACCGCTCGCTTGCGCGAGAAGAACACCGGCGGCCGTGCCGTCGCGATAATCGCCGCGGCATTGCGGTTGCCGCCTTCGAGCTCGCCGCGCATCAGGTGCAGGTTTTGCAGGTGGCGCAAGGCCGCCGCCAGCAGCTGCGCGGCCTGGCTGCCGTTCTGGCACTGCTTGGTGAAGGCCGCGTCGAATTCGGCGATGTTGCCGCCGAGGGCGGCGTCGACGGCATCGTCCAGCGACAGCGCCGACACGTCTCCCGTCATCGCCTTGACGTCGTCGAGGCTGATCTCGCCCTTGCCCATGGCGTAGAGCGTCAGCTTCTGCAGTTCGCCGCGCGTCGCCAGCCGGTCGCCGCCGAGGCTGCGGCGCAGGGCATTGCGCGCATCGAGCGCCATCGTCAGCCCGGCCGCACGCAATTCGTCGTCGATGATGGTTTCGAGATCGCGCGCCTCGTCGCCATAGCAGGGCAGGGCCATGCCGCAGAACGCCCCTTCGACCACCGTGCGCAGGGGCGCGCCCTTCTTCAGGTCCTGCGCCTCTATCAGGATCACCGCGTCGCGGGGCGGTTCGGCGGTGAGTGCCCTGACGTCGTCGGCGAGGCTCTTCTGGGCGCCGGCATTGCGGACCCAGATGAGCCGCCTCGGCGAGAACATCGGCACGGTGCGTGCCTCGTCGACGAGACGGCCGCTGTCGCGTTCGACCTCGCCGGCGTCGAGCTTCACCACCGAGAACGGGTCGTCGAGCGGCAGTCCGGTCTTGGCCGCGAAGGCCGCGGCCCGCTCGGAGACGAGACCGCGATCCGGCCCGTAGATCAGCACGATCACCGCCTCCGGAGCGGGACGGGCGAGCCAGGAATCGACCTCATGTGCTTTCTTCTGAGCCATGGCACCCTGTTAGCATACGGTGCCGGCCGTGCCGCAGGTTTTTTGGATCGGGCTGTCCCTACTCGTCGTCGACCAGGATGCGCTGGGCGGCGCCATCCAGGTCGTCGTACTGACCGCTTTTCAGCGACCACAGGAAGGCGGCCAGCCCCAGGCCACCGAGCAACAGGGCGATCGGGAGAAGAAAGATAAGCCCGCTCATGACGCCATTGCCTCCTTGGGCGGAAACGCCGCCGGCGCCTCGAACGAGCGGCTGGCCCGCCTGGCCTTGCCGGCGCCGAGCCTGAGCCCGTTGGCGATCACGATAACCGACGAGCCCGACATGGCCAATGCCGCGACCAGCGGGGTGACGTAGCCGGCGAGCGCGATCGGCACCGCGATCGCATTGTAGGCGACGGCCAGGATCAGGTTCTGGCGGATCAGCCGCTTGGCTTCGCGCGAGGTGGCTAGCGCCAGCGGAACGGCCGCGAGGCTCTCGCGCAAGAAGACGAAGTCCGCGGCGCTCCGGCCGATGTCGGCGGCGCTCGCCGGCGCGATCGACACATGCGCTGCCGCCAATGCCGGCGCGTCGTTGAGGCCGTCGCCCACCATCAGCACCTTGCGGCCTTCGGCCTTCAGCTGTTCGAGACGCGCGACCTTGCCGCTCGGCAGCACGCCGGCCGAGGCTTGCGCTATGCCGAGCGCCTTTGCGACCGTCGCCACCGCCTCAACGCGATCGCCGGACAGAATCTCGACCGCGAGACCGCTCTGCCGGAGCGCGGCGACCGTCGCGGCCGCGCCCGAACGCAGCTGGTCTTCGAAACGGAACTCGGCCACGAGCGCGCCATTCCGCGACAGCACGGTGCCGCCGGCGCCCCCGACATCATCTTGCAACGCCCATTCCGCGCGCCCCAGCCGGTAGCTGTCGGCGCCGCTCCCGGCTTCGAGGCCGAAGCCCGGCAGCTCGTCGACCCTGTCGAAATTCCATTCGCCGCAGCCCTCGGCCGCGTCCGCCAGGGCGCGGGATATCGGATGGCGCGAGTGCAGGGCGATCGCCGCGGCCAGCGAAAGGGTCCGGGACAACAATTCGCCGGCATTCACGAGCCTGGGCATGCCGAGCGTCAGCGTTCCGGTCTTGTCGAAGACGACGGTGTCGATCTCGGCCAGGCGCTCCATGGCCGAGCCGTCCTTGACCATGATGCCGGCCTCGAACAGGCGCCGCGCGGCGGCCACCTGCACGATCGGCACGGCAAGGCCGAGCGCGCAAGGGCAGGTGATGATCAGGACGGCGATGGCGATGGTAATGGCGCGGTAGGCGTCGCCCGAAGCCGCCATCCAGCCGAGGAAGGCCAGGAAGGCCGTCAGGTGCACGACCGGCGCATAGAGCGCCGAAGCACGGTCGGCGATGCGGCGATAACCGCCGCGGCCGCTCTCCGCGGCCTCCATCAGCCGCATCATCTCGGCCAGGAACGAATCCTCGGCCGCCGCGGTGGCTTCGATGGTCAGTGGTCCGGTCAGGTTGAGCGTGCCGGCGCGCAAGGTAGCGCCCGGATCCGCCGCGACGGGATCGCTTTCTCCGGAAACGATGGCGCAGTCGAGCTCCGAATTCCCCTTGATGACCCGGGCGTCGACCGGGACGCGTTCGCCGGCGGCGAGCAGGATCTGCATGCCTGGCTTGATGTCGCCGACCGGCAGGTAGGCATTGGAGCCATCGGCATGGAGCACGGTTGCGCCCCGTGCCGCGAGCCTCGCCAGGCCCTTGACCGCGACGCGGGCCCGTTCGCGCATGACATGGTCGAGCGCACGCCCGATGAGCAGGAAGAAGAGCAGCGACGCCGAAGCGTCGAAATAGGCATGCGGGCCGCTGTTGGCGGTCTCGTAGAGGCTCATGCCGTAGGCGAGCAGCACGCCGATCGAGATCGGCACGTCCATGTTGGTGCGGCCGTTACGCAAGGCCCCCCAGGCGGAGCGGAAGAAGATGCGGCCGGAATAGGCGAGCGCCGGGAGTGCGATCAGCGCCGAGATCCAGTGAAACAGGTCGCGCGTGGCGTCCGTTGCCCCGGACCACACCGACACGGAAAGGAGCATGATGTTTGCCGCCGCGAATCCTGCGATGCCAAGGCCGCGGATCAGTTCGGCGAGGGTCTCGTCCTTGTCGTCGGCGCCCTGTTCGAAGAGGTGGCTTTCGTAGCCCAGCCGCGCCAGTGCATCGACGATCCTGGGCACGCCGGCGGCTTCGCGCCAGCGCACCGAAACGCGCTTGGTCGACAGGTTGACGCGAGCATGCTCGACGCCGTCGAGCGCGCCCAACGCCGCCTCGATGTTGACCATGCAGGCGCCGCAATGCACGCCGGGCACGGAAAGGTCGATCTGGCGCAGGTCGCCGGGCACGGGACGGCTCGACAGTGCCAGTTCCTCGCGGGACGGGCCCTTCGCAGTGCCACCTTGCAGCAGCAGCGCCGCTTCGGCGGCGGGAGCGCAGCAGCTCATTTGACCTCTCCCTTGCTGACGACGATGCGCCGCGCCTCGCGGTAGGGGGCGCCGTTGGGGATCACGGCCTCGGTGTTGACGATCCAGTTGCCGTCGCGAACGGCAGCGGGCACGACATAGGCGCCGTCGGCCGCACGCTCGAGCTTCACTTGCCAGTCCTCGGCCTCGTAGGAGGGCCGGCGGAAGGAAACGGTGACGGATTCGGCCGGCACCGGCGCTCCCGAGGCATCGACCAGACTGTAGCGAATCTCGCCAGCCTTGATCGCGAGCGCACCTTTCCAGCCGAGCGACTGCTGCGCCCTGGCTTCGGCAACCCGCTCGTTGAACTGCTGGCTGGCGACATAGGTGTTCTGGACGACGAGACCCGTCCAGCTGGTGTTGGCGAAGGTTGCCATGACCAGGTTGACGGCGATGATGGTGCCGAAGAAGGCCACCATGATCGCCAGCATGTGCCGGCCGGTGAACTGCCTTGGCTGCCGCAGGGGCCGCAGGGTCATTTGCCGGTCTCCGGAACGTTGAAGTTGGCCACGTAGGAGTCGCTTTCGGAACTCGCCCTGTCTTCGACCACGAAGGTGAAGCTCTGCCCCGCGCTGACCTGCTCGAGCGGCTGGCGGACATAGACCCGCAGCGTGGTGAGCTTGTCGGGCTGGGCCTCGATGTCGACCGAACGGCCTTCGGCCTGCCCCATCCCGACGATGGTCATCGCCGCGCCGGGCAGGCCGTCGAGACGCAGCGTCAGGGTGCGCGGCTCCGGCACCATGTTGAGCAGTTTGACGGTGTAGCCGTTGCGGATCGATCCGTCCGACAGGCGCACGAATTGCGGATTGCGGTCCTGCAGCACGTTGAGGTCGAGCCGGTCGCGACTGAACAGTGCGACGAGCAGCGCGACGCCGATCAGGCTCCAGGCACCGGCATAGACAAAGGTGCGTAGCCGGAAGATCCGGCGGATGTGGAAATGGGCAATGCCCTTGTCGAGCTTGCCGTCGACATCACGCACCTGCTTTGGATCGATCGCCCCGGTGGTCGGGTTGGTGGCGATCGCCATGTTGGACTGGTAGTCGGCGAGCGTCGCGTAGGAGATCAGGCCGCGCTCCTTGCCGATCTTGTCCATGACGCTGTCGCAGGCGTCGATGCAGAGCGCGCAGGTGATGCATTCGAGCTGCTGGCCGTCGCGGATGTCGATGCCCATCGGGCAGACGGCGACGCAGGCGTTGCAGTCGACGCAGTCGCCGACGGAAAGCCCTTCGGCGACAGCCTTCTTGGCATGACGTGAACGCGGTTCGCCGCGCCAGTCGTTGTAGGTGACGGTCAGCGAGTTCTCGTCGAGCATCGCTGCCTGGATGCGCGGCCACGGGCACATATAGGTGCAGACCTGCTCGCGCATGAGGCCGCCGAAGACGTAGGTGGTGGCGGTCAGGATGGCGACCGTGAGGTAGGCGACCGGCGCTGCCTTTCCGGTAACCAGCTCGCCAAGCAATGTGGGCGCATCGGCAAAATAGAAGATCCAGGCGCCGCCGGTTGCCACCGCAATCAACAGCCAGGTCACGTGCTTGGCGGCACGTTTCCCGAGCTTGTCGAACGACCACGGCGCGCCGTCGAGCTTGATGCGGGCGTTGCGGTCTCCCTCGATGCCCCGTTCGACCACCAGGAAAAGATCGACCCAGACGGTCTGCGGGCAGGTGTAGCCGCACCACGCACGGCCGACCGTCGAGGTTACCAGGAACAGGCCAATGCCGGCCATGACCAGCATGCCGGCGACATAGAAGAACTCCTGCGGCCAGATCTCGATGGCGAAGAAATAGAAGCGGCGGTTGGCGATGTCGAGCAGGACCGCCTGATCGGGCGCATAGGGGCCGCGGTCCCAGCGAATCCACGGCGTCAGGTAGTAGATGCCGAGCGTGACCAGCATGACCAGCCACTTGAATTGACGGAACCGGCCGGAGGCCCGCTTGGGGAAGACTTTCTTGCGAGCGGCATAAAGCGGCTGGCGTGTCTTTGCCGAGTTGACCGCCTCGACATCGAGCCGCTCCACTTCCCGTTCGTCAAGCATTCTCGTCTCCTGCTGACCGCCTGCCGGTCAAGATCGACAGGGTCGCTTCGTCTTTGCCTCATCTGGCGCACCTAGGCCTTGACCCAGGTCAAGCCGGGGAAGTGCGCAAGGAGGCCCGGCATTTCTGCCGGGCCTCCCCCCACCCCTTCATCCATCGCCCCCAGCCTTGGAGGGTTATTCACCGCCGCCGAGCGAATGGACGAAGACGGCAAGTTCCTTGACCTTCACGTCGCCCAGTCGGGCGCCCCACGCCGGCATCACGCCATGCCTGGGCCGGCGCACCTGCTGGGCGATGGCCGCCTGCCCGGAGGCGTAGAGCGCGATCGCATCGGTCAGGTCGGGCGCGCCCATTTCCCTGTTGCCCTTGGCATTGTCGCCATGGCAGGCGGCGCAGTTTTCGGCGAACACGGTTGCCCCTGCCGGAACCAGCTCCGGCGTCAGCGCCTGGCCCGACAGGCTCGCGACGAAGGCCGCAACCTCGTTGACCTGCTGCGGTTCGAGCACTTCGGCGAAGGCCGGCATTTCGGAGCTGTGCGTCTCCTCGTCGCCGGCGAAACGGACGCCGTTCGATATCGTCTGGTAGATCTGCTCGATCTTGCCGCCCCACAGCCACTCGTCGTCGTTGAGGTTGGGGAATCCGGGCGAACCCTGCGCACCGGAGCCGTGGCACTGCACGCAGTTGACCTTGAACGCTGCCGAGCCTGCCGAGGTGGCGAACTGGCGCAAATTGTCGTCGGCGAGGATCTCGCCGACGCCCTTGGTCTTCACCGCCTCGACATAGACGCTCTTGGCGGCCTCGGCCGCGGCGAGCTCGGCCTGGACCTCGGCCCGGCTCGAATAGCCGAGCATGCCCGTGGTGGCGGTGCGGATCATCGGCCAGGCCGGATAGGCGATCGTATATGCAAGCGCCCATGCGATGGTGGCGTAGAACGTCCACAGCCACCAGCGCGGCATCGGGTTGTTGAGTTCGCGGATGCCATCCCACTCATGTCCGGTGGTCTCGACGCCGGAAAGCTCGTCGATATGCTTGTCGCTCACAGATCAGTCCTCCTTGAGCGGGATTTGGGCCGCCCGCTCGGCTGCCTCGCGGCTGCCTGGGCGAAGCGCGAAGATGAACACGCCGGCCACGAAGATCGTCATGGCCAGCAAAGCCCAGCTGTCGGCGAAATGTCTGAGGGTGGTGTAGTCCACGACAAGCCTCCTAGCGGTAGTTGGCTTCGGCGTCGTAGGTCGAGAAGTCGACCAGCGTGCCGAGCATCTGCAGATAGGCGACGAGCGCGTCCATCTCGGTCAGCGTCGCCGGGTTGCCGTCGAAATCGCCGAGCTTGGCCTTCGGATAGCGCGCCAGAACGCCGCTCGTATCGGCATTCGGGTCGGCCTGCGCCCGGAGGTCGGCCTCGGCGCTGGCGATCATCTCGTCGCTGTAGGGAACGCCGACGCGACGGTTGGCGATCAGGTCGTAGCTGATGGTCCTCACCGCCAGCGGCGTTTCCTTGAGGAAGGCGTAGCTGGGCATGACCGATTCCGGCACCACCGATCGCGGCTCGACGAGGTGCTGGACGTGCCACTCGTTGGAATAGCGGTCGCCGACGCGGGCGAGATCGGGTCCGGTGCGCTTCGATCCCCACTGGAAGGGATGATCATACATCGACTCCGCCGCTAGGCTGTAGTTGCCGTAGCGCTCCACCTCGTCGCGGAAGGGCCGGATCATCTGGCTGTGGCAGACGTAGCAGCCCTCGCGGATGTAGATGTTGCGGCCGGCGAGCTCCAGCGGCGAGTAGGGACGCATGCCCTCCACCTTCTCGATGGTGTTCTCGAGGTAGAAGAGGGGTGTGATCTGGACGATGCCGCCGATGCTGACGACGATCAGCGAGCCGATCAGAAGCAGCGTCGCGTTTCTCTCGATTGTCTGGTGTTTGTCGAGCAGTGCCATGTCTCAATCCTTACTGGGCAGGCTGGAGGGCTGGAGCGGCACCGGGCAGCGGTTCTTCCTTCCGCTGGTATCCGCGGATCGTCATGTAGACGTTCCAGGCCATGACCAGACCGCCGGCGAGGTACATCAGGCCGCCGATGGTGCGGAGGATGTAGTAGGGGTTCATCGCCGCGACGCTTTCGGCGAAGGAATAGACCAGGAAGCCCTGCTCGTCGTATTCGCGCCACATCAGGCCCTGCGTGATGCCTGCCACCCACATGACGGCGGCGTAGACGACGATGCCGAGCGTGGCGAGCCAGAAGTGCCAGGTGACCAGCCGCATCGAGTAGAGACGCTCACGACCCCACAGCCGCGGCACCAGGAAGTAGATGGCGCCGAAGGTGATCATGCCGTTCCAGCCGAGCGCACCGGAGTGCACGTGGCCGATGGTCCACTCGGTGTAGTGGCTGAGCGAGTTCACCGCCTTGATCGACATCATCGGGCCTTCGAAGGTCGACATGCCGTAGAAGGCGATGGCAACGACCATCATGCGGATGATCGGGTCGGTGCGGATCTTGTCCCAGGCGCCGGAGAGCGTCATCAGACCGTTGATCATGCCGCCCCAGGAGGGCATCCACAACATGATCGAGAACACCATGCCGAGCGTCTGCGCCCAGTCGGGCAGGGCGGTGTAATGCAGGTGGTGCGGCCCTGCCCAGATGTACATGAAGATCAGCGACCAGAAGTGGATGATCGACAGCCGGTAGGAATAGACCGGGCGCTCGGCCTGCTTGGGCACGAAATAGTACATCATGCCGAGGAAGCCGGCGGTCAGGAAGAAGCCGACGGCGTTGTGGCCATACCACCACTGCGTCAGCGCGTCCTGCACGCCGGCGAACAGCGAGTAGCTCTTCGAGCCGAGGAAGGATGCCGGCACCGCGAGGTTGTTGACGATATGCAGCATCGCGATGGTGACGATGAATGACAGGTAGAACCAGTTGGCGACGTAGATATGCGGCTCCTTGCGGGTCAGGATCGTGCCGAAGAAGACGACGAAATAGGCGACCCAGACGACCGTCAGGAACAGGTCGACGTACCATTCCGGCTCGGCGTATTCGCGGCTCTGGGTGATGCCGAGCAGATAGCCGGTCGCCGCCATGACGATGAACAGCTGATAGCCCCAGAAGACATACCAGGCGAGGTTGCCGCCGAAGAGGCGCACCCGCGAGGTCCGCTGCACCACGTAGAAGGAGGTGGCGATCAGCGCGTTGCCGCCGAAGGCGAAGATCACGGCCGAGGTATGCAGCGGACGCAGGCGGCCGAAATTGAGCCAGGGCTCGATGTTGAGATCGGGGAAGGCGAGCTGGGCTGCGACGATGACGCCGACCAGGAAGCCGGCGACGCCCCAGAACACCGTGGCTATGACGCCGTAGCGCACCGGACCGTCCATATAGGGGGACGGCGCTTCGGCTATATTGACCGTGGCGTAGCTGGTGGTGCGCATCAGCACGATGGCACCGGCGGTGAGTGCGAAGAACAGCACCCACATGTGGGCGGCGAACAGGTTGTCCTGCGCGAAGGCCGCGCCCAGCAGGGCGGCGAAGGCCGCCACCGCGAGCAGGATGATTTCGGTTGCGTATTTCATGAGAGAACCCCGACGAACTCAGGGCGACCGAAGATCCCTTTCGGCGCCAGACGCCACACATCCACGACAATTGCCGCTCCTGCCTTGATCTGGATCAAGGTCAAGCCGGGCGCTCCGCCTCAGCCTTCGGGCAATGGGGAACCTCGAGAAGACATGAGATCACGCCGGGAAATGAAGGTCGGGACGGAGCAGACGGCTCTCACCGAGGCGATAGCCGCCGTGCGTCGCGCCCACGCTGCCAAGCTAATGCTCTGCGACCGGCTGGAAGCGATAGCGGATTCGCTGCCCGGCGGGCTGGACAGGCGCGAGTGCCTGTTGGCGGCGCGCGCCCTCGGCCCAGCAATGATCAAGGTCCATCGCTTCGAGGAGCAGCACGTCTACCCCCATTTCGCCGCCCGGCTGCTGCAGAGCGCCGAGGCGCGCAAGACCATTGCGCGGCTCAAGAGCGAGCATTGCGAGGATGAGGGCTATGCCGCCGAACTGCGCGACACCTTGCGCGCCACCGCACGGCGCGGCAGGGCTGAGAATCCCGAGACGCTGGGCTTCATGCTGCGCGGCTTTTTCGGCGCGCTGAGGCGCCACATCGCCTTCGAGCGCGACCATGTCATGGCGCAGGTCGCACCGGACTGCGAGGCGCGGGACTAGATGTTGGCGCGCCGCTCGAGCTTGGCGAGGTCGAAGACGGTGATGTGGCGGTTGTTCTCGACCGAGATCAGCCCGTCCTTGCGCAGCTTGGTGAGCTGACGGCTGACGGTCTCGATGGTGAGGCCGAGGAAGTCGGCTATGTCGGCACGCGTCAGCGGCAGGTCGAAGCTGACCTCGCCTTCGCTCTCCGCCTCGGGATCGCCGTGCCTGGCGATGAGCTGGAGGAACGAGGCGACACGCTCGGCCGCCGTCTTGCGGCCGAGCGTCAGCATCCAGTCGCGCGCGTCGTCGAGTTCGTTCAGGGCCTGCACGTGCAGGCGGTGCCCGAGTTCCGGCGACTGCTCGATCATGCGGTCGAGCGATTTCTTGGGGAAGGAGCAGACCCGAACCGGCGTGGCGGCCTCGGCGCTGGTCGAGCTCTCGTGCTTGAACGGGCGGCCGAGGAAGTCGGGAGCGAACTGGAGGCCGACGATCTGCTGGCGGCCGTCAGAGAGTGTCTTGGTCAGCTTGACCACCCCGGCGAGCACATTGGCGTAGCTGTCGACGGTTTCGGAGTCCGAGACAAGCATCGTGCCCGGTTCGACCTTGCGCTTGGTGGTGTGACGGCTGAGCTCGACCAGTTGCTCGGTCGTGAGCGCACCGCAAACGCCCTTGTGCCGCGCTTCGCATGAGCGGCACAGCACTGGTATTTCTGAGTTGTGAATGTCCTGGCGAACCGCCATCGCGTCGTCCGATGTCTGATTGTGGCCAATCTATGTTCCAGTTCCCGGAATTGGAACCGTGTCATTGTGTCCACGCGCTCCCAGCCGTTGATCCATGTCAAGGCGGCCACGGAGGCCAAGGTCCAAGTTGCGGCTACTCATGGAGAGGCTGATGGACCGGACCCTTGTCGAGAAACATGCCGCGCCGGTGCCGCGCTACACGAGTTATCCGACAGCGCCGCACTTCAAGACCGATGTTTCGGCGGCGACCTATGCCGAGTGGCTGCGGGCCCTGCCGGAGGGAACCGCAACCTCGCTCTACGTGCACATTCCCTACTGCGACCGCCTGTGCTGGTTCTGTGCCTGCCACACCAAGCAGGTCCGCCGCTACGATCCCGTCGCCCGCTATCTCGAAGCCCTCGCAGCGGAGATCGAATCAATCTCGGCCGAGGCTGAAAGCCGGCTAATCATAACGGCGCTGCATCTCGGCGGTGGCTCGCCGACGCTGGTCGCGCCTGACGACATGATTGCGCTGGGCAGGCTCCTGCGCAGCAGATTCGCCTTCGCGGACGATGCCGAGATCAGCGTCGAAATGGACCCCAACGACATGGACGAGGCGCGCTTCGACGCGCTCGCCGCCATCGGCATGACCCGCGCCAGCCTCGGCGTCCAGGATTTCGATCCACACGTGCAGCGAACCATCAACCGCGAGCAGACGTTCGAACAGACCAAGGCCGTGGTCGATGCGGTTCGCGCACGCGGCGTGCGCTCGGTCAATCTCGACGTGCTTTACGGCCTGCCGCACCAGACGCTCGAAACCATCGCGGCAACGATCGGGCAGGTGCTGTCGCTACGGCCCAACCGCATCGCCCTGTTCGGTTATGCCCATGTTCCGTGGATGAAGAAGCACCAGACGATGATCGACGAGGCGCTGCTGCCCGGCGCCGAGGCGCGCCTGGCGCAGGCGGAGACGGCGGCGCGGCTGATCCTGGCTGCGGGTTACCAGGCGATCGGCATGGACCATTTCGCGCTTCCGGACGACAGCCTCGCCATGGCCGCCCGCTCGGCCACGCTGCGGCGCAATTTTCAGGGCTACACCACCGACCAGGCGGATGCGCTGATCGGCCTGGGGGCTTCCTCGATCGGCCTTCTGCCGCAGGGCTATGTCCAGAACATGCCGGCCACGGCCGAATACGAGCGCCGCGTGCTGGCCGGCGGCCTGGCGACAGAGCGCGGTATCGCCCTCACCGAGGAGGATCGCATGCGTTCCTGGGTGATCGAGCGACTGATGTGCGAATTCTCATTCTCGCCCTGCGACCTGGTCGCCCGATTCGGAGAGCCGGCGCGGGAGGTCATCGCGGAGGCTGAGTTGCTTCTAGCCAACAGTGGCGACGGGATCTTTGCGCGGTCCGGAAACCGCTTTGTCGTCACCGAACAGGGCAAGCCCTTCGTCCGTTCGGTCGCGGCACGGTTCGACGCGTATCTCGGCAAGGGAACGGCGCGTCACTCCGTCGCCGTTTGAGGGGGGGCCTGCCGCAAATCGCCTCGAAATGCATCTCGGCCCTTTCCATTTCCGGAACGATTTGCTCTTATGGGTGGCAGAAACACAGGCTGCCTAAATAGTGAGCATGACGATCCGACACGCTTTGGCGGGCGATCTCGACCGCATCACCGAAATCTATGCCGACGCGGTGCTGAACGGCACGGCAAGCTATGAGCTGGAGCCGCCGACACGGGCGGAGATGGGGGTGCGGTTCGAGACCCTGAGCGCCGGCAACTATCCCTATCTCGTCGCCGAACGGCAGGGCCGGATCGTCGGCTATGCCTATGCCGGACCGTTCCGGGCCCGGCCGGCCTACCGGTTCATTGTCGAGGATTCGATCTACATCGCGCCCGACGCCAAGGGTGCCGGCATCGGCAAGGCGCTGATGGAGGTACTGATCGAGGAGGCGGCAAAGCTCGGCTTCCGCCAGATCATCGCCGTGATCGGCGACGGCCACGCGGACAGCGCGTCGGTGCGCCTGCATGAGAGGCTCGGGTTCCAGCATTCGGGCCGGCTGGACGGCTCCGGCTACAAGCATGGCCGCTGGCTCGACACCGTCTTCATGCAGCTTCCGCTGAATGGCGGCACCAGCCTGCCGCCGGATCCCGGCTCCATGCCCGAGCGCATGTTCCGGGCGAAGGGCGGCACGGGCTGAATTCAGCCGCCGCCGATCAGCGGGACGAAGCGAACCGCGGCGAGCGCCTTCTCCACATAGTCGTCGTCCTTCAGGCGGGTGACCTTGACCAGGATCTGGTCGCCCAAGGGGCCCAGCGGCATCACCAGCCTGCCGCCTATGGCGAGCTGGCTTTTCCAGGCCGGCGGAATCCTGCGCGAACCGGCAGCGGACAGGATGGCATCGAATGGAGCCTCGGCCTCGCAACCGGCAACGCCGTCGCCGGTCACCACCTCGACGTTGCCGTAACCCAGCCGGGTCAGGCGCATGCGTGCGGTGTCGGCGAGCGACGCCAGTCGCTCGATGGTAACGACGCGGGACACGATCCGCGCCATGACGGCCGCCGCATAGCCGGAGCCGGTGCCGATCTCGAGAACCTTCTGCCCTGGCGACAATTCGCCGGCCGAAGCCATGAGCGCCACGATATAGGGCTGCGAAATCGTCTGGTACCCGTCGATCGGCAGGGCCGTGTCTTCATAGGCGTAGTCGCGCAGGTTCTCGGGAACGAATTCCTCGCGCGGCACTTCGGACATGGCTTCGAGCACGGCGAGGTCGCTGACGCCGCGCCTTGCGATCTGGCGCTCCACCATGTTGAGGCGCGCCGGCCGATAGTCGATCATGGCATGCCCCTGACGATGCCAATTAACCGGCAGGCCAGCCGGAAGTTCCGCGCCACCTGGCAGGCTCGCCCCAGCTTCCGCAGCGTCCTTTTGATGTTGCAGCGCGTCAATTCTGCTGCATTGCACAATATGCAATGCTCCTATGCAATATCAACACTTTAAAACCCGAACCTGCGGGGCTAGATATCACTCATCGAATTTGTCGGGGCCTACCTCCTCCCAGACCTCGACGAATAGGTCAGCGCCTACCTCCTCCCAGACGCTGGCCACCAATACGACACCCGCCGGACCTCCTCCCCCGGCGGGTGTTGTTTTTTCAGCCCTCCAAAACTCCAGCAACGACCGCCCTGGCCTCCCGCCACTGGGCCACAGCCATGCAATGCGCCGGACAGACCGTGCGGAGCAATCACCGGTGTGGCGTTCGGGTGGCCTTACAGGCTATAGGCAGTGCCAAGCGTCTCCCGGCCTTTGCTGCGGAGAAACGAAACTATGGCCGCCGCGGCCCGCGACAGACGAAACGCGAGCTGTGCGCCGGCGGCGGGTGAGGAACGAGGAAAGGTACTCAGCATGAACGTGATCAGCGAAACCGCGGCACTTCTCGAACGGCTCGGCGTCGCCAAGGCCGACTACACCGGCGGCGACCTGATCGTGCGCAGCCCGGTGACCGGCGAGCAGATCGGCGCGCTGACGTCGATTTCGCCCACCCAAGCCGGCAAGGCCATCGAGCGTGCCGACAAGGCCTTCAAGGCCTGGCGCAACGTGCCGGCGCCGAAGCGCGGCGAGCTCGTTCGCCTGCTCGGCGAGGAACTGCGCGCCGCCAAGGCCGATCTCGGCCGCCTGGTGTCGATCGAAGTCGGCAAGATCCCGTCGGAAGGCCTGGGCGAAGTCCAGGAAATGATCGACATCTGCGACTTCGCCGTCGGCCTGTCGCGCCAGCTCTACGGCCTGACCATCGCCACCGAGCGCGCCGGCCATCGCATGATGGAGACCTGGCACCCGCTCGGCGTCGTCGGCGTCATCTCGGCCTTCAACTTCCCCGTCGCGGTGTGGTCGTGGAACGCCGCGCTTGCCTTCGTCTGCGGCAACTCGGTGGTGTGGAAGCCATCGGAAAAGACGCCGCTGACCGCGCTCGCCTGCGAGGCGATCTTCAAGCGCGCCGCGGCCCGCTTCGGCACTGACGCGCCCGAAGGCCTGTCGCAGGTGCTGATCGGCGACCGCGCCGTCGGCGAGGTGCTGGTCGACAACCCGAAGGTGCCGCTGGTGTCGGCCACCGGCTCGACCCGCATGGGCCGCGACGTCGGCCCGCGCCTCGCCAAGCGCTTCGCCCGAGCCATCCTCGAGCTCGGCGGCAACAATGCCGGCATCGTCTGCCCCTCGGCCAATCTCGACATGGCGCTGCGGGCGATTGCCTTTGGCGCCATGGGCACCGCCGGCCAGCGCTGCACCACCATGCGCCGCCTGTTCGTGCATGACAGCGTCTACGAGACGCTCGTCCCGCGCCTCAAGAAGGCCTATGAGAGCGTCTCGGTCGGAAGCCCCCTTGAGAGCTCGGCGCTCGTCGGTCCGCTGATCGACAAGGCCGCCTTCGACGGCATGCAGAAGGCGCTGAAGGAAGCCGGCGAGCACGGCGGTAAGATCACCGGCGGCGCCCGCGTCGACCAGGGCCATGACGGCGCCTACTACGTCAAGCCGGCTCTGGTGGAGATGCCGGGCCAGGTTGGCCCGGTGCTGGAAGAAACCTTCGCGCCGATCCTCTACGTGATGAAGTATTCCGATTTCGACCAGGTGCTGGAGTTGCACAACGAAGTCGGCGCCGGCCTGTCGTCGTCGATCTTCACGCTCGACCTGCAGGAGGCCGAGCGCTTCCTGTCGGTCGAAGGCTCGGACTGCGGCATCGCCAACGTCAATATCGGCACCTCGGGCGCCGAAATCGGCGGCGCCTTCGGTGGCGAGAAGGAGACCGGCGGCGGCCGCGAGAGCGGCTCGGATGCCTGGAAGGCCTATATGCGCCGCGCCACCAACACGGTGAACTACTCCAAGGCGCTGCCGCTGGCCCAGGGCGTGTCTTTCGATATCGACTGACCGGGCAAGCCGACCGACTCCGAGCGCCGTCCGCGAAAGCGGGCGGCGTTTTCGTTTGCGGGGTCAGAGAGCAAGACCCGGTATGGTCCAGCCTGCCAGTTCGGCCTGGGCCGCCGGCGCGATCGGAATCAGCCGGCGCGCCTCGAGGTCGAAGCAGATGGCGATCACCTCCATCGTACCGAAGGCGCGGCCGGAGAACGGATCGAGCATCCAGTTGACGATGTTCATGGTGCGGCCGTCGGCGCGGGCGAGGCCGGAGCGTACCTCCCAGCAGTCGCCGTTGCCAGGCATGTCGTCGACCAGGATCAGGAATTCGAGCGCGGCTGCGCCAAAATGGGGGCCGTTGCGGTCGCTGTGACGGGCGCAAAGTTCGCGCAGCGGGGTGATGATGTTGCGGACGCTGTCGGCAATCGCCGCGACGAAGCCCTGAGGCAGCATCTTTCCGAAGGGATCGCAGGCCTGCTGCTGCACTGCGCCCTGGCCGAGCTGGCGCAAGCCGAGCTCCCTTGCCCGCGCGCCCGAGGCGGACGTGGTTGCCGGCAGTTCACCTGTGCTTCGCGGCAATGCCAGCTTCGGCGTGTCGGCGAGATCCGACGCGACACGCGTGGCGAACGCTTCCGGCCAGGCCCGCGCGGCACCGTTCGCGACCTCGACATGGCTCAGGCCGATGCGGAAGGTCGCGGCACATTCGCCCGAGGCGCTGTCGAACATCATGACCACGATGTCGGCACTGGTGTCGCCAATGGACGTGAAGCCGGCGGTCATGTGCATCGAGGTTCCCGCACGCGCCTCGCGCAGGAAGCGGATATGCATGCTGGTGACGGCCAGCGTCGTCGCCGAGGCGGGCGCGAACAGCAGCGGCAGGCCGGCGAGGCCGAACGTCATGGCGACGGCCTCCACGCTGCGCGCTACATAGAAGCGCGTGTTCATGTGGCCCATCTCGTCGCATTCCCAGGTGGCGACGCCGCCGCGCCAGACATCACGCAGCCCGGATGTGTCTGCCGTCATGTCGTTCCTTTCCGTGCCGGTCTTGCACGGATGTAGCCGCTGGAAATGCCCTATTCATCGTCGTATCGGACGATCCGTAGCGGGAACCGCGCGCCGTTATCACGTAGCGCCGTTGGCCGAGCTTCAGCGTCAAGCAGCCCTCGAGGATGTAGGCATGCTCCTCTTCCAGCCTACGCTCCGCCGCTGTACATGTCCGCCAGATAGACCCGCTTGGCGGCGTCGTCGCGCCGCGAGTACAGATACCGCCCGAAGGCTTGCCGCTCGTGATTGATTGCGGCCAGTTCCCAGACGCAGAAGGTCGCGCGATGCGGCCCCGGCAGCGGCAGCAGCGAAAAGTCGGGCTGGTCGGCCGTCTTGGCGTAGACCGTCTCCCACATCTCGTTGGCATTGCGCCACGAGCTTACCAGCAGGAAGTGAAAATCGCCGCCGCAGCGGTGGAGGATGACGAAACCCAGCTCGCCCTCGAGGCAGAGGCGCCCGGTCGCCGTCTCGGCTGCGAGGAAGCGTTGCGCCAGGGCGCGGGTCTCGCGCGCCACCGCAGCGTCCTGGTGGGCGATGTCGTACCATTTGAGCAGGCCGCCGCCGGCGGTGACGGGCGGCTCCGGCGCGACGGTCTTGGCGTGGTGGGAATAGCCCTCGAAATTGCCGAACGCCGAGATATCGGCTGGCTGTCCGCTCGCTGACTTCATCTGACTACCTCTCTCGCGCTACCCGGATTGGTGGCGCATTGGCCGCATGAAAAAAGCCCGGTGGGGCCACCGGGCTTCCAAACATGTGTCGTGCTGACCGTTTTCGCCAGCGTGCCAGGAAATCATCCTGACATTGCGAAACCGTGCGGAAGGTCAGTTTCCATCGATCTCGGCGCCAATGATGGCGATGGCCTGCTGGTAGACGCTGGCCGCATTCCAGCCCTGCAGCGCCCCGAAATTGGCCTGGCCGGGCTGATAGCCGCCGCCGGCGCTCCAGCCGTGGCCGCGCAGGAAGTTGGCCGTCGAGGCCAGCGCGTCGGCCTTGGAGCGGATCATGTCGATGCGCCCGTTGCCGTCGCCGTCGACGCCGAACTTGAGCACGTTGACCGGCAGGAACTGGGTCTGGCCGATCTCGCCGTGCGCGGCGCCAATGGCGCTGGGAGAAAGATTGCCGTTCTGGATCAGTTTCAGTGCGGCATAGAGCTGGTCGGTGAAGTACTCCGAGCGGCGGCAGTCGTATGCGAGTGTGGCGACGGCCGACAGCGTGTGCTGGTTGCCCATGAAGCCGCCGAAGCCGGTCTCCATGCCCCAGATGGCGATCAGCGGGCCGGCAGGCACGCCGTAGCTGGCCTCGATGCTCTCGAACAGGGCCGCATTCTGCTTCTTGATGGTCTTGCCCTTGGAAGCGATCGCCTTGCCGCCGCGCTTGATCATGAATTGGTCGAGCGACAGCTTGAAGCTCTTCTGGTTGCGGTCGGCAAAGATCGTCTTGGTTGCATAGGTCGTCTGGGACAGGGCGTCGAGCGCCTTGCCCTGGATGCCATTGGCCGCCGCTTCCTGCGCGAACTGCGCCTTCCACGCGTCGAATCCGCCCTTGTCGTTGCCGCAAGGGGCAGCAAGCGCGACGCTCGCGGTGGCCGCCAGCATGGCGGAAGCCGCAGCAAAAGTCTTCACTCTGGCAAATACTGCCATGCCGTTCTCCTGATGCCTGAATCGTGAACCCTTGGGAGGGATGTTGCCAGCCAAACGCTCTCTTGTCATCGTTAAGAAGGCGTTCATGTCCCCGCCAGCATGCAATGGCTGGTGGCAAAAAACTCGCATACGATCAAGCTGTGAATGTGGCGAGAGGGGGAAAATCGATGGAAGATGTCGATGTCGTGATCATCGGGGCAGGTTCTGCCGGTCTTTCGGCGGCAAAAGTCCTGCGCAACGCCGGCCTCAACTTCCGGCTGCTGGAAGCCATGGACCGCATCGGCGGACGCGCCTGGACCAGCGACGCGCATTTCGGCGTGCCTTTCGATATCGGCTGCGCCTGGCTGCATGCCGCGGACCGCAATCCCTATTTCCCCGAGGCCCAGGTCTCCGGCTGGACGCTGCATCATCACGACATGAACATCGATCATCTCTACTATCGCGGGCGAAAGGCCAGCGAGGCGGAGGAGGCACAGGTCAAGGCGGCCGATGCCGCTATCGCGGCGCTCATGGAAAGCCACTCCGGTGACGACGATCGCCTGGGCGCGCTGCTGGCCAAAGGGCGCTCGTCGCGCGCCGCCGCGACCTTCTCGGGCCCGATGGATTTCGGTTCCGATGAGGACGAGATTTCCATCGCCGATTTCAAGGCGGCGGCGGATCTCGACCCGAACTACTTCACCTGGGAGGGCTACGGCGCGCTGGTGGCGCGCTTCGGCGCGGACGTGCCGGTGGAGCTGTCGACGCCGGTGAAGCGGATCCACTGGGACGGTCCGGGTGTCGCGTGCGAGACCGAGCGCGGCACCTTGCAGGCCCGCGCGGCGATCGTCACGGCTTCCCCGGCGGTGCTCGCCTTCGAGGAGATCGCCTTCTCGCCGGCATTGCCGGACGCGCATATGACGGCGTTCTTCGACCTGCCCATGGGCATGCTGACCAAGCTGCCGCTCGAGATCCGCGGCACGCGCCTGGGCCTGAAGCCCTTCGATGACCTCCTGGTCGAGCGCGTAGCGCGCCACGACATCTATTTCCTCTGCTTTCCTTTCGATCTCGACCTGATGGTCGGTTTCATCGGCGGCGATTTCGCCTGGGAGATGTCGGCTGCGGGAGAGGCCGCCGGCATCGACTTTGCCGTCGACCGTCTGTGCGAACTGTTCGGCAACGACAGCCGCAGGCATGTCGGCCGCGCCATGATGACCGACTGGGGGGCCGAGCGATATGTCCGCGGTGCCTATGCGGCGGCACGGCCGGGACGAGCCGAGGCGCGTTCCATCCTCGCGCAGCCGGTCGCCGACCGGATCTATTTCGCCGGGGAGCACCTTGCCGGACCGCTGATCCAGACCTGCGGCGGAGCCCGCCTGTCGGGCGAGCAGGTGGCCCGGCAGGTCGTGGGGCAGCTGCAGCGATGAGATTTCTGCCGCCTGCCGCAAGAAAATGGAACAAATCGTGAGCCTTCGGCAGCGGAACTGACCGTTGCCCGGCCCGTTTTCGATCCGAGGGGTCAAGCAAACGGAGAAGAACGATGAAGCATTCGTTGTTCCTGCCCGCTACATTGGGCGCGTTCCTGGCACTTTCGGGCGCGGCTTTTGCCGAGACCGCGGTTTCAGCTACCGCTGATCTCAATGTGAGGGCCGGGCCTGGGCCGCAATACCCGGTCATCGGCGTGATTGCGGCAGGCCAGTCCACAATCCTTCGCGGCTGTCTCGACAACAGCAAATGGTGCTCGATCTCGGAATCCGGCGGTGAAGGCTGGGTCTACGCCGATTACCTGGTCGGCGATTTCGGTGGCCAGCAGGTGGTGCTTTCGCAGCGCCCGGCGGATTCCGGTGTCGTCATGGTCGATCGGCCAAAAGGTGGCGGTGATACGGGCGCCGTTGTCGGCGGCGTCACCGGTGCCATCGCTGGCGCTGTGATCGGCGGACCGGTCGGTGCGGCCGTTGGCGGCGGTGCCGGCGTGATCGCGGGCGGTGCGACCGGTACCGCGATCGATCCGCCCGGCGAGGTCCGCACCTATGTGGCCAGCCGGCCGCTAGAACCGGTCTATCTGGACGGTGAGGTCGTGGTGGGCGCGAGTCTGCCCGAGACGGTCCAGCTGGCAGCAATCCCCGACTACCAGTACCGTTACGTCTATGTGAACAACCAGCCCGTCCTGGTGGATCCCTCCACGCGCCGCATCGTCTATGTGATGCGCTAGGATGGCCAAGGTAATGCGATCAGGCTGCCGGGCGGATGTCCGGCAGCCGCGCCTTTCACACATGCACCTGTCCCAGGCTGCCTTCGGCCGCGTCGTCATAGGGGCGCAGCGAGGCGTAGAGCAGCCAACCGTAGAAACCCGCCACGCCAAGCATGATGAGCCACCCCGGCAACGGCCCAAGGGCCGCATTTCGCAGGACTTCGCGCAGCGACGAAACCAGCCCCCCGGTGGCACCTTCGGCCTGCAGTTGCGGGGTGGAGATCTTCAGCACCCAGGCCAACAGCAGGATCAGGAACATCCAGATGTAGTTGCGCCTCAGCCGCCGCGAAAACGCGTCCGCATAGGATATGCGGAACTGCGGGTCGCGCAGGCTTTCGCCGAGCATCTGCCGCCAGTTCACGGCCTCGCCGATGACCGGCGCGAAGATCGGTGCGAAATAGTAGCGCTCGAAGGTGCGGACCCGGGAGCGGTAGACGTCGAAGAAGCGGTAGCGGCGTGCCTCGATCCACAGGAGCAGGAAGACCAGCAGCATGGCGAACAGGAGCACGCCATGATGCGCGTTGGGGGTGGACAGCGATACCGACAACATCGCCGCCACCACTGTGATCGCCCAGTTGCTGGTGCGGTCGATGCGATCGCGCCAGCCGGCCATCCGGGCCATCTCGGCGCGGTGGTAGTGCGCCATGGTGTTGACGATCTCGGTCGAGGTCAGCGGCAGCAGCGCACTCTGCTGGAGGACATCGGGCTTTGTTGCTTCCTGCATGACAACCTCCCTGGAACCGCTTCGGCGGCTATGCCCTGCATTTCCACCCGTGAAGCATAGCGAGGGCGGCATCCCAATCCCGCCAGGGCGTTTAGTCTATACTCCCATCCGCGGGAGAGCCCGCAAAACCGATACCGCAGGTACGGGTCGCCCTGGCGGACATCGTATGTCGGCCCGGCCGGCTCGAAAATGCCGGCAAAGCTTGACTCCTCGGCCATTTTCCTGTCTACAGCCCTCGAAATTCCGCGAAGAGTTCCACTCCGAGCGGCCGACCGGGACACCCAAGTGGTTGTCGAACGATCCCGGAGGCCAACACCCGGCAGCGCGATGCGCCCCCGGGTGCTTTTTGGTTTTGGCCGCATGATTGGTTTGGCGCTTGGGCGCGGAGGCATTACTTCTCGGCCAAAGCTGGTTTGTCCGAGAAAGGGAAAGTCGAATGTTTGAATCGCTGCAAGAGCGGCTTGGATCGATCCTGAACGGCCTCACCGGCCGTGGCGCGCTGTCGGAGGCCGATGTTTCGGCAGCCCTGCGCGAGGTCCGTCGCGCCCTGCTCGAGGCCGACGTCGCGCTCGAGGTCGTCCGTTCGTTCACCGACCGGGTGCGCGAGAAGGCCGTTGGCGCCGCGGTTCTGAAGTCGATCAAGCCCGGGCAGATGGTCGTCAAGATCGTCCATGACGAGTTGGTCGAGATGCTTGGTGCCGAAGGCGTCGCCGTCGACCTCAACGCACCGGCGCCCGTCGTCATCATGATGGTCGGCCTGCAGGGCTCGGGCAAGACGACGACCACCGCCAAGATCGCCAAGCGGCTGACCGAGCGCCAGGGCAAGAAGGTGCTGATGGCCTCGCTCGACACGCGGCGGCCTGCCGCGCAGGAGCAGCTGCGCCAGCTCGGCGAGCAGACCAAGGTCGCGACCCTGCCGATCATCGCCGGCCAGTCGCCGGTCGACATCGCCAAGCGTTCCGTCCAGGCGGCCAAGCTCGGCGGCCATGACGTCGTCATCCTCGACACCGCCGGCCGCACCCATATCGACGAGCCGCTGATGGTCGAGATGGCCGACATCCGCAAGGTGTCGGACCCGCACGAAATCCTGCTTGTCGCCGACTCGCTGACCGGTCAGGACGCCGTCAACCTCGCCAAGAATTTCGACGATCGCGTCGGCATCACCGGCCTGGTGCTCACCCGCATGGACGGCGACGGCCGCGGCGGCGCGGCGCTGTCGATGCGCGCCGTCACCGGCAAGCCGATCAAGCTCATCGGCGTCGGCGAAAAGATGGATGCGCTGGAGGAGTTCTATCCCAAGCGCATCGCCGACCGCATCCTCGGTATGGGCGACATCGTCAGCCTCGTCGAGAAGGCTGCCGAGACCATCGACGCGGAAAAGGCCGCGGCGATGGCCAAGAAGATGCAGTCGGGCAAGTTCGACCTGAACGATCTCGCCGACCAGCTTGGCCAGATGCAGAAGATGGGCGGCATGGGCGGCATCATGGGCATGATGCCCGGCATGGGCAAGATGAAGGACCAGATGGCGGCGGCCGGCCTGGACGACAAGATGTTCGGCCGCCAGTTGGCCATCATCTCGTCGATGACCAAGGCCGAGCGCGCCAACCCCGACATCCTCAAGCATTCGCGCAAGAAGCGCATCGCGTCCGGCTCCGGCACCGATGCGGCCGAGATCAACAAGCTGCTCAAGATGCACCGCCAGATGGCCGACATGATGAAAGCCATGGGCGGCAAGGGCAAGGGCGGCGGCCTCATGCGCGGCATGATGGGCGGCCTCGCCCAGAAGATGGGCCTCGGCGGCATGATGCCCGGCGGCGGCATGCCGGACCTCTCCAAGATGGACCCCAAGCAGCTCGAAGCGCTGAAGAAGCAGGCGGAAGCCGCTGGTCTCGGCCAGGGCCTCAAGGGACTTCCGGGAGGCGGCTTGCCCGGTCTTGGCGGTGGCGGTCTTCCCGGCGTGCCGGGCGGAATGAAGCTTCCGGGCCTCGGCGGCGGCCTGCCTGGCCTTGGCAAGAAGAAGTGAGGAGGGCGCGATGACCGGCATCACCCCGCAGGCACAGCTCCAGGAACTGCGCGCTTCGATCGACAACATCGACGCGGCGCTGATCCACATGCTGGCCGAGCGCTTCCGCTGCACCAAGGCTGTGGGCGTGCTCAAGGCCACCCACGGCTTGCCGCCGGCCGATCCGGCGCGTGAGCAGACGCAGATCGCGCGCCTGCGCCGGCTTGCCGACGAGGCGCATCTCGACCCCGATTTCGCGGAGAAGTTCCTCAACTTCATCATCCGCGAGGTGATCCGTCACCACGAAATGCTGGCCGCCGAACACAACGGCGCGTCGGACAAGACTACCTCCGCCTGACGGCGGAACAGACTGAAGACCAGAAACAACCCAAGACAGAACCATCCCAGGAGAAAAAAATGTCCCTCAAGATCCGTCTGGCCCGCGCCGGCTCGAAGAAGCGCCCCTACTACCACATCGTCGTTGCCGACGCCCGCAGCCCGCGTGACGGCCGCTTCATCGAGGCGATCGGCGCCTGGAACCCGCTGCTGCCCAAGGATGGCGACCGCGTGAAGCTCGACGCCGACCGCGCCAAGCACTGGCTGTCGAACGGCGCCCTGCCGACCGACCGCGTTGCCCGCTTCCTCGACCAGGCTGGCGTCGTGAAGCGCGAAGTTCGTTCGAACCCGACCAAGGGCGAGCCGGGCAAGAAGGCCCAGGAGCGCCTGGCTGCCCTGAAGAAGGCCCAGGACGATGCCGCCGCGGCGATCGCTGCAGCCGCTGCTGCTCCGGCCGAGGCTTCGGCCGAGTAATCTGCCTGCCAAAGGCATATCGCGAACGGCGGGCCGAAAGGTCCGCCGTTTTGCTTTTGGGGCGCCGACAAAGTCTCGGTGGTGGACGCCGGACTTGACCCGGCAAGCCGCCACGGTCACCTCTTCTCGACAGGCAGAGTGGGTATCGCTATGTCAGCGACAAAGTCCGCCATCAACGAGGAAGGAATTTCGGAGCCCTTCGTGGCGACCGAAGCGCCACTCGATCCATTCTCCCATGGCGAGCGGTTCGGTTCGAGCTTCCGGCATCTGTCCAGCTTCGCCGGCGGCACTCATGTCGGCGCGGCGCTCGAGGAGCTGGCGCCGGGCAAGGAGACCAACCCGTCGCACCACAAGCCCGACGTCATGCTCGCGTAATCGCCGGACCAGCCGTTGGGCCGGTCAGCCGCGCTCGAATTTCAGGCGACGGCAGAGATCGTCCAGCTGTTCGAGCGAACGGTAGGCGACGCGCAGTTCGCCACCGCCCTTGTCCTTGTGCGCGATCGAAATCTTCATGCCGACCACGTCGCTCAGGAGCTTCTCCAGCGCGACCGTATCGGGATCCTTCTCGAGCGGATTTCGCTGCTTCTGCTCGGCGCTTGCGGATACCGGCATCTGCGCCAGCGCCTCGGCCTGGCGCACCGACAGTCCGTCCTCCACGATGCGCTTGGCGAGGCCCACGGGATCTTCCGCGGTGATCAGCGCGCGCGCATGGCCGGCCGACAGCTCGCCATTGACCAGCATGTCGCGCACCACGTCCGGCAGCTTCAGCAAGCGCAGCGTGTTGGCGACGTGGCTCCGGCTCTTGCCGATCACCTGCCCGAGATCCGCCTGGGTGTAGTTGTGGTCGTCGATGAGCTGCTGATAGCCGAGCGCCTCTTCGATGGCGTTGAGATCGGTGCGCTGGACGTTCTCGATGATGGCGAGTTCGAGCGCGGTGCGATCGTTGACCTCGCGGACGATGACCGGGATCTCGTTGACGCCGGCGCGTTGCGCGGCACGCCATCGGCGCTCGCCGGCGATGATTTCATAACGCCCGGCCTGCGCCGCGGGGCGCACGACCACCGGCTGGACGAGTCCATGCTCCCTGATGGACTGGGCGAGATCGGCGAGGTCCGCCTCGGCGAAGTGACGACGCGGATTGCGCGGGTTGGGACTGACGAATTCGATCGGCACGCGTCCGTCGGCCAGCGCTGCCGGTTTTTCCGGCGCGACCGGCTTGTCCATCTCGCCGATCAGGGCTGCGAGGCCTCGTCCGAGCCGCTTTCTGGAAAGGTCTTCGCTCATTTTCTTGTTCTTTTCCGGATTGTTTCGTTACCGAATCGGTCTACGCCGCCCGCAATTTACGTTCGCGCCTGATCACCTCCGACGCCAGCTGAAGGTAGGCCTGGCTGCCGGAACATTTGAGATCGTAGAGGATCGCCGGCTTTCCATACGACGGCGCCTCCGAGATGCGCACATTGCGCGGGATCACCGTCTCGTAGACCTTCTCGCCCATATGGGCGCGCACGTCCTCGACCACCTGGTTGGCCAGATTGTTGCGGCCGTCGAACATGGTCAGCACGATGCCCTGGATCGAAAGGTCCGGGTTGATGGTTTGCCGGACCTGATCCACCGTCTCAAGCAACTGACTCAAACCTTCGAGCGCAAAGAACTCGCACTGCAACGGAACCAGCACCGAGTCGGCAGCAGCCATCGAGTTCAGCGTCAACAGGTTGAGCGACGGCGGGCAATCGATCAGCACGTAGCTGTAGTTGGCCGAACGCGCGGCAGCAGCGCGCAGCGCGTTGCGCAACTTCAGCACGCGATCCGGCTGCGCGGCGATTTCCATCTCGATTCCAAGGAGATCGAGCGTCGAGGGAACCAAGGAGAGACCCGGCACCGCCGTCTCCATGGCGGCCTGCTCGATCTCCAGCTCTCCCGTCAGCACGTCGTAGGACGACACGCTGCGGTCGCGGCGGTCGATGCCCAGGCCAGTGCTGGCATTGCCCTGCGGATCGAGGTCGATGATGAGAACACGCTCGCCGATTGCAGCCAGCGCAGTCGCCAAGTTGATCGCGGTGGTCGTCTTGCCGACCCCGCCTTTCTGATTGGCAATGGTGATGATTCTTGGTCCGGTCTTCATGGCTCGACTGCTATTTTCCGTCTCGGCGTCGCAGATCAGGCGCGACGCAGGTTCCGAATCTCGAGAATTACTCCCTGCGCGTCGGTCAGGCTGGGATGTTCTACCAGATCGAATCTCCAGCTGGGAGCGCTATCCTGGATTTCCTGCCGGTAATCCCGGCCTTTGTGAAACAGGGCCGTCGTTCCGGTCTCCAGCCAGGGCGAAGAAAGCTCGAGCAGCAGCGGCAGAGGCGCCAAGGCACGCGCACTCAGGACATCCGGAGCGCGAATCACGCCATGAACATCTTCGATTCGCTTCGCATGCACCCGGGCGGGCAGCGCCAACTCGCCAACGACCGCTTGCAGGAAGCTGGCCTTCTTGCGGTTGCTTTCCACCAGATCGATCGAGGCGCCAGGGCGACCGGCGATCATCGAGGCGATGATCAGGCCAGGGAAACCGCCACCCGAGCCTATGTCCAGCCACCGCGCAGCGGCGCCGCCCAGCCGCACCACCTGCGCGCTGTCGAGGATATGACGCTCCCAGACGTCGTCGAGCGTGGAGGGCGCGACGAGGTTTATCCGCTGTGCCCATTTGCGGAACACACGCTCAAATGCCGCAAGCCGATCGAATGTTTCACGTGAAACTGGCCCGGCGACATCCTGCAACCGGGCGTAGGCACTGTCTTTCACGCGGCACCCCTGTTTTCCGCCTCGGCATTGCGGACATGAGCCAGGATGATGGCAAGAGCTGCAGGAGTCATGCCGTCGATACGCTGTGCCTCGGCCAGCGACCGGGGTCGGCGCAAGCGCATTTTCTGCCTCAACTCATTGGAGAGCCCGGGAACCGACTCGAAATCAAGTGCTTCGGGAATGATTCTCTCTTCTTCCTTGAGGATCAGCGCTGCATCGGCTTTCTGACGGTCGAGATAGACCGAATATTTCGCCTCCGTTTCAAGCGCTTCGGCCGTCTTGGTGTCGAGCGACTTCAATTCAGGCTCGATCGATGCCAGATTGGCAATATCGATATTGGGGTAGGCGAGAAGTTCATACAGCGAACGCTTGATACCATCGAGATTGACTTCGATGCCGTGCCGCCGCGCTTCGTTTGGAGAGAGCGTGCGCGATTTGGCCAGGGCTCGCGCCCGCTCGACCCGCGCGACCATCTCGCCATAGCGCGCGCTACGTTCGCCGGAAGCGACCCCGAGTTCAATGGCCAGGGGCGTCAGCCGCTCATCGGCGTTGTCCGCCCGCAGCGACAGGCGGAATTCGGCGCGCGAGGTGAACATCCGATATGGCTCGCTGATGCCGCGGCTGGTCAGATCGTCGATCATCACCCCGATATAGGCCTGGGCGCGGCTGAAGACGAGCTGCTCGGCGCCTCCGGCCCTGCGCGCAGCGTTGAGGCCGGCGACCAATCCCTGCGCGCCCGCCTCTTCATATCCAGTCGTGCCGTTGATCTGGCCGGCCAGGTAGAGCCCTGTGACACGCTTGGTCTCGAGCGTCGGTTCCAATTCGCGCGGATCTACATGGTCGTATTCGATCGCATAGCCCGGCTGTAGCATCACGGCCGTTTCCAGCCCGGGGATCGACTTGAGGATGTCGAGCTGAACGTCTTCCGGGAGCGAGGTCGAGATGCCGTTCGGGTAGACCGTGTCGTCGTCGAGCCCTTCTGGTTCCAGGAAGATCTGGTGCCCATCCCGGTCGCCGAACTTGACGATCTTGTCCTCGATCGACGGACAGTAGCGTGGCCCCACGCCTTCGATCGACCCGGAGTACATGGCCGAACGGCCAAGATTTTCACGGATGATGCTGTGCGTGCGCTCGGTCGTGCGGGTGATGCCGCATTCGATCTGCGGATTTGCCAGCCGGTCGGTCAGCAGCGAAAAGGGCACCGGATCCTCGTCCGCCGCCTGCTTTTCGAGGGAAGCCCAATCGATCGTCTTGCCGTCGAGGCGCGGCGGGGTCCCCGTCTTCAGTCGTCCAAGCGCGAAACCGGCCCGCTTCAGCGTTTTCGACAGGCCTATCGAAGCCTGTTCGTTCATGCGACCGGCAGCGAATTTGCGCTCGCCGATATGGATGAGGCCGCGCAGGAACGTGCCGGTGGTCAGCACGATCGCCCCACAGTCGAGACGACGGCCGTCGGCGAGAACTACCGCCTGGACTCCGGACTGGTCGAGTACGAAATCGAAGACTTCGCCTTCGACGACGTCGAGGTTCGGCTGTTCGGCAATGGCAGCCTGCATGGCCAGGCGATAGAGCTTGCGGTCTGCCTGGGTGCGCGGGCCGCGGACCGCCGGACCCTTGCGTCGGTTGAGAAGGCGAAACTGGATGCCCGCCGCATCGGCCACCCGACCCATTAGGCCGTCCATCGCGTCAATCTCACGCACGAGGTGCCCCTTTCCGAGGCCGCCGATGGCCGGATTGCAGGACATCGTTCCGATCGTGTCGCACCGAAGGGTCACAAGCGCGGTCATGGCACCGGCGCGCGCCGATGCGGAAGCGGCTTCGCAGCCGGCATGCCCCCCACCGACCACGACGACGTCGTAGCGTTCGCTCATGAATCTCTCCTGAAATGCATGGCAGGACAGATGTCCCTTACGACACTGCCTGTCAAGGGAATCGCACAGGTGGTGGTTTCACGTGAAACAACCCAGCGGGGTGGCCGCCGGGCATTTCTTCAGTGTTTCACGTGAATCACGCAATGTCCGGCCGTTGTTTCACGTGAATCACTTGCCGATGCAAAACTGTGAAAAGATCACGTCGAGCAGATCTTCCACATCCACCGCACCGGAGATGCGACCTATCCGATCGCTCGCGAGACGCAGATTTTCAGCTTTGATCTCCAAGAATTGCGAGTCGGCTGCCAGGGCTTCACGCAGATAACCGGTAGCCTCTCTGAGCAGTTCGACATGCCGCAAGCGCGAAGGCAGCACTTCGCCTCGCTTGCCCACGGCCTGCCGCGCGCGCTCGCCAACCAAGTCCAGCAACGTGTCCAGGCCTTGGCCCGTGCGCGTCGATATTGCAACGTCGTAGCTGGAGAGATTGCCCGAACCTCCTTCGACCTGGTCGAGTTTGGTGCCCACCGTCACAACAGGCGTTTCTGCGGGCGCCTCTGCACTGCCGCGGGGCCCGGCAAGGTCCTCGAGGTAGAGGATGAGATCGGCCGATCTGGCCCTTTCCCGCGCCCTGGCGATACCAATTGCCTCGACTTTGCCTGCGGGTTCACGCAGGCCGGCCGTGTCCGTCACGCGGATCTTCACTCCATCCAGGTCGAGCGCCGCTTCGACGAGGTCGCGCGTCGTGCCCGGCTCGTCGGTGACGATCGCTACCTCACGCTTCAACAGGGCGTTCAGCAGGCTGGATTTGCCGGCATTGGGTGCCCCGAGTATGACCACGTCGAAACCGTCCCTGATCATCTCCGCCCTGCCGTAGCCGGCGATGTGCCGATCGATCTCGGCGACCAGCATTTCGACGTCGTGCCACACTTGGTCAGAGACCGATCCAGGCACGTCGGCCTCGTCGGCAAAATCCATCTCGGCTTCTATCATGGCGCGCGCGTGGATCAGTTGCTGCCGCCACGAGCGGTAGAGTTCGCTCTGGGCGCCGCCCGCGTTGAGGACTGCAAACTGCCGCTGCGCTTCCGTTTCCGAATTGATCAGGTCCGCGAGCGCCTCTGCCGCGAGCAGGTCCACCTTGCCGTTGAGAAATGCCCGCCTGGTGAACTCGCCTGCCTCCGCATGCCTGAATCCAGCCAGGCCGCTGACCGCGGCCAGCAGCGCCGAAACCACCGCCCTCCCGCCATGAACATGGAATTCGCCGCAATCCTCGCCGGTAAAACTGTTGGGACCTGGAAAGAAAAGCGTCAGGCCGTGGTCGATCAGCTCGCCGCCACTGCGCAAGGGGCCATAGTGCGCTCGCCTCGGGTTTGGAACGCTGCCGGCAATCGTTTCGAGAGCGAATCGAACCTGCGGGCCGGAGATGCGCACGATCGCCACGCCGGACGGGAGATGTCCGCTCGACAAGGCGACGATCGAATCGGTGAATTGCATTTGCTCGCCCTATGGAAGCGCCCTAGGTTTGAAGTCTCTTAGCATCTGTTTTGGAGCAAGCCGAGCATGCTTCCCACCAAGAACCTGCTGCGCGACCAAGGTAGCCCCTATCTGCGCCAACATGCCGAAAACCCGGTGCATTGGAGGCCCTGGTCAAAGGGTGCGCTGGCAGAGGCCGTCCGCCTCGACCGCCCCATTCTGCTCTCGGTCGGATATGCCGCGTGCCACTGGTGCCACGTCATGGCCCATGAAAGCTTCGAGAACGAGCAGGTCGCCGAGGTAATGAACCGGCTGTTCGTCAATATCAAGGTGGACCGCGAGGAGCGGCCCGACATCGACCAGATCTATATGGCCGGACTGGCCAGCATGGGCGAACAAGGCGGCTGGCCGCTGACCATGTTTCTCACGCCCGACGCCAAGCCGTTCTGGGGCGGTACCTACTTCCCACGCGAACCGCGTTATGGCCGCCCCGGCTTCATCCAGGTGCTCAATGCCGTGGACGCAGCCTGGCGTGGCAAGCGAGCGAATATCCTCCAGAGCGCCCAGGAACTCAGCCAGCATGTAGGTCAGAGGCTGGGCGGCAGTGCAGCTCCGGCCGAACTCACCGCAGAGGCGGTCAGGACCTTGGCCTCCGGTATTTCCAGCCTCATCGACAGGGAACTGGGCGGCTTGCGCGGAGCGCCGAAATTCCCCAATGCGCCGTTCATGCAGACGCTATGGCTTTCCTGGCTTAAGTCGGGAAACGAGAAGCATCGCGACGACGTTCTCGAAAGCCTGGAGCACATGCTGCGTGGCGGGATCTACGACCAAGTCGGCGGCGGGTTGGCCAGGTACTCCACTGATGCCGAATGGCTGATCCCGCATTTCGAGAAGATGCTGTACGACAACGCCCAGCTCATCAGGCTGCTCAACTGGGCTTATGCAGCCTCTGCAGACGAACTGTTTCGGATGCGAATCGAACAGACGGTGGACTGGATGCTTCGCGAGATGCAGTTGCCGGCGGGAACATTCGCGTCGAGCCTAGATGCCGACAGCGAAGGCGAAGAAGGTCGCTTTTACACCTGGACGAGAGCTCAAATCGAATCCGCGCTTGGAAACGATTCCTCCATATTTTTCAAATACTTCTCACTGGAGAAGCCGGCCGCTTGGGAAGGCGACCCCGTCGTCTGCCAGACACAGGCGCAAGCCGATCTGGCCCTGACCGAAAGCAAAACCGTTCGAACAGTCCTGGAACGATTGCAGCTATCGCGCGAAAATCGCATACGCCCCGGCCGCGACGACAAGACGCTGACCGACTGGAACGGCCTGGCGATCGCCGCTCTTGCCGAAACCGGGCGCTCGCTCGGCCGCAAGGAGTGGATATCCACCGCTGCCAGTGCCTTCGAGGCGATCGCGGCAGCGGTCGACCAGGACGGGCGCCTTCCCCACTCCAGCCTCGGGGACAGGCGGCTCTTTCCGGCGCTTTCCAGCGACTATGCCGCCATGATCAACGCAGCGGTTTCGCTTTTCGAAGCAACGCGGGACAGCACCTACATCGATCGCGCCCGCGACTTCCTCGAGCAACTCGACCGCTGGTATCTCGATGCGACAGGCAGCGGTTACTACCTCACCGCCGCGGACAGCGGCGATGTGCCACTGCGCATACGCGGCGATGTCGACGAAGCGATCCCATCCGCCTCGAGCCAGGTCATCGAGGCCATGGTGCGGCTGGCTTCCGCCACGGGCGACCTTGAATTGGAACGCAGGGCCTGGGACGTCGGCGCCCATGCCACCGGTCGTATCCAGGGACAGCAATATGGCCAGGCCGGCATCGTCAATGCCTGCGTCCTGCTGCATGAACCCAAGAAGCTGATAATCGTCGAGGACCCAGTCGAACCAAAGCTTGTTCCGGTGGCGAATCGAAGCCCGGACCCGCGCCGGGTAGACATAATTCTCGCGCTCGGGGAGCAACCGGCCCACGCCACGCTGCCGGGAGACGAACTGCCGGACACGAAAAAGGCCGGCGCCTATCTCTGCGCCGGCCTCACTTGCCTTCCTGTCATCAACGATCCCGAAGCGCTCGAAGCAGCGCTGCGCCGGCGCTGACGGCTCAGGTATTCATCGAATCGAAGAAGTCGGCGTTGGTCTTGGTCTGCTTCAGCTTGTCGATGAGGAATTCGATCGCGTCGGTCGTCCCCATCGGCGCGAGGATACGGCGCAGAACGAAGATCTTCTGCAGATCCTGCCGCTGCACCAGGAGGTCTTCCTTGCGGGTGCCGGACTTCAGGATGTCCATCGCAGGGTAGATGCGCTTGTCCGCCACCTTGCGGTCGAGCACGATTTCCGAGTTGCCGGTGCCTTTGAACTCTTCGAAGATGACTTCGTCCATTCGGCTGCCGGTATCGATCAGCGCGGTGGCGATGATGGTGAGCGAACCGCCCTCTTCGATGTTGCGGGCTGCACCGAAGAAGCGCTTCGGACGCTGCAGCGCGTTGGCATCGACACCGCCGGTCAGCACCTTGCCGGATGACGGCACGACGGTGTTGTAGGCGCGGCCGAGGCGGGTGATCGAATCGAGCAGGATGACGACGTCGCGGCCGTGTTCGACCAGGCGCTTGGCCTTCTCGATGACCATTTCGGCAACCTGGACGTGGCGAACGGCCGGTTCGTCGAAGGTCGACGACACCACCTCGCCCTTCACCGAGCGCTGCATGTCGGTCACTTCTTCCGGACGCTCGTCGATCAGAAGCACGATCAGATAGCATTCGGGATGGTTGGTGGTGATCGAGTGCGCGATGTTCTGCAGCAGCACGGTCTTGCCGGTGCGCGGCTGCGCCACGATCAGGGCGCGCTGGCCCTTGCCGAGCGGCGCCACCAGGTCGATGACGCGGGGCGAGATGTCCTTGGTCGTCGGATTCTCGACTTCCATCTTCAGCCGCGACGTCGGGTAGAGCGGCGTCAGGTTGTCGAAGTGGATCTTGTGACGGATCTTCTCGGGATCGTCGAAATTGATGGTGTTGACCTTGAGCAGCGCGAAATAGCGCTCGCCTTCCTTCGGACTGCGGATCGGGCCTTCCACCGTGTCGCCGGTCTTCAGCGAGAAACGGCGGATCTGCGAGGGCGAGATATAGATGTCATCCGGTCCCGGCAGGTAGTTAGCGTTGGCCGAGCGCAGGAAGCCGAAACCGTCCTGCAGCACTTCCACCACGCCGTCGCCGATGATCTCGATGTCCTGCGCGGCAAGCTTCTTCAGGATGGCGAACATCAGCTCCTGCTTGCGCATGACGCTGGCGTTCTCGACCTCGAGCGATTCGGCAAACGCGATCAGATCGGTCGGCTTCTTGTTCTTGAAATCCTGGAGTTTCATTTCCTGCATGAACGGACTCTGGGTGAGCGTGGGGAAAATTCTATCGGCTTATCGCGATAAGCGCCGGGCGCGGCCAGAGAGCGGGTGAAGACGGCGCATGGCTGGAAGGAAGAACAGCTTTGTATCCCTCCCCAGCCGAAAGAGCAAGGCGCGGTCCCACGATTTTGGAAGCGATCTAAAACGGCTTGACCACCACCAGGATCACGATCGCGATCATCAGCACCGTGGGGACCTCATTGACGATGCGCCAGTGCCGCGACGGCTTCTCGTTGCGATCCTCGGCAAAGCGGCGCACCGATGCCGACAGGTAGCCATGCACACCCGACATCAGGAGAACGGCGGCGATCTTGGCATGCAGCCATCCGCCGGAGAAGCCAAACCCTTTCCACGCGAGCCACAGACCGAAAACCCAGGTCACGGTCATGGCAGGGTTGATGATGCCGCGCAGCAGGCGTCGTTCCATCACCTTGAAGGTCTCGGACTGCACCGAGCCCCTTTCGGCCTCCGCGTGATAAACGAACAGCCGCGGCAGGTAGAGCATCCCGGCCATCCACGAGATCACCGCGATGACATGGATCGCCTTGGCCCAGAGATAAAAACCTTCGGGCGCCGCAAAAAACAGCGCTGCCGTCAGCGCGACAAGGACCACGATGGCAATAGCCGCACGCTTGGCGGCAGATCCGCCACTCGATTGTACGTTGATGCTCATCGCCGCACTGCCCTTCTCACCTGCTTGACCATTGCCTCGACATGCGCGACCGGCGTCTCCGGCGTGATCCCATGGCCGAGATTAAAGATCAGCGGCCCCGACCCCAGCGCATCCAGGATCGCGTCGATGCCTTGTTCCAGGGCCTTGCCACCCGCAACGAGGCGGAGCGGATCGAGGTTGCCCTGCACCGCGCCACCCGCCTGCAGCGCCTTCGCCTGCGCGAGCGGAACCGTCCAGTCTAGGCCAAGACCGGTGACGCCGGTCCGTTCGCGATAGCTGGAGAGCTGCGCGCCGGCCCCCTTGGGAAAGCCGATGATCGGCACATGGGGATGCGCCGCCCTCACCTTGCGCACGATCTCGGCCACCGGTTTCACGCAGCACTTGTCGAAGCTCGCTTCGTCGAGCACGCCCGACCAGGAATCGAAGATCTGCACCACGTCGGCACCCGCTTCGATCTGGCGAATGAGGTAGGAGGCCGAATGATCGGCAAGGATCGACAGCAGCTTCGCCATCGCCTCGGGCTCGCGGTAGGCGAACAGCCGCGCCGGCGCCTGGTCGGGGGTTCCATGGCCGGCGATCATGTAGGTGGCGACAGTCCAGGGTGCGCCGCAGAAGCCGATCAGGGTGGTCTTGTCCGGCAATTCCCGCCGCAGCCGCCGCACGGTCTCGTAGACCGGTTCGAGATTCACGTGAAACTTTTCGCCATCGAGCGCGGCAACTTCATTCGCCGTGATCGGCGTCATCAACGGCCCTCGCCCCTCTTCAAAGCGGAGGTCGCGACCGAGCGCGTGGGGAACGACCAGGATGTCGGAGAACAGGATCGAGGCGTCGAAATCAAAGCGCCTGATCGGCTGCAGCGTCACCTCGACGGCGAAATCGGGATTGTAGCAGAGGTCGAGGAAGCTCCCCGCCTTTTTCCGTGTCTCCCGGTACTCGGGGAGATAGCGTCCGGCCTGGCGCATCATCCAGAGCGGAGGAACGTCGAGGCTCTCGCCTTTGAGGACTTGGAGAAGGGCGCGTTTCACGGGCATTGAGCCTCGCTTTCCTGGAGCCATCTATAAACAAAAATTCTTAGAGAAAGAGTCTTCTGATTCTTAGACTCTGTTGGAATCGTGGATTGGCACCTGTTCATAGGCGGCCCCCGTTTTCCACCTGTCATAGTGACGCGCAAGCGTTTTGGCCACTGGGGAAAACTCCGTGACTGCTTTCGATTCAACGATCTGAATCAAAGCCCTAGCTGCCCGGCGAAGGGATCCTGATTCTGTGAGCGGCCAGGGATGATCAAACAATCCCCACAATACTCCCCGCCGCCGCGGCGAAACTGACAGCGGACCGAATTGTGGACAAATTGGCATCTGATACAGTCGCGCCGACCGCATCGGGCCGTGCCGGCCCTTTATCCACATTTGACCACAGACCCGGGCGCCCGCTGTGAACAAACCGCAAAGCTTCTTCCACCTGCACCTCATTTCCGATGCTACCGGCGAAACCTTGCTGGCCGCCGGCCGCGCGGCTTCGGCGCAATACAAGGACGCCCGCGCGATCGAGCACATCTACCCGCTGATCCGCACCGAAAAGCAGCTGATGAAGGTGTTCGACGACATCGACGAAGAGCCAGGCATCGTGCTGTACACGGTGGTCGACCAGCATCTGGCCGGCATCATCGACAGCCGTTGTGCGGCGATGGGCTTGCCGTGCGTGTCGGTGCTCGAACCGGTGCTGACCGTATTCCAGTCCTACCTGGGCGCGCCGGCGGGCCGCAGGGTCGGCGCCCAGCACGTTCTCGACGCCGAATACTTCCGCCGCATCGACGCGCTGAACTTCACCATGGAGCACGACGACGGGCAGCTGCCGGACGACATCGACCAGGCGGATGTCGTGCTGATCGGCATTTCCCGGACGTCTAAGACGCCGACCAGCATCTATCTGGCCAATCGCGGCATCAAGACCGCCAACATCCCCATCGTGCTCGGCGTGCCGGTGCCCGAAAGCCTGGTCTCCGCCAGGGTGCCGCTGATCGTCGGGCTGGTGGCGACGGCCGAACGCATCTCGCATGTCCGTCAAAACCGCATCCTCGGCTCGACCATGGCGTTCGACGCCCAGGAATATATCGACAGGGCCTCGATCACCGAGGAACTCGCCTATGCGCGGCAGATATGCACCCGGCACAACTGGCCGATGATCGACGTCAGCCGCCGTTCGATCGAGGAGACGGCCGCGGCGATCGTTGCCCTGCGCAACAAGAGCCGCTAGGAGCGAAGACTGGCGGCGCCGATGGCCGCGCCACGAGACAGGCAAGGCCCGTGACCGAAAAACTCATCCTGGCGTCCGGAAGCCCATTCCGGAAGAAGCTGCTCGAACATGCCGGCATCGGCGTCGAGGCAATCCCCGCGGATCTCGACGAACGCGCGCTGGAAGCCCCGTTGGCCGACAGCGGCGCATCCCCGGAGGACGTGGCGCTCGTGCTTGCCGAAGCCAAGGCGACGGCCGTCAGCGAGGAACACCCCGGCAGGCTGGTGCTCGGCTGCGACCAGACGCTGTCTCTCGGCGACGAGGTGTTCCACAAGCCGGCCGACATGGAAGGCGCCCGTCGCCACCTGCTCAAGCTGTCGGGCAAGACGCACCATCTCAACAGCGCCGCCGTGCTCGTCCGCGACGGCGAGACGCTATGGCGGCATGTCGGCATCGCTTCGCTGACCATGCGCGAGCTCGATCCCGCATTCATCGGCCGTCACCTAGCGCGGGTCGGCGACAAGGCCCTGTCGAGCGTCGGCGCCTACCAGATCGAGGGCGAAGGCATCCAGCTCTTCGACAAGGTCGAAGGCGACTACTTCACCATCGTCGGACTGCCGCTTTTGCCTGTCCTGGAGAAACTGAGGGAACTGGGCGCTGTCGATGGCTGAACTGAAGGCATTCGTCTGCGGTCATCCGATCGCCCATTCGCGCTCGCCGATGATCCATGGCCACTGGCTGAAAAGCCACGGCATCGACGGCTCCTATACGGCCGTGGACGTTGCGCCGGAGGATTTTTCGGCCTTTCTCGATGGTTTGGCTGCCACCGGGTTCCGTGGCGGCAACGTCACCATCCCGCACAAGGAGGTCGCGTTTGCTCAGGTCCAGCTTCGCGACGAAGCGGCCGAGCAGATCGGTGCGGTGAATACGCTCTGGCTCGATGACGGCATGCTCTGGGGCGGCAATACCGACGCCTACGGCTTCGCCGCCAACCTCGATCAGTTCGCACCGGGCTGGGCGGCAGGAGGCGTTGCAGTGGTTCTCGGCGCCGGCGGCGCCGCGCGGGCCATCATCCACGCGCTGAAGCAGCGCGGCTTCAAGGATATCCGCATCGTCAACCGCACCGTTGCACGAGCCGAGGAACTCGCTAGCCAGTTCGGACCGGGCGTGACTGCTCACACCCAGGCCGCGACCGGCGAATTGCTCGGCGACACCTCGCTCCTGGTCAACACCACCGCGCTCGGCATGCACGGCAACGAGGGCCTGCCGGCTGATCCCGCCGGCCTGCCGGACCATGCAATCGTCACCGACATCGTCTATGTGCCGCTTGAGACGCCGCTGCTCGCTGCGGCCAGGGCGCGAGGTCTGAAAACGGTGGACGGTCTCGGCATGCTGCTGCACCAGGCGGTGCCCGGCTTCGAGCGCTGGTTCGGGCGCCGGCCGGAGGTTACGCCCGAATTGCGCAACCTGATCGTTGCCGACCTGGACGCCAGGAAATGATCGTACTGGGGCTGACCGGGTCCATCGGCATGGGCAAGTCGACCACGGCGAGGATGTTCGCCGAGGCGGGCGTGCCGGTGCACGATTCCGACGAGGCGGTGCACCGGCTCTATGCCGGGGAGGCGGCCCCCCTGATCGATGCGGCCTTTCCAGGTACGGTCATGGACGGCGTCGTCGATCGCGCCGAGCTGTCCCGCCATGTGCTGGGCAACGCCGCGGCGCTGAAGAAGGTGGAGGCCATCGTGCATCCTTTGGTTCGGGCCGACGCCAACGCATTTCTCGAGCGGTGCCGGGCAGCAGGTGCTGCCATCGCCGTGCTCGACATCCCGCTTCTGTTCGAGACCGGCGGACGCGGCCGCGTCGACAAGGTGGTGGTGGTGACGGCCCCTGCCGACGTGCAGCGCGAACGCGTGCTCGCCCGCCCCGGCATGACGGCGGAGAAGTTCGAGGCGATCCTGGCCAAGCAGGTTCCCGACGCAGAAAAGCGCAAGCTCGCCGACTATGTCGTCGACACCAGCCGTGGGCTCGACGCGGCACGCGCGGCCGTCCAGGCAATCATCGACGATTTGACGGTGGGAAAGCCCTAGGCCGGCGAATCGCCGCACTTGTCCGCCGGCCGGGCGGGAGGGCATGCTCGCAGCCAAGGAGAATCACTTGCGCGAGATCATTTTCGATACCGAAACCACCGGCCTCGACAACCGCGAGGATCGCGTCATCGAGATTGGCGGCGTCGAACTGATCAACCGCTTCCCGACCGGGCGGACGTTCCACCAGTACATCAATCCGCAAGGGCGCTCGGTGCACCCCGAGGCACAGGAGGTGCACGGCATCAGCAATGCCGATCTCGAGGGCAAGCCGACCTTTCCCGAGATCCTGGATGACTTTCTGGAATTCATCGACGGCGCCAAGCTCGTGGCGCACAACGCGAACTTCGACATGGGCTTCATCAATGCCGAGTTCGCGCGGCTCAGCGTTGCTGCCGTCGATCCGGGTCTGGTGATCGATACCCTGGCGCTTGCCCGCCGCAAGCACCCGATGGGGCCGAATTCGCTCGATGCGCTCTGCCGGCGCTACGGCATCGACAACAGCCGCCGCACCAAGCATGGCGCGCTGCTCGACTCCGAACTCCTGGCGGAAGTCTATATCGAACTGATCGGCGGCAAGCAGGCCGCACTGGTGCTCGACAGTGCGGCCGGTTCGGCCGCCAACGGACGCAGTTCCGTAGACGTCGAGATCGTCATATCGGCGCGGCCCGAACCGCTGCCCCCACGGCTGAGCGAGGCTGAGATCGCTGCCCATGAAAAGCTGGTCGGCCAGCTGGGCGAAAAGGCGATCTGGAGCAAGCTCGCCCAACAAACGCCGTCCGCGTGACGCGGCGAGCGTGAGTGCCGCCTGCCCAGGCACCAAAAGCGTTCCAACAATCCTTGAAACGAAAAAGCCCGGCACAAGGCCGGGCTCTGAACGAAATGCGATGGGTCGCCGAGGTTTAGCTCGCCTTGACCTTCGAGGCAGCCTTTTCCTCGGCGATCTTCTGCTGGAACATCTGAGCGAAGTCGATCGGGTCGAGCATCAGCGGCGGGAAGCCGCCGTTGCGGGTCGCGTCCGCGATGATCTGGCGGGCGAACGGGAACAGCAGGCGCGGGCACTCGATGAAAAGCAGCGGCAGCATGTGCTCCTGCGGGAAGCCGTCGATGCGGAAGACGCCGCCGTACACCAGCTCGACGTTGAACAGGACGTCGTTGTCGAAGGCGGCCTTGGCGTTGAGCGTCAGGTTCACGTCGAACTGCTTGTCCGTCATCGGATTGGCGTTGACGTTGACGTTGATGTTGATGCCGGGGGCCTTGTCACGGCCGCGCAGCGAGTTCGGCGCGCCGGGGCTCTCGAAGGAGAAGTCCTTCACATATTGCGCCAGGACGTTGAGCGTCGGCTGCGAGTTCCCGTTGCCGTTGGCGCCTTCAGGCGCATCGTTCGTGGCCATAAGCCTGTTTCCTCTTGGCTTGGCCGCGGCGCGGCCCGTATTGGAATCGCGCGTTGGCTAGCATGCTCGGCATGGCAAGACAAGGTTTTGCCGGCGTCAGTCCCTGTCACCACGTTCGTTGCCGATGGAGCGCCAAGGCGAATTGGGGTTCGGCTGACGGGAGAAATCGTTCTTGTCGAGGTCGATGGTCTTGCCGGGCGTCGGGCCGCCGCGGCGGGCGAAACCGCTGAAATCCGTCGCGAAATGCACGCGCTTGCTCAGAAAGCGCCAAGCGAGCTCGCGCACTGGCGGCAGAAACAGCAGGATGCCGAAGACGTCGGTGATGAAGCCGGGGATCAGGAGCAGGATGCCGGCGAGTACGATCATGGCGCCGTTGGCGAGCTCCTTGCTGGGATCTCGTCCGGCATCGAGTTCGTTGCGGATGCGGGTCATGACCCCGAAACCCTGTACGCGCAGCAGCACCGAGCCCACGACGGCGCTGAGCAGCACCAGCCCGATGGTCGGAAGCACGCCGATTTCGCTGCCCACGACGACGAAACCGGCGATCTCCAGCAGCGGCAGGGCGAGGATCAGTAGGGGCAGCATGGATTGGTCCGGTTCGAGTTAAGGTCCCAGCGACATGCGGTCACACGCAAATCGCATACATCTCTAGATAGGACGCTGCGCCTTTGATTTGAATGATCGGCGCATGCGTTCTATATGCAAGGGCTAAGGGGTGCTCGCAGGGCACCAGCGAATGGCAGATAGTCCGGCTCAGGCCGCGAACAAGGGACGGATCGGCGGAAGATATGGAATTCTTCGATTTCGGCACGATTTTCTTTCTGATCGCGGCGGTTGTGATCTTTTTCCAACTCCGCAACGTGCTCGGACGCCGTACCGGCAACGAACGCCCGCCGTTCGACCCTTATACTGCCGCACGCAACCGTTCCCAGGACGCCAATGGCAAGTCGGAGAACGTCGTCTCGCTGCCGCGCAAGCGCGCCGCCGGTGAAACCGGCGAAGAGGCCTATGCCGCGATCGACGCCTTCGCCCAGCCGGGTACGGACCTCAACAAGGGCCTACGCGCCATCAAGGACGCGGATGCCTCCTTTGAACCCAAGGGTTTCGTCGACGGCGCCAAGATGGCCTACGAGATGATCGTCATGGCCTATGCCGATGGCGACCGAAAGACGCTGAAGAACCTGCTGTCGCGCGAAGTCTTCGACGGCTTCGTCGCTGCCATCAGCGACCGCGAGGGCCGTTCGGAGAAGATCCAGTCGTCCTTTGTCGGCATCGACAAGGCCGACATCGTTTCGGCCGAGATGAAGGGCTCGGAGGCCCATGTCACGCTGCGGATCGTCAGCGAACTTATCTCGGCGACGCGCGACAAGGCCGGCACGGTCATCGACGGCGACCCGGAAACCGTGGCCGAGGTCAAGGACGTCTGGACCTTCGCCCGCGACACGCGCTCGCGCGACCCGAACTGGAAGCTTGTCGCGACCGAGGAAGAAGACTGATCAGATAGGGCGGACGACGCCTGTGCCGCTCGCCCCCGCATTCCGGCCGATCAGCTTCGCCGACCTGCCCGGCTGGCTCGCCGACGACCAGCTGGGCGCCTTCGAAGCTTTCCGCCGTTCGGCCTTCCATGTCCTGACCAAGCCCTATCGCACTGGCGCGCTCGGCGTGGATTCCGGTGCTTTCGGCGAAGCCTATGCCGAGGCGCGCGAACGCTCTTGTCGTGACGGAGCTGCCGCTCGCTCGTTCTTCGCGCGGCATTTCCAACCGGCCTTCGTGGCGCCAGCTGGTCGCCCCGCAGGGCTGGTCACCGGGTTCTATGAGCCCGAGGTCGACGCCTCCCCCGTCCGGACCGAACGTTTCACGGTGCCCTTGCTCGGGCGGCCAGCCGACCTGGTCGACGTCGACGTGGCCAACCGGCCGACCGGCATGGATCCGTACCTCGCCTTTGCCCGGCAGACCCCTGACGGCCTGGTCGAGTATTTCGACCGCGAGGCGATCGAGCGCGGGGCCTTGCGCGCCCGTGGGCTGGACATTGCCTGGCTGGCCGATCCGGTCGACGCGTTTTTCGTCCATGTCCAGGGCGCGGCGCGGCTGAGGATGCCCGACGGCACGTTGCGGCGGGTTACCTACGCCGCCAAATCGGGGCAGCGTTTCACCGGACCGGGCGGGATCCTGGCGAAAATCGGCGAAATACCGCTGGCCGAGGTCACGATGCAGTCGATCCGCGCCTGGTTCAGAGCCAATCCGCATCGCATCGACGATATTCTCTGGCGCAACCGCTCCTACATCTTCTTTAGGGATGCGCCCGTGGACGACGCCTCGCTCGGACCGATAGCCGCCGCAAAAGTGCCGCTGACTCCGGGGCGGTCGGTTGCAGTCGACCGCCTGCTTCACACATTCGGCACGCCGTTCTTCATCGCTTCGCCGTCGCTGACGGCCTTCGACGGCAAGCCGTTTGGCCGGCTGATGATCGCGCAGGATACGGGTTCGGCCATCACCGGGCCTGCGCGCGGCGACCTGTTCGCGGGCTCTGGCGACGCGGCCGGCGAGGTCGCGGGCGTCGTGCGCAACGACGCCGACTTCTTTGCGTTGTTGCCCAGGCCCCTGCTCGCCGGAGGCTCGTCATGAGCGCAGGGCGCGACCGCAAGCTTACCGACGAGGAGCGGGTGCTGTGGACGGTCGTCGCCAGGACGGCGATGCCGCTCAAGGGTCGGGGAGCCGTCGAAATACCGGAAGCAACGGCAACCGCCATGCCGGACGCGGCGCCGGCGCAGGCTATGCCAAACGTGTCTCCGCGCCCGTCGGTCTCGCCGAAGCGCCAGCACCTCTCGCACCACCTTGACGAACCGACGCTGGACAAGCTTTCCAAGGGCCGTCTCCGGATCGAAGGCAGGGTCGACCTGCACGGGATGACGCAGGAAGAGGCCTATTCGCTGCTCTACATGTTCCTGTCGCGCGCCCATGCCGGCGGGCTACGCTACGTGCTGGTCATCACCGGCAAGGGCACTTCCAAGGGTGGCGACGGCGTGCTGAAGCGCATGGTGCCTGCCTGGCTGGCAACCGCGCCGTTCCGACTGCTGGTCGGCAGCCACGACCACGCCGCCCGCCACCACGGCGACTCGGGGGCGATCTACGTCCGGCTGCGTCGGAGGGCGGGCCATTGACCCCGCTCGGCCAGCGCATCCGCGAACTCAGGCGCGAACGCGGCGTCAGCCAGAAGGACATGGCCTCTGCCATCGGCGTCAGCGCGGCCTACCTGTCGGCACTGGAGCACGGCCACCGCGGCGTGCCGAGCTGGCCGATGATCCAGAAGATCATCGGCTACTTCAACGTCATCTGGGACGACGCGGAGGAGCTCCAGAAGCTCGCGGAGGGGTCGCGGCCGCGCGTCGTGGTCGACACGTCGGGCCTGTCGCCCGCGGCCACCCAGGTCGCCAATTTGCTGGCAACGGCGGTCGGCGAGCTGAGCGAAGCCGAGCTCCTGGCGCTCGGCGACCAGCTACGCGAAGCGCTGGCGCGGCGGAAGGGCGCATAGAGCATTTTTGATGCCAGACGGAGCCGTCCGGCATCGCACAAATGCGGCAAGGAAAAACAACGAGAGCGGCGGAGTTGCATCCGTCAGAATGCCCGCCGCTCTAGTCTAAAACAGCGCCTTGAGTTCGGCGAGCCGGTCGTTGACCAGCCAGCCGTAGTAGTTCTCCTCGGGCACCTTTTCCGGCTCGCCGGCGGCTTTGCGGCGCTCGTTCTCGGCCTTCAGCGCATAGGCGCGCGCTTCCGGATTGCCGACATTGTAGAGCGTGGCCGTCAGCCCAGGATTGCCTGAGATGTCGAAGCCGGCGATGCGCCTGTAGGCGTCGATCGAGGTTTTCAGCGTTGCCGCCACGTAGGGAAGCGTCAGGTCCGGGTCCATGATCGTCTTGTAGACGGCATTGGGGTCGCCGACGTCCAGCTTCGGAAGACCCGAGACCTTGTTGACCTCGTCGCTCATCTGCAGCGCGGTCAGCGGATTGAGCTGACCGATGCCGAAGGTCTGGCCGGCATAGAAGGGCTGGAAGAAGGTGGCGCTGAAGCGGTCGTCGGGAAAACTTGTGCCATCTACCGTCTTGCCACGGAAGGATTGTTCCCACACCGCCTCGCGACACGACCACAGATCGTAGCTGCCCGACTTGGCGGCGCATTCCGCAAATTGCGGTCGCTTGACGAAATCGGTGATGTCCTCGCCTTCGTAGCTGAACTGCAGCTTGCTCGACAGGTACGAGACCGCCTTGACGTAGTAGGTCTGCAGGCGGTCGTAGGCATCGACATTGTAGGTGTGCTCGCCGACGATCGCGCCGACGATGTGCATCGGGTCGATGCCGTAGTCGCGCGCCACCGACTTGATCTTGCCCCGCAATTTGCTGTCGTTCTGGAGCAGCGCATAGACCTTGCGGTATTTGGCCTCGAAGCTCGTGTTCCCCGCCTTTGTGCGCCTTGCCGATGCTCCGGGCACCTGCGGTTGCTCGACATTGACGTTGCCCGAGGCGACCACGGTCGCTGCCGAGGCGTATCCCGCGCTCAGTATCGAAACTGCAATGAATGCCGAAATGTAAGCCTTTTTCATGCGCCGCCGCTTGCCCATGGTCATGCCGGGCAAAGTAGGAAAAGCGTCCCGTCGAGTCGAGAGCGCCACCCATCTCGTCCGACGAAAGGTGGCCGAGTGTTGCATTCGGCCACGTTCCGGTTGCCGGCCCGCCGCCCGCGAACCGTCGCGCCGGAAGCTCCGGCGCGGGCCTGTTAAAGGATGAAACGCGACAAATCTGTGTTCCTGGACAGGTCGCCGACGTGTTTTTCGACATAGGCCGCGTCGATCTTGACGGTTGAGCCGTTGCGGTCGGGTGCGTCGTAGGAGATTTCGTCCAGAACGCGCTCCATGACCGTCTGCAGGCGCCGCGCGCCGATATTCTCGACGGTGGCGTTGAGATCGACCGCGATGCCGGCGAGCGCATCGATGGCGTCGTCGGTGAATTCGAGGTTGACGCCCTCGGTGTTCATCAGGGCGATGTACTGCTTGATCAGGCTCGCCTCCGTTTCGGTCAGGATGCGGCGGAAGTCGTCCTTGTCCAGCGCCCTGAGCTCGACGCGGATCGGCAGGCGGCCCTGCAGCTCAGGCAGGAGGTCCGACGGTTTCGAGATGTGGAAGGCGCCCGAGGCGATGAACAGGATGTGGTCGGTCTTGATCTGCCCGTATTTGGTCGCAACCGTCGTGCCTTCGACCAGCGGCAGCAGATCCCGCTGCACGCCTTCGCGCGAAGGTCCGCCCTGGACGTCGCCGCGGGCGATCTTGTCGATCTCGTCGAGGAAGACGATGCCATCGTTCTCCGTCACTTCCAGCGCCCGGCGCACCACCTCGTCCTGGTCGAGCAGCTTGTCGGATTCGTCCTGGATCAGCAGCGCGTAGGAATCCTTGATGGTCGTCTTGCGCGTCTTGGTCCGCTGGCCGCCCATCGCCTTCGACAGCATGTCGTTGATGTTGAGCACGCCGACATTGCCGCCCGGCATGCCGGGAATGTCGAAGCTCGGCATGCCGCCGGTACCGGTATCGGCCACCTGGACCTCGATCTCCTTGTCGTCGAGTTCGCCGTCGCGCAGTTTTTTCCGGAACGAGTCGCGGGTGGCCGGGCTCGCGGTCTTGCCGACCAGCGCCTCGAGCACGCGCTCCTCGGCATTGACATGGGCGCGGGCCTTGACGTCCTCACGCATCTTCTCGCGCACCAACCCTATGGCGACCTCGACCAGGTCGCGCACGATCTGCTCGACGTCGCGGCCGACATAGCCGACCTCGGTGAACTTGGTGGCCTCGACCTTGACGAAGGGCGCACCCGCCAGCTTGGCCAGGCGGCGCGAGATCTCGGTCTTGCCGACGCCCGTCGGCCCGATCATCAGGATGTTCTTCGGCATCACCTCTTCGCGCATCTGGCCTTCGAGCTGCTGCCGGCGCCAGCGGTTGCGCAGCGCGATCGCCACGGCGCGCTTGGCGTCCTTCTGGCCGATGATGAAGCGGTCGAGTTCGGAAACGATCTCGCGGGGGGAGAAATTACTCATGGATCACACAATTCCTGCTTGCCACTGCCTGATGGAGTCGAACGGATGCAGCAGCATGATGACGTTGAGCGTCAGATTGTCTCGGATGACGTAGCCGACGCCGATTTCGAAGATGAGAGCGAGGGCCACGATGCTCCATATAGGAAGCCGTGCGGCCATCACAAAGCCCAGCGCCATGGCCAGCGTGTCGGACACGGAGTTGATGACGCTGTCGCCGTAGTAGTCGAGGGAAATGGTCCCCTCGCGGTAGCGGTTGATGATGAAGTCGCTGTTCTCCACCAGCTCCCAGGCCACCTCGATGCCGACCGCGATCGCCAGCCTCAGGCCGAGCGGGCTGTTGGGCATCAGCCACCGCAGCAACGCATAAAACAGGAAGCCGTGGATGATGTGCGAGAAAGTGTACCAGTCGGAGATGTGCTGCGAGTTCTCAGAGCTTTGCACCACCCCGTGCCACAGCTTGACGTACCCGCACTTGCAGATCGCCGGGTGGCCCATCCAGTAGAGCGCCAGGCCTTGCCCCGCGATCATCAGGGCCGCGGCGAGCAGCCACCAGCCCAGTCTTTCGCGCTCCGCCCGGACGGCGTCCTCCCCTGCGACCATCCCTAGAATTCCTCCCCATCGGCGTCGATCGCCATCATCAGCGCCGGGCCGTAGATCGACGTTCGCGTGTCGAAAGCCACGAAGCCGGCCTTTTCATAGGCACGGATGGCCCGCTTGTTGGCAGGGTCCGGGTCGATGATCACCCTTGGCACGCCTTCCTCGAACAGATCCGCGACGAACTGCCGGATGATGGCCGAACCGTGACCCTTGCCGACCAGATCCGGCACGCCGATCGACATGTCGATGCCAAGCGTGCCGAAGGGCTGGTCCTGGTAGGGGTGGTCGTCCTCCATGTGGGGATCGTAGCTCTGGAGGTAGCCGATCGGCTTGCCGTCCAGCTCGATGACTAGCGGCTCGACCGAGATGCTGTCGATGTGCTCCTCGATCGCGGCGATCTCGTCTTCTGGGTCATCCCACCATTCGGCGACATGCGGCTGGGCCAACCAGGCCCTGATCATCGGCAGGTCGGCCCTGGTCACCGGGCGGAAGTCGTAGTGCGCAGATGCCTTATTCGGCATCGAGCGTTTCGACGACGAAGCTGTGGTTGGTGTAGACGCAGATGTCGGCGGCGATCTGCATCGCCTTGCGGGCGATCTCCTCGGCGTCCTTGTCGGTGTCCATCAGCGCACGCGCTGCGGCCAGCGCGTAGTTGCCGCCCGAGCCGATGGCCATCACGCCGTGTTCGGGTTCCAGCACGTCGCCGGTGCCGGTCAGCGCCAGCGACACGTTCTTGTCGGCCACCAGCATCATCGCCTCGAGGCGGCGCAGGTAGCGGTCGGTGCGCCAGTCCTTGGCGAGCTCGACGCAGGCGCGCGTCAGCTGGTCGGGATATTGCTCGAGCTTGGCCTCGAGCCTTTCGAGTAGCGTGAATGCATCCGCCGTGGCGCCGGCGAACCCTGCGATCACGTTGCCCTTGCCCAGGCGGCGGACCTTGCGGGCGTTGCCCTTCATGATCGTCTGGCCGAGGCTCACCTGGCCGTCGCCGGCGATCACCACCTTGCCGCCCTTGCGCACGGTCACGATGGTCGTGGCGTGCATGCTCTGTTCGTTGGACATTCGGGTCTCCGATGGCGCGCTGCCCCTTTCAGGCGGCGAGCGCGTTACGAGTGGAAGTTCGACCTTATGTATGCCGCCAGGCAAGGATTGCAAATCGGCCGGAGCGGGGACGAAATGCACTTTCCAGCAATTGGCAACCGGCCGATCATGCTGTTAGAAGGCTCACGTTCCAAGGACAAGGATCAGCCATGGCCCCCCGTTCCGCCGAAGTCAGCCGCAAGACCAAGGAAACCGAGATTTCCGTCTCGGTCCATGTCGACGGCACCGGCCGCTCGGAAATGGCAACCGGCGTCGGCTTCTTCGACCACATGCTCGACCAGCTGTCGCGGCATTCGCTGATCGACATGAAGGTCTCGGCCAAGGGCGACCTGCACATCGACGACCACCACACCGTCGAGGATTGCGGCATTGCGATTGGCCAGGCGCTCTCCAAGGCACTTGGCGACCGTCGCGGCATCATGCGCTACGCCTCGATCGACCTCGCCATGGACGAGACGCTGACGCGCGCGGCGATCGACGTGTCGGGCCGGCCGTTCCTGGTCTGGAACGTCGATTTCTCGGCGCCCAAGATCGGCAGCTTCGACACCGAGCTGGTGCGCGAGTTCTTCCAGGCCTTCGCCCAGAATGCTGGCATAACGCTGCACGTCACCAACCACTATGGCGCCAACAACCATCATGTCGCCGAAACCTGCTTCAAGGCCGTGGCGCGCGTGTTGCGCACGGCCCTTGAAAGCGACCCGCGCCAGCCTGACGCAGTACCCTCGACCAAGGGCAGCCTGAAGGGATAGCCATGGCCATCCATGTCGTCATGGAGCCTCCAGCCTCGGCAGGAAAAAACGCTTCGGAAAGTGCAGTCTTCGTCCGCGACGGCGTGTATTTCTTCGGCTTCGTCGCGCCGATCCTGTGGATGCTCTGGCACAGGCTGTGGCTCGAGGCCGTGGTGACCTTCGCCGTGGGTCTGGCATTGGCCGCGGCGAGCGAGTGGGCCGGCCTGACCATTGCAGCCCCCCTGCTGCCGCTGCTGATTTCACTCTATGTCGGGCTCGAGGGCGGCGCCCTGCGGATCGCCGCGCTGCGCCGTGCCGGCTGGAGCCAGTGGGGCGTGCTCGAAGCCGACTCGGCCGACGACGCCGAGATGCGATACCTGTTTGCCGCGGGAACGCTTGAGGACGAACCTGTGCCGGCCACTGTCGCCATCTCCCCTGCCGTTGCGCCGCGCTCGCCGACCACTGGCGCGGCGCTTGGCCTCCTGAACTATCCGGGAAGAAACTGACATGCGTGTCGCCATCATCGACTACGGTTCGGGCAACCTCCGCTCGGCAACCAAGGCCTTCGAACGCGCCGCCCGCGAGGCCGGCATTTCCGCCGAGATCGACCTCACCGCGGATGCCGATCGCGTTCTGACGGCGGACCGCATCGTGCTTCCCGGCGTCGGCGCCTATGCCGACTGCGCCGCCGGCCTGCGCGCCGTCGACGGCATGTGGGAAGCGGTCGAGGAGGTCGCCATACGCAAGGCGCATCCCTTCCTCGGCATCTGCGTCGGCATGCAGCTGATGTCGGAACGTGGGCTGGAGAAGACCGTCACCGACGGCTTCGGTTGGATCGCCGGTGACGTCAAGGAGATCACGCCGTCCGACCCGACGCTCAAGATTCCGCAGATCGGCTGGAACACGATTCACGTGAAACAGGCCCATCCGGTGTTCCACGGCATCGAAACGGGACCACAGGGCCTGCATGCCTATTTCGTGCATTCCTACCATCTCGACGCGACGAACGAGAAAGAGGTGCTGGCAACCGCCGACTATGGCGGCCGCGTCACCGCCGCCGTGGCGCGCGACAATCTCGTCGGCACCCAGTTTCATCCCGAAAAGAGCCAGGCGCTTGGCCTCGGCCTCATCGCCAACTTCCTGAGGTGGAAGCCATGACGACCAAGAAGGGCTACTGGATCGCGATGATCGAGATCACCGACCCCGAGGCCTATCCGGCCTACATCGCCTCCAACGGCGCGGCGATCGCCCCCTACGGTGCCAAGCTGATCGTCCGCGGCGGCCGTCACGAGGACCCCGAGGGCCCGACCGGCAACCGCCACGTGGTCGTCGAGTTCGAATCCTACGAGCAGGCGGTCGCCTGCTACCACTCCCCCGAATACCAGGAGGTGGTGAAGCTTCGGCACGCCGCCTCCATCGGCAAGTTCGTCATCGTCGAAGGCGTCTGAGCATGATCCTTTTCCCCGCCATCGACCTCAAGGATGGCCAGTGCGTGCGCCTCAAGCTCGGCGACATGGACCAGGCGACCGTCTACAACAAAGACCCCGGCGCCCAGGCGAAGGCCTTCGAGGACCAGGGCTTCGAGTGGCTGCACGTGGTCGACCTCAACGGCGCCTTCGCAGGCGAGAGCGTCAATGGTTCGGCCGTCGAGGCGATCCTCAAGGCGACGAAGAACCCGGTCCAGCTCGGCGGCGGCATTCGCACTCTCGCCCATATCGAAAGCTGGCTGGACAAGGGCCTCGCCCGCGTCATCCTCGGCACGGTCGCGGTGCGCGACCCCGATCTGGTCAAGGAAGCCTGCAAAAAATTCCCCGGCAAGGTGGCCGTCGGCATCGACGCCAAGGGCGGCAAGGTCGCAGTCGAAGGCTGGGCCGAAGCCGCGAGCCTCGGCGTCGTCGAGCTGGCGAAGAAGTTCGAGGGCGCCGGCGTCGCCGCCATCATCTACACCGACATCGACCGCGACGGCATTCTGGCCGGCATCAACTGGAATTCGACCATCGATCTCGCCGAAGCCGTGTCGATCCCGATCATCGCCTCGGGTGGCCTCGCCTCGATTGCCGACATCGTCCGCATGACCATGCCCGACGCGAAGAAGCTCGAAGGCGCGATCTCCGGCCGCGCGCTCTATGACGGCCGCATCGACCCGGCCCAGGCGCTCGCCATTCTTCGTGGCACGCTCAAGCCCGAGCCCGGACTATTTGAGGAACGCCCATGACCCTCAAGGCCCGCGTCAACCCTTGCCTCGACGTGAAGGACGGCCCGCGTCGCCCGCAGCCGCGAAGCGGCGAGGACGCGCAAACAAAAACGGAGGCCGTCCTTTGACCCTCAAAGCTCGAGTCATCCCCTGCCTCGACGTGAAAGACGGCCGTGTCGTCAAGGGCGTGAACTTCGTCGATCTCGTCGACGCCGGCGATCCGGTCGAGGCCGCCAAGGCCTATGATGCCGCTGGCGCGGACGAGCTCTGCTTCCTCGACATCACCGCCTCTTCCGACAACCGCGAGACCATCTTCGACGTCATCGCCCGTACCGCCGAGCAGTGCTTCATGCCGCTGACCGTCGGCGGGGGCGTGCGGCAGGTCGCCGACATCCGCAAGCTTCTGCTCGCCGGCGCCGACAAGGTGTCGATCAACACGGCGGCGGTGAAGAACCCTGATTTCGTCGCCGAGGCGGCAGACAAGTTCGGCAACCAGTGCATCGTCGTCGCCATCGACGCCAAGAAGGTGTCCCAGGCAAGCGAGGCCGACCGCTGGGAGATCTTCACCCATGGTGGCCGGGAGCGCACCGGCATCGACGCCGTCGAATTCGCCCGCAAGGTGGTCGACCTCGGCGCGGGCGAAATCCTTTTGACCTCGATGGATCGCGACGGCACCAAGATCGGCTACGACATCGCTTTGACCCGCGCCGTGGCCGATGCGGTGCGCGCGCCCGTCATCGCCTCGGGCGGCGTCGGCACTCTCGACCACATGGTGGCCGGTATCCGCGAGGGCCATGCGACGGCGGTGCTCGCCGCCTCGATCTTCCACTTCGGCACCTATTCCATTGCCGAGGCCAAGGCCCACATGGCAAAAGCGGGCTTGCCGATGCGGCTCGATCCGATCGGTTGACGCGGGAGATAGAAATGACCGGATTCTCCCTTTCCGATCTCGAGAGGATCGTCGCCGAGCGCGCCCGCTCGGGCGATGCCAGTTCCTGGACCGCCAAGCTCTACCAAAGCGGCATGGAGCGGGCGGCGAAGAAGCTCGGCGAAGAGGCGGTCGAGACGGTGATCGCCGCCGTCAAGGGCGACGACAAGGGCCTCGTTTCGGAAAGTGCCGATCTCCTCTATCATTGGCTCGTCGTGCTGGCCGTCGCCGGCGTCCCGATGTCTGAGGTGATGGCCGAACTCGAACGCCGCACCGCACAGTCGGGGCTAGCCGAGAAGGCCTCCCGGACGAAGTAGCTTGCCCCGGGCCCAGGCCCCCTGCAGGGAACATGCGATGGATCAACTCGCGCCGACGGAAAAATACTCCCCGTACTGGTTCTTTTCCGCCGAGCATTGGGCGGGCTTCGGTGCCGACACGCCGATGACCCTGACCCGGGACGAGGTCGCGCGGCTGAGCTCCATGTACGAGCCGATCGACCTCGAGGAAGTCCGGCGCATCTACCTGTCCCTGTCGCGGCTGCTGTCCGCCCATGTCGAGACCAGCCAGCAGCTGTTCCGCCAGCGCCAGCGTTTCTTCAATTCCGACAGGAAAGGCACCAAGACCCCCTTCATCATCGGCATGGCCGGGTCGGTCGCCGTCGGCAAGTCGACCACGGCGCGTATCCTGAAGGAACTGCTGACGCGCTGGCCGTCGAGCCCGAAGGTCGATCTCGTCACCACCGATGGCTTCCTCTACCCCAACGAGGTGCTGAGGCGAGACAATCTGATGGAGCGCAAGGGCTTTCCAGACAGCTACGACGTCGGCGCGCTGCTGCGCTTTCTCTCGGCCATCAAGTCGGGCCAGCCCAATGTGCGTGCGCCCGTCTATTCGCACCTGACCTACGACGTCATGCCCGGCGAGTTCGTCACCGTCGACCGGCCGGACATCCTGATCTTCGAGGGCATCAACGTGCTGCAGCCGCGCGAACTGCCCAAGGATGGCAAGTTCGTGCCCTTCGTGTCCGATTTCTTCGACTTCTCGATCTACATCGATGCCGAGGAAGGCATCATCCACGAATGGTACATCGAGCGCTTCATGCGCCTGCGCGAGACCGCCTTCCGCAACCCGCAGTCCTTCTTCCATCGCTATTCGCAGCTGTCAGAAGATGCCGCCCGTGCCATCGCCGAGGGGCTGTGGGCCAACATCAACCTCAAGAACCTGCGCGAGAACATCCTGCCCACACGCCCGCGCGCCGACCTGATCCTCAAGAAGGGCGCCGGCCACCTGGTCGAGGAAGTGGCGATCCGCAAGCTCTGAGGTTTGAACTCGGCTGGTCGCTTACGCCGTTTCTGGCTTCGTCACCCGCCGTAACGTCAGGTTGATGCGTCCGCCCTGCCTCAACAGCGCGGAGGTCATCGGATAGATGCGGTCGACGCCGTGGAAGGCGAGCCGCCCCTCCCCGCCCAGCACCACCACGTCGCCGCTCTCCAGCCGGATCGACACCGTTCGGTCGTCGCGCCGGGAGCCACCGACGCGAAATAGGCAGGCGTCTCCCAGCGACACCGAGACGACGGGTGCTTCGAACTCCTTCTCGTCGCGGTCCTGGTGCAAGCCCATCTTGGCACTGTCGGTGTAGAAATTGACCAGGCAGGCCTCGGGCGGATGGGGATAGCCGGAAACCTCGCGCCACAGCGCAAGCAGGGCTTCCGGAATGGGCGGCCAGGGTTCGCCAGTGAGCGGATGGGTCGGCTGGTAGCGATAGCCGCGATCCTTGTCGGTGACCCAGCCGAGGCTGCCGCAATTGGTCATGCGCACGCTCATCGGCTTGCCCGTGCGCGGCATCCCGGGTGTGTAGAGCGGTGCCTGCTTCACCACTTCGCGCACGCTTTCGACCAAGCCTTCCTGCACCTCGCGGGACAGGAAGCCGGGCATGTGGCGAACGCCTTTCGGGAGCACGAGCACGATCATGAGGCCTCGTCGATTCTGCCGCCAAGCATGCCACCCGAAACGAAAAACGGCGACCCGAAAGCCGCCGTTCGTTGGAATGGATGTTTCCGGATCAGGCAGTCGCGATGTCGGGGATGCGCAGCACCTGACCGGGATAGATCTTGTCGGGATGCGTCAGCATCGGCTTGTTGGCCTCGAAGATGACGGTGTATTTCGACGCCTTGCCCTTGCCGTACTGGGCCTCGGCGATCTTCGACAGGTTGTCGCCCTTCTTGACCGTGTAGAATACCGGCTGCTTGGCCGGGGTCGCAGCCTTCACCAACTCGGTCATGTCGACCTTGCCGTCGAGCTTCAGGCCGGAATCGGGCGCCACGACCTTGAGTTCGTCCGCCTGCACCTTGGAAACGCCGAGCGTGTTGCCCACGGCGATGACGGCCTTCTCGAAAATCGACTGGTCCTTGACCACGCCGGTCAGCACGGCCGTGTCGCCCTTGACCACGACCTGAACGTTGTCGGTGCCAAGCTTGTGCGAATCGAGCTCCTTCTTCAACGTCTCTGCCGTCGGCGCCTCGTCTTCGCCGCCGAAACCAAGCTTCTTGCCGACATTCTTGACGAAATCGAACATGCCCATCCGTGGTCTCCCTTGCTGTGGCAGTCGCCGAAACTTGGCATCTGCTAGACCAAATTGGAAGCGGCAACCAACAGCTGTGAGCGAGGACATTCCAGGAAAGGTGCGAAGCGCCTTCCATTAGGAATATGCAAGATGAGTTCTAGTCGCCGTCGACGCGCCCGCGCAGCTTCTTGACTGTCGAACGTCCGGCTTTGCTTTTCAGGCGCCGCTCGACCGAACCCTTTGTCGGTTTGGTCTTCTTGCGCGGCGGTGGCGGCGGCTCGGCGGCCTTGGCCACCAATGCTGCCAGCCGGGCGCGCGCGTCGGCGCGGTTCTGCTCCTGCGTCCGGTAGCGGCCAGCCTCGATGACGATGACACCGTCCTTGGTCGCCCTCTGCCCGGCGAGCTTGATGGTGCGCGCCCGCACGCGCTCGGGCAGCCCCGGGGCGTTGGCGGCGTCGAAGCGCAGCTGCACGGCGGTTGCCACCTTGTTGACGTTCTGCCCGCCCGGCCCCGAGGAACGGATGAAGTTCTCCTCGATGTCGTCGGGATGGATGACCACGTCGTCGGCGATGATGATCTTGTCGTCGGCGTTCATGAGCGAAGTCATGCCGCGCCGGCGCAGAAAAGAAAAGGCCCGGCGCTGGGCCGGGCCTTTCGAAAATCTCCGGGGCGTTGCCGGCCTTACTCGGCCGCCTCGCGCACTTGCGGGGCAGCGCCCAGCACGGTGGCGTCGACATGGCTTTCGAACTTGCCGAAATTGTCGACGAACATCGACACAAGTTTCTTGGCCTGGCGGTCATAGGCCGCAGCGTCTGCCCAGGTCGAGCGCGGGTCGAGGATCTTGCCGTCGACGCCGGGCACCGAGACTGGCACGGCGAAGCCGAAGTTCGGGTCGGTGCGGAACTCGACCGAATTCAGCGAGCCGTCGAGCGCTGCCGACAGAAGCGCGCGGGTCGCCTTGATCGGCATGCGCGAGCCCGTGCCATAGGCGCCGCCGGTCCAGCCGGTGTTGACCAGCCAGCAGTCGACGCCGTGTTCGGCGATCAGCTGGCGCAGCAGGTTGCCGTATTCGCTGGGGTGGCGCGGCATGAACGGCGCGCCGAAGCAGGTCGAGAAGGTCGCTTCCGGCTCGGTTACGCCGCGCTCGGTGCCGGCGACCTTGGCCGTGTAGCCCGACAGGAAGTGGTACATCGCCTGCGCCGGGGTCAGCTTGGCGATGGGCGGCATCACGCCGAAGGCATCGGCCGTCAGCATGATGATGTTCTTCGGGTGGCTGGCGCGGCCGGTTGCGCTGGCGTTCGGGATGAAGTCCAGCGGATAGGCGCAGCGGGTGTTCTCGGTGCGCGAACCATCGTCGAAGTCGGGCACGCGGTTCTCGTCGAGCACGACGTTCTCGAGCACGGTGCCGAAGCGCCGGGTGGTGGCGAATATCTCCGGCTCGGCCTCGGCCGACAGGCGGATGGTCTTGGCGTAGCAGCCGCCCTCGAAGTTGAAGATGCCGCCAGGCCCCCAGCCGTGCTCGTCGTCGCCGATCAGCGTGCGCTTGGGATCGGCCGAAAGCGTCGTCTTGCCGGTGCCGGAAAGCCCGAAGAACACGGCGGCGTCGCCGTCGGGGCCTTCGTTGGCCGAGCAGTGCATCGGCATCACGCCCTTGGCCGGCAGCAGGTAGTTGAGCGCGGTGAACACCGACTTCTTCATCTCGCCGGCATAGGCCGTGCCGCCGATCAGCACGATCATGCGGGTGAGGTCGACCGCGATGACGGTTTCGGTGCGCGTGCCGTGGCGTGCCGGGTCGGCGCGGAACGACGGCAGGTCGATGATCGTCATCTCCGGCACGAAACGCGCAAGCTCGGCTTCTTCCGGACGGATCAGCAGGTTACGGATGAACATCGAGTGCCAGGCGAATTCGGTGACGACGCGCGTCGGCAGGCAGAGCGAGCGGTCGGCGCCGCCGATCAGATCCTGCACGTAAAGGTCCTTGTCGGCCGCATGCGCCAGGAAATCGGCATGCAGGGCGTCGAACTGGGCGCGGCTGATCGGCTTGTTGTTGTCCCACCAGACGTGCGGCTCGGTGTTTTCGTCGCGCACGACGAATTTGTCCTTCGGCGAGCGGCCGGTGTGCTGGCCGGTCTCGGCAACCAGCGCGCCATGGGCGGTCAGCTGCGCTTCACCGCGGCGGATGGCCTCTTCGGTGAGAAACGCGGCGCCCAAGTTGTAACGGACCTTTCCCGATGTCTTGAGCCCTGCCGTCTCGATCCCGCAGGCGGGATTGCGCTTACCGGTTTCCGACATGTGGTACAGCCTCGTTTGCTTTGACGCCAATGTCCGGTCGACGGGCCGGACGCCGCTGTCCCGAGGGGACTGGAGGCAGCCAGAAACAGAAAAGCCAAACGATATCAAATCATTAATCGATTTAAAAAATTTGAAAAATATCTAAATCGTTTAAATGATCACGAACTAGGCGGCGACGCACAGGACGTAGGCAGTTTTTTGTTCGAGTTTTGGCGGGGCTGCCCCATATAAGGCAAGCATCGGGCATGGCGGTTGCGCTCTCCGTCGGCGGGGGCTATGCCACATTTTGTACCTAATTTGTCCTGCAAAAGCCCTGCTTATCGCAGGAAGGGACAGCCATATGAGGGAGCCGCCGGAGATGGCAACGATCGCGCTTGTCGACGACGACCGCAACATTCTTACATCGGTTTCGATTGCGCTCGAGTCCGAAGGGTACCGTGTCGAGACCTACACGGATGGCGCCTCGGCGCTGGAGGGCCTGACCGCCCGGCCGCCGAACCTTGCGATCCTCGACATCAAGATGCCGCGCATGGACGGCATGGAACTGCTGCGCCGGCTGCGCCAGAAGACCGATCTTCCGGTGATTTTCCTGACCTCCAAGGACGACGAGATCGACGAACTCTTCGGCCTCAAGATGGGCGCCGACGATTTCATCCGCAAGCCGTTCTCGCAGCGTCTGCTGGTCGAGCGGGTACGTGCCGTGCTGCGCCGCGCCAGCGCCCGCGAAGCCGCCGCCAAGGCTCCGACGCAGGCGTCGCGCTCGCTCGAACGCGGCCAGCTGGTGATGGACCAGGAGCGTCACACCTGCACCTGGAAGGGTGAGCCGGTGGTGCTGACCGTCACCGAATTCCTCATTCTGCACTCGCTGGCACAGCGTCCCGGCGTGGTCAAAAGCCGCGACGCCCTGATGGATTCGGCCTATGATGAGCAGGTCTATGTCGACGACCGCACCATCGACAGCCATATCAAGCGCCTGCGCAAGAAGTTCAAGGCCGTCGATGACGACTTCGAGATGATCGAGACCCTCTACGGCGTCGGCTACAGATTCCGCGAGGCGTGATTCCGGCGAGGGCTGAGATCACATGGCGATTGAGGCGGAGATCAGGAAGCCGGCGGCCACCGCCAAGCGACCACGCGGGCGCCTGTCGGCCGTGATCGACCGGACGCGTCTGCGGCTCAGTCGTTTCCTCGGCCATCATTTCTTCTCCAGCCTGACGCGGCGAATCCTCTTTCTCAATCTCGCCGGGCTGGGCGTGCTGGTCGCCGGCATCCTCTACCTCAACACCTTCCGCGACGGCCTCATCGATGCCCGCGTCGAAAGCCTTATGACGCAGGGCGAGATCATCGCCGGCGCAATTGCCGCCTCGGCGACGGTCGAGACGGACTCGATCAGCATCGACCCGGAAAAGCTACTCGAGCTGCAAGCCGGCGAAACGCTCGCGCCTGGGTCCGACCAGCTGGAGAGCCTGGATTTCCCGATCAATCCGGAGCGTGTTGCGCCGGTGTTGCGCCGCCTCATTTCGCCGACGCGGACGCGGGCGCGCATCTTCGACCGCGAAGCCAATCTCCTGCTCGACTCGCGCCATCTCTATTCGCGCGGCCAGATCCTCCGATATGACTTGCCGCCGGTCGAGGAGGAGGAGGCGACGCTGCTCGAGCGGGCGCAGAAGTTCGTCTTCGATTTCTTCCGCGACAGCACGCTGCCCGTCTACAAGGAGCAGCCGGGCGGCAACGGTTCCGCATTCCCGGAAGTGATGCAGGCGCTTACCGGCAGTCCGGCGACGATCGTGCGTATCAGCGAGAAGGGCGAGCAGATCGTCTCCGTCGCCGTTCCCGTCCAGCGCTTCCGGGCGGTGCTCGGCGTGCTGATGCTTTCGACCGAAGGCGGCGACATCGACAAGATCGTCGCGGCCGAGCGCAAGGCGATCCTGCGTGTCTTCGGCGTCGCCGCTCTGGTGACCGCGCTGCTGTCGCTGCTGCTGGCCTCGACGATCGCCAATCCGCTGCGCAGGCTTTCTGCGGCTGCCAATCGCGTCCGCCGCGGCGGTAAGAATCGCGAGGAGATCCCCGACTTCTCCGACCGGCAGGACGAGATCGGCAATCTGTCGGTCGCCGTTCGCGACATGACCAATGCGCTCTATGCCCGCATCGAGGCGATCGAGAGCTTCGCCGCCGACGTCAGCCACGAGCTCAAGAACCCGCTCACCTCGCTGCGCAGCGCGGTCGAGACCTTGCCGCTGGCCAAGAGCGAGAGTTCGCGCGAAAGGCTGATGGAAATCATCCAGCACGACGTCAAGCGCCTGGACCGGTTGATCACCGACATCTCCGATGCATCGCGCCTCGACGCCGAGCTGGCGCGCGAGGACGCGACCAAGGTCGACCTCAAGAAATTCATCGGCGACCTGGTTTCGGTTTCGCGCGAGACCGGTCGCCACAAGAAACCCGTCGAGATCGAGTTCAAGACGGCCAAGCTGCCGGCCAACGTGAAGGGCTACAACGCGGTGGGCCATGATCTGCGCATCGGCCAGGTCATCACCAACCTGATCGAGAACGCCCGTTCCTTCGTGCCCGATGAGTATGGCCGGATCGACATCGGCCTGGCGCGTGTCGGCAAGTTCAATGTCATCACCGTCGAGGACAACGGTCCCGGCATCCGCGCCGAGAACATCGACCGCATCTTCGAGCGCTTCTACACCGATCGGCCGTCCAGCGAGGCCTTCGGCCAGAACTCCGGACTGGGCCTTTCGATCAGCCGCCAGATCGTCGAAGCGCATGGCGGCACGCTCAGCGCGGAAAATATCAGCGGCACCAAGCCGGGCGAGATCAAGGGTGCCCGCTTCATCGTCACGCTTCCTGCCGAAGGCTGATCGTGCCGAGGTTCAACATGCATGCGACGGCAGTGGTCCTCGGTGATCGCGGGGTGCTCGTCGCCGGGCCTTCCGGCTCCGGCAAGTCGACCTTGGCGCTCGCCCTCGTCGATCGGGTGCGCGCTCAAGGTCTCTTTGGACGCCTGGTTTCCGACGATCAGGTGTTCCTGTCCGGTCATGGTGGACGCCTGCTCTGCCGCGCTCCGGCTGCGATTGCCGGTCTGGCCGAGATCCGCGGGATCGGGCCTGTCGCTTGCGACCACGAGCCGGCCACGGTGGTGGATCTGATCGCCAGGCTCGTGCCGCCCGCCGATGTGCAGCGGCTTCCCGACGAAACGGAAGAGACGCTTCTTGGTTGCAGCGTGGCGAGACTTGTTCTCGCCCAGCGCGAAACATTCGCCGCGGTGCCTGCCGTACTGACGCGCATGGGCATCGGGCTCCGCGCGTGACGCTGCCCAAATTTTTTGCTGCATTGCGTCAAAATGGCGTGCTGTGCCGTAAATAGGGGCTTGTAAACGCCTTCGCCGTCGACAAGATAGCGCTCCCGCCATCCGAAGGCGGCGAGCATACTGCGCGGCTGTGAAGGGGCCATGACGGGAGCCAAATCAGAATGATCGGACTCGTGCTAGTGACGCACGGTCAACTGGCCGAGGAGTTCCGCCATGCGGTGGAACACGTCGTCGGACCGCAGGACAATTTCGAGACCGTATCGATCGGTGCCGATGACGACATGGCGCAGCGCCGCAGCGATATCATCACTGCCGTTTCCCGCGCCGATACCGGCACCGGCGTGGTCGTGCTCACCGACATGTTCGGCGGCACGCCGTCGAATCTTGCCATTTCCGTCATGGAAGCCGGCCGGGTCGAGGTCATCGCCGGCATGAACCTGCCGATGCTGATCAAGCTGTCGAGCGTGCGCAAGGCGGACAACATGGCCGCCGCCCTCGACGAGGCGCAGGCCGCCGGTCGCAAATACATCAACGTTGCAAGCCAGGTGCTGAGCGGAAAATGAGCGGCATGCCCTATCCCGCCGAACAGGGTCACGTCGTGCGCGACCTCGCCATCGTGAACCAGCGCGGCCTGCACGCCCGGGCTTCCGCCAAGTTCGTCCAGATCGCCGGCGAATACCAGGCCTCGGTGACCGTGGAGAAGGACGGGATTTCGGTCGGCGGCACCTCGATCATGGGCCTGATGATGCTGGCCGCGAGCCCCGGCTGCACGATCCGCGTCAGCGCCAGCGGACCGGAGGCGGCCGAGGCCGTCGAGGCGCTCGCCACCCTCGTCGCTGCGCGTTTCGGCGAGGAATGCTGATCGCCGGCATCGGCCAGGCGACATGCACGAATAAAGATTTCTTTATGTCCCATTGTCGGTGGCGGCCTGATCTGATAGTCAGGCGCTTCTTTCCGCGCGCCCACGACTAGGCCTCCCGCGCCGGCGCGCAGCAACAGGAATCGGAGCAAACCATGACGGGTAGCAAGGATTATCTGGTCGCCGACATTTCGCTCGCCGGCTGGGGACGCAAGGAAATCGAGATCGCCGAAACCGAAATGCCGGGCCTGATGGCCTGCCGCGCCGAGTTCGGCGAGGCCAAGCCGCTCAAGGGCGCGCGCATTTCCGGCTCGCTGCACATGACCATCCAGACGGCCGTGCTGATCGAAACGCTGAAGGCGCTCGGCGCCGATGTCCGCTGGGCCTCGTGCAACATCTTCTCGACCCAGGATCATGCCGCGGCGGCAATCGCCGATGCCGGAATTCCGGTCTTCGCGGTCAAGGGCGAGACGCTCGAGGAGTACTGGGAATACACCGACAAGATCTTCCAGTGGGCCGACGGCGGCACCTCGAACATGATCCTCGACGACGGTGGCGATGCCACCATGTATATCCTGATCGGCGCCCGCGCCGAGGCAGGCGAGGACGTGCTGTCCAGGCCGGGCAGCGAGGAAGAAGAGATCCTGTTCGCCCAGATCAAGAAGCGCCTTGCCGCGACGCCCGGCTTCTTCACCAGGCAGCGCGAGGCGATCCGTGGCGTCACCGAGGAGACCACGACCGGCGTCAACCGCCTCTACCAGCTGCAGAAGAAGGGCCTGCTGCCCTTCCCCGCGATCAACGTCAACGACTCGGTCACCAAGTCGAAGTTCGACAACAAGTACGGCTGCAAGGAATCGTTGGTCGATGGCATCCGTCGCGGCACCGACGTGATGATGGCCGGCAAGGTCGCCGTCGTCTGCGGCTACGGCGACGTCGGCAAGGGCTCGGCTGCCTCGCTCAAGGGGGCCGGCGCCCGCGTCAAGGTCACCGAGGTCGATCCGATCTGCGCGTTGCAGGCGGCGATGGACGGCTTCGAGGTCGTCACGCTCGAGGACGCTGCGCCGACGGCCGACATCGTCATCACCACCACCGGCAACAAGGATGTCGTCACCCTCGACCACATGAGGGCGATGAAGGACATGGTCATCGTCGGCAACATCGGCCACTTCGACAACGAGATCCAGGTCGCAGGCCTGCGCAATCTGAAGTGGACCAACGTCAAGCCGCAGGTCGACATGATCTCCTTCCCGGACGGCAAGCGGATGATCCTGCTGTCGGAGGGCCGACTGCTCAATCTCGGCAACGCCACCGGCCACCCGAGCTTCGTCATGTCGGCGTCCTTCACCAACCAGGTGCTGGCCCAGATCGAACTCTTCGCCAAGGGTAGCCAGTACAAGAACGAGGTTTATGTGCTGCCCAAGCATCTCGACGAGAAGGTTGCGCGGCTGCACCTCGACAAGCTCGGCGTCAAGCTGACCACCCTGTCCGACGAGCAGGCGTCCTATATCGGTGTCACGCCGAAGGGGCCGTTCAAGCCGGAACACTATCGCTATTAACCATAGCGCTAATACCTACAAGATATTGATGCCGGGCGATTGACTTTTCGCCCGGCATTTCTTTTGCCGCGCCGGCTCCTTCACGGCGATTCGCCTAAGCGGTATTGTGACGTGATTCGTCACGCGTCCGGTGCTGGCGGCACAGCCGGGCGCCTCGGGGCGGTCGCGCAAACGGGCGGCACAGAGGATAACAGGACATGCCGGGGGAATACCCGCTTCCAGCGGGAAGGGCCGCCTCCGGCGGCCATGAAGATTCGCAGAAAGCCCTTCCGGGCGGCCAGTGGTTGGCCGTGCGTCGGCTGGGGCGTCGCGTGGCTTTCCTCGTGCTCGGCACGACCGCGCTCTGGACCCAGCTCGACGTCGCTCATGCCCAGCAGGCCTCGGTCGCCGGCCTTCCCGTCGGAACCGCCGAGGTCATCCAGCTCGCCATGTTCGTCGGCGTCATGGGCGCCGCGCTCATCACCGCCGTTGCGCTGATCCGCGAAAAGGGCCGCCTGTCGTCTCAGAACACAGAGTTGCGCGGCCGCGTCGCCGACCTCAATGCCTCGCTGCAGCGTTCGGATGCGCTGCTCAACCTGCGCGACCAGCGCATCGTCGTCTGGGCGAGCGAAAACAAGAAGCCTGAGCTGATCGGCTCGCTGCCTGTCGAGACTGGGGCGCCTGACGAACGCGCGGCCTTCCTTGCGTTCGGCCGCTGGGTGATGCCGCGCTCGGCTGCAGCACTCGAAAACGCCGTGGCCACGTTGCGCGACAAGGGGACCGCCTTCGAGCTGGTGGTCGAGACCCATGCGGGTGCGGTGCTCGAGGTGCAGGGCCGCAAGAGCGGCGCCCACGTCATCGTCCGCTTCATGTCCATTTCCGAAGCCCAGCGCCTGCAGGCCCGGCTGAAGCTCGAGAACCAGCGCATCGGCGCCGAATACGAAACGCTCGTCGGCCTGATGGACGCCGTCGACATGCCGTTCTGGATGCGCGACGCCGACGGCCGCCTGAAATGGGTCAACAAGGCCTTCGCCCGGGCCGTCGAGGCGACCGATTCCTCCGCTGTCGTGCGCGACGGCAAGGAGTTCCTGGGAACCCGGTCGCGCGAGGCCATCGCCCAGCAGCAGATTTCGCGACCCGCCTTCCAGCAAAACATGTCGACGGTGATCGACGGCGACCGCAGGATGTTCTTGGTCACCGACGTGGTCGGCAGGGGCGGCTCGGCCGGCCTGGCGGTGGACATGAGCGCAGCGGACGCCATCCGCGAGGAATTCACCCAGGTCGTGCGCAGCCATTCCGACACGCTCGACCAGGTGGCGACGGCCGTGGCCACCTTCGACGCGGGCCAGAAGCTGCGCTTCTACAACCAGGCCTTCCAGAAGCTCTGGGACCTCGACGCCGGCTATCTCACCAGCGCGCCCGACAATGCACTGCTGCTCGACCGCCTGCGCAGCGAGCGCAAGCTGCCCGAGCAGCCGGAATGGCGACGCTGGAAGGAAAACCTACTCGGCGCCTATCGCGCCGTCGATCCGCAGGAGCATCTCTGGCATCTGCCCGACGGCCGCACCATCCGCGTCGTCGCCAACCCACAGCCCAAGGGCGGCGTCACCTGGGTGTTCGAGAACCTGACCGAGAAGATCGATCTCGAAAGCCGCTACACCACCGCCGTACGCGTCCAGGGCGAAACCCTCGACAATCTCGCCGAAGGCGTCGTCGTCTTCGGTCCCGACGGCCGCATCCGCCTGTTCAACCCGGCCTTCGGCCAGCTCTGGGGCGTCTCCGACGACATCCTGCGGCCCAGCACGCACATCTCGGCCATCCGCGCCGAATGCGACATGCACGCCGACAACAGCCCGTGGGGCGATTTCGTTGCCGCCGTCACCGGCTTCGACGAGCGCAGCGACAGGCGCGGGCAGACCGAACTGCTCAACGGCACCGTGCTGCAGCACGCCGTCGTGCATCTGCCCAACGGCCAGGTGATGCTGACCTTCGTCGACGTCACCGACAGCGTCAACATGGAGCGCGCCCTCAAGGACAAGAACGAGGCGCTGCAACGCGCCGACCAGATCAAGAACGAATTCGTCCAGCACGTCTCCTATGAGCTGCGCTCGCCGCTGACCAACATCATCGGTTTCACCGAGCTTCTGTCCCTGCCCGGCACCGGCCCGCTGTCTCAGCGCCAGCGCGAATACGTCGAGCACATCGGTTCGTCCTCCGGCGTGCTCTTGACGATCGTCAACGATATCCTCGACCTCGCCACCGTCGACGCCGGCATCATGCAGCTCGACATCTCCGAGGTCCGCGTCGACCGTGCCATCGAAGCTGCGGTCGAGCTGGTGGCCGACCGCCTGCAGGAGCATTCGATCCAGCTTTCCGTCGATCTTGCGGCTGCTCCCAAGAGCTTCAGCGGCGACGAGACCCGCGTTCGCCAGATCCTCTACAACCTGCTCAGCAATGCGGTGAACTACGCACCGTCGGCCAGCACCATCTCGCTCGCTTGCCGCCAGCGTCCCGACGGCGTTGAGTTCTCCGTCCATGACGATGGCCCCGGCATGCCGCCGGAGGTGCTCGACACGGTATTCCAGCGCTTCGAATCCCGCGTCAATGGCGGCCGCCGCCGTGGCGCCGGCCTCGGCCTCTCCATCGTCAAGAGTTTCGTCGAGCTGCATGGCGGCACCGTCCGTATCGACAGCGGCAAGGACCGCGGCACGACCGTGGTCTGCCTCTTCCCCGACACGCCGGCAGGCGTCCGGGTGGCGGCGGAGTAGCCCCTTGGCGGCCAGATCGCTGGAGCGCTTCCTGCCCGATGAGGCCGCGACGACGCAGCTGGGCGAGGACCTCGCCATGGCTGTCAGGCCGGGCGACGTGTTCCTGCTCGACGGCGACCTCGGCGCCGGCAAATCGACACTCGCGCGCGGCCTGATCCGGTCGCTGGCCGGCGATCCCGCCCACGAGGTGCCGAGCCCGACCTTTACCCTGGTCCAGAGCTACGACACGCCGGTCCCCGTCCACCATTTCGATCTCTACCGCCTGTCGTCGTCGGAAGAGCTGGAAGAGCTCGGCTTCGACGAGGCGGCCGCAACAGGTGTCGCGTTGGTCGAATGGCCGGAGCGCGCTGCCGACGCCATGCCCGCCACCAGCCTGCGGCTCGCCATAGAGCATGAAGGCGACGGCCGCCGCGTCACGATCTCGGGCGACGGTCCGGCCTTCGACCGTGTCGCCCGCTCGCTCGCCATGCGCGACTTCCTGGTCGCCTCCGGCTGGGGCGAGGCGCATCGCGCCCGCTTCGTCGGCGACGCTTCCGCCCGCGCCTACGAGACGGTGACGCGCGTCGGTCATGCGCCGCTGGTGCTGATGAACTCGCCGCGTCTTGTGCTCGGCCCGCCTGTGCGCGACGGCAAGCCCTATGCCGAGATCGCGCATACCGCCCAGACCGTCGCCGCCTTCGCGGCCGTCGACCGCGCGCTTGCCGCAGGCGGCGTCACCGTGCCCGGCATCGTCGCCCAGGATCTCGAGCGGGGGTTCCTGCTGCTTGAACATCTCGGCTCCGGCGCCTTTCTCGATCCCGAGGGCAAGCCGATCGCCGGGCGCTACGCCGCCGCCGCCGAATTGCTGGCGATGATTCACGGGAAACACTGGGACGACCGGCTGGAGGCCGCGCCCGGCGTCTTCCACCAGGTCCCGCCATTCGACCTCGACGCGCTGACGATCGAGGTCGACCTTTTGGTCGACTGGTACGTGCCCGCCGTCACCGGCGCACCCGCCTCCGCCGAGCTGCGCGACGGCTACCGCGCCGCCTGGAACGCCGTCTTCGATCGCCTCGCCGACAAACAGTATGGGCTGGTGCTGCGCGACTACCATTCGCCCAACATCATCTGGCGCGCGGAGAAGAAGGGTTTCGACCGGCTCGGCATCGTCGACTTCCAGGATGCGCTGATCGGCCCGGTCGCCTATGACGTCGCCTCGCTCGCCATGGATGCGCGGGTGACGGTCTCGGCGGAGATCGAGCACGCCACGGTCGATGCCTATGTCGCCGCCCGCCACGCCGCCGGCAGCTTCGACGAGGCCGCCTTCCGCGAGGCCTACGCCATCACGGCGGCACAGCGGAACTCCAAGATCCTCGGCATCTTCGTTCGCCTCGACCGTCGCGACGGCAAGCCGCAATACCTCAGGCACCTGCCGCGCATCCGCGACTATCTGCATCGCGCTCTGGCGCATCCAGCCCTGGCCGCGCTGCGCGACTTCTATCGCGACAACCGCCTGCTCGAGGAGTTCTGACGTGAGTGGGCCTTTGAGGAACCCGTCGGTCGCCATGGTGCTTGCGGCCGGCCTCGGCAAGCGCATGCGGCCGATCACCGACACGATCCCCAAGCCGCTGGTGTGCATCTCCGGCAAGACCCTGCTCGACTGGGGGCTCGACAGCCTGGCCGAAGCAGGTGTCGAAAAGGCCGTCGTCAACGTCCATTACCTGCCCGACCAGATCGTCGAGCATGTTGCCTCGCGCGCCGCGCCGCGCATAGTCATTTCCGATGAGCGCGACGGCCTGCTCGATTCCGCCGGCGGCATCGTCAAGGCCCTGCCCGAGCTCGGCACCGAGCCGTTCTACATCGTCAATGCCGACACCTTCTGGATCGACGCAGGCGAACCCAATCTCACCCGCCTCGCCCTTGCCTGGGACGACGCGCGCATGGATATTCTGATCATGCTCGCGGAACTCGACCAGGCGACCGGCCATTCCGGCAGCACCGACTTCCTTCTCGCTCCGGACGGCCGGCTGAGCCGCGCCAGGGGCGCGCCCGATGGCCTGATCTATGCCGGCGCCGCCATCGTTCATCCGCGTATCTTCGCCGATGCCGCCGCCAAGCCGGCGTCGCTCAACCGCTATTTCGACGAAGCGATCGCGTCCGGACGCCTGCATGGCCTGCAGATGCGGGGCAGCTGGATCACCGTCGGCACGCCTGACGCCATCGCGCCGGCCGAGGCTGCGGTGAAAAGGGCCCTGGCAGGGGCGCGATGAGCGGCCGCGCGTCGCCACGCGTCTTCTCTATCCCGCCCGGCGCTCCCTTCCTGCCGACGCTGGCGGCATCGCTGCTCGACGGCAGCCTGATTCCCGACTTCCGCTTCGAGGGTGATCCGCTGGCGCTGGCCGACGTCACCATCTACGTGCCGACGCGCCGCGCCGCGCGCGCCCTGCGCAGCGTTTTCGTCGATGCCGCCGGCGGCCGCTCGGCCATCCTGCCGGTCATCAAGCCGCTCGGCGAGTTCGACGAGGACGAAGCCGCCTTCGGTAGCGAAGGCGCTGGTGCCCTCGACCTCGCGCCGCCGATCTCGTCCACCGACCGGCTGCTGATGCTGGCGCCGCTGGTGCGCGCCTGGAAGCGCCGCCTGCCGGCCCACGTCGCCGCCCTGTTCGAGGAAGAGGTCGTCGTTCCGGCCTCCGCCGCGGACGCCATCTGGCTGGCGCGCGACCTGGCCGGGTTGATGGACGAGATCGAGACCGAGGGCTCCGACTGGGCGAAGCTCGGCGGCCTCGTCTCGGGCGAACTGTCCAGCTGGTGGCAGGTCACGCTCGACTTCCTGTCCATCGTCACCTCAGTCTGGCCCGATCTTTTGGCCGAACGCGACCAGTCCAATCCGGCAGCGCACCGCAGCGCCCTCATCCGGCTCGAGGCCGAGCGCCTCAGGCGCAACCCGCCCACGGGCCCTGTCATCGCCGCCGGCTCCACCGGCTCCATTCCGGCCACCGCCGAGCTGCTTGCGGCCATCGCCCGCCTGCCGCGCGGCGCCGTCGTGCTGCCCGGGCTCGATGCCTCGCTCGACCAAGCCGCCTTCGATGCCATCACCGCGCCGGACCTGCGCGCCTCGGTCCTCGGCCATCCGCAATACGGCCTCGCCAAGCTGATCGGCAAGCTCGGCATCCTGCGCGGCGACGTCGAGGAGCTGGGCACGGCGTCACCGGCATTGATGCGCCGTGCGGCCATCGTCGGCGAGGCGCTGCGCCCGGCCGAGACGACCGATGCCTGGGCCGAAAAGCGCAGCAGTGTCAGCGACGCCGAGATATCGGAGGCGCTGGCCGGGGTGACGCTGCTCGAAGCCGCCCACGAGCGCGACGAGGCGGCGGCGATTGCGATCGCTTTGCGCGAGGCGGTCGCCCAGGATGGCCATCGCGCCGCTCTCGTCACGTCAGATCGCAACCTCGCCCGCCGCGTCGCCTCCGAGCTCCGCCGCTTCGGCATTCAGGCCGACGATTCCGGCGGCGTGCCGCTGGCCAACACCCCGCCCGCGGCGCTGCTGCGCACCATGGTCGAGGCGGCGATCCGCCCGGGCGATCCCGTCGCGGTGCTGTCGCTGCTCAAGCATCCGCTGCTGCGCCTCGGACTGGAGCGCTCGATCGTCAGGCGTGCGGCCGAAACCATCGAGCTCGTCGTGCTGCGCGGTGGCGTCGGCCGTCCCGATATCGCCAGGCTGGCCGAGGATTTCGATATTCGTCTCACCGGCCTCGGCGACGCCTCGCGCAAGCCGTTCTGGTTTGATCGCGTCACGGTCCGCCGCATCGACGAGGCGCGCAGCGTCGTGACCCGGCTGGTGACGGCTGTCGCACCGCTTACCGCATTTCGCGGCGACGAGGAGGTCGATCTCGCCGCAATCGTCCGCGCCACCGTCGAGGCGCTCGAAAACCTCGGGCGCGACGAAACAGGCGGGCTGGCGACGCTTTATGACGGCGACGCCGGCGCAAAGCTCGCCGAGTCGCTGCGTGGGTTGGTCTCGGCCCAGGCGAGGTTCGGTTTCGCTGCTGCCGAATGGCCCGACGTGCTCGATGCGCTGGTCGCTCCCGAGGCGGTGAAGCCGTCGCAGGGCGCCGACCGCGCCATCTCCATTTGGGGCGCACTCGAAGCGCGCCTGCTGACCGTCGACACGCTGATCATCGGCGCACTCAACGAAGGCAGCTGGCCGCGCAAGGCCGAGGCCGACCGCTTCATGTCGCGCGTCATGAAATCGGGCATCGACCTCGAACCGCCCGAGCGCCGCATCGGCCTCGCCGCCCACGATTTCCAGATGGCGATGGGCGCCAAGAACGTCGTCTTGTCGCGCTCGGCCCGTTCCGGCGACGCGCCCGCCGTGCCCTCGCGCTGGCTGCAGCGCCTGCTCACCTATGTCGGCCCCGACCACGCCGCCGTGCTGCGCAAGCGCGGCCACAGGCTGCTCGGCTGGGCCCGCCAGCTCGACGCCGGCATCAAGACCGAATTCGCCGCGCGGCCGGAACCCAAGCCGGCTGTGGACGTGCGTCCGCGCCGCTTCTCGGTCACGGAGATCGAGACGCTGCGCCGCGACCCCTACGCTGTCTATGCCCGCCGCATTCTCGGGCTGATGCCGGTCGACCCGCTGGTGCGCGACCCCGGTGCCGCCGAGCGCGGCACGCTGTTTCACGACATCCTGCACCTGTTCTCGGCAACGGTGGGCGACCCCAGGACGCCGCAGGCGCGTGACGTGCTGATCGCCGCCGGCAGGCGCTGCTTCGCCGAAGCCGCCCTGCCCGCCGATGTCGAGGCCGTCTGGTGGCCGCGCTTCGAGCGCATGGCCGACGGCATCCTCGAATGGGAGCGCAGCCGCGCCGCAGCCGTCGCCAGCCGCCATGCCGAGGAAAGTGCTGCTGCCACCGAAGTTGGCCGCACCGGCATCACGCTGTCGGGCCGCGCCGACCGCATCGATCTGCTCGCCGGCGGCATGGCCGACATCATCGACTACAAGACGGGTTCGTCGCCGTCCAAGGCGCAGGCCCACACGCTGATCGCGCCACAGCTGGCCCTCGAAGGCGCGCTGCTCCGCCGCGGCGCGTTCCGTGAACTCGGCCAGCGCGAGCCGTCGCAGCTCGCCTTCGTCCGCCTCAAGCCCAATGGCGAGGTGTTCGAGGAATCGATCCTCGAGCACAACCGCAAGCCCAAGTCGGCGGCGGAGCTGTCGGAAGAAGCCTGGATGCGGCTGGAGCAATTGCTCGTCCACTACGACGACCCGACGACCGGCTATCTTTCACGCGCCCTGCCCTTCCGCGAAGGCGAGACCGACGGCGACTACGACCATCTCGCCCGCGTTCTCGAATGGTCTGCCGGCGGCGATGGCGGTTCGGAGGGCGAGGAATGAAGAAGAAGTTCTTCGTCCCCCAGGAAACCGCAGATCGCCAGGCGCGCGCCTCCGATCCCGGCAACTCCGTCTGGGTGTCGGCCAATGCCGGCTCGGGCAAGACCCACGTGCTGTCGCAGCGCGTGATGCGGCTTCTGCTGCGCGGCACCGACCCGTCGAAGATCCTCTGCCTCACCTACACCCGCGCCGCCGCCGCCAACATGTCGAACCGCGTGTTCGCCAACCTGTCGGAATGGACCATGCTGCCCGATGTGGAGCTGGCCAAGCGCATCGCTGCCCTCGACGGTGCGCAACCCGACCGGGCGATGCTGCGCCGTGCCCGCCGTCTCTTCGCCGAGGCGCTGGAAACGCCCGGCGGCCTCAAGATCCAGACCATCCACGCCTTCTGCGAGTCGGTGCTGCACCAGTTCCCGCTCGAGGCCAACATCGCCGCCCATTTCGAGATGCTCGACCCGCAGATGGAGGCGACGCTGTTCGCCACCGCGCGGCGCGAGATGGTGACCGGCGGCGCCGCCAATCCCGAGCTGGCCGAAGCCTTCGCCATGGTGTTGGAGCGTGGCGGCGAGGCAGGGCTCGACGCCCTGCTCTCCGAGATCGTCGCCAAGCGCGACGGCCTGCGTGCTTTCATCGGCCAGGTCATGGACTTCGCCTGGCCGTTCGGCGCGCTCTACGAGGAGTTCGGCTTTTCCCAGGACGACAGCGCCGAAGGCATCGCCGCCTCCATCTGGCCGCTCCCAGGTTTCGAGCCCGAGTTCTTCAATGCCTTTGCCGTGGCGGCCGACGCCACAGATGCACGCAGCGTGCTCAACAACATCCTGCCCTTTGCGAGGCTCGCCTATGCCGAGACCGACCCGATCAAGCGTCTCGGGCTGCTCGCCGACGCCTTCCTCAAGGCCGACGGCGATCCCTACACGCCGAGCACCTTCAAGAAAGCGCTGCTCGACCGCGTGCCCGAGCTGCCCGAGCGCTACCAGGCGACCGCGGAGGCGATCATGCGTGCCTCCGACCGCCTCGCCCACTTCCGCATGCTGGAAGCGACGCGCTCAGCACTCACCATCGCCGACTGGCTGATCGCCCGCTACGAGCGGCTGAAGACCGGCCGTGGGTTTCTCGATTTCAACGACCTGATCACGCGCACGGTCAGCCTGCTCGCCCGCCCAGATGCAGGGCCGTGGGTGCAGTACAAGCTCGACAAGGGCATCGACCACATCCTGCTCGACGAGGCCCAGGACACCAGCCCCGACCAGTGGGAGGTGGTGAAGCGGCTGGCGGAGGAATTCTTCGCCGGATCCGGCGCCCGCGACCATGTCCACCGTACCGTCTTTGCCGTCGGCGACGAGAAGCAGTCGATCTATTCGTTCCAGGGGGCCGCGCCTGAATCCTTCGACGATTCCAAGCAGGAATTCGCCGCGCGCATCCGCGCTGCGGAAAGCCGCTTCGAGGACGTCACGCTGACCTGGTCGTTCCGCTCGACCGACGACGTTCTGTCGGCCGTCGACCGCGTGTTCGAGGACCCGACGGTCCGCCGTGGCGTCACCCGCGCGCCCGAGCCGCCGAGCCACAAGGCCATCCGTGCCGGCGCGCCGGGCTATGTCGAGGTCTGGCCGTCGGTCGGCACTGATGTGGTCGACGAGCCCGACGACTGGCGCAAGCCCATCGACCATGCCCATGCCCCTGCCGTCGTCGTGGCCGAGCAGGTGGCTGCGACGATCCGCAAATGGCTCGACGACGGCGAGATCATCGAAGGCACCGGCAAGCGCCTGCGCGCCGGCGACGTCATGGTGCTGGTGCGCAAGCGCGACCGCTTCGTCCATGCGCTGTCCCGCGCCCTCAAGCGCCGCGACATCCCCGTTGCCGGCGCCGACAGGCTGAGCCTGCCCGGCCACATCGCGGTCAAGGATCTGATCGCGCTCGGCCGGTTCCTCATCCAGCCCGAGGACGACCTGTCGCTGGCCGCCGTGCTGCGCAGCCCGGTCTTCGGTTTGTCCGAGGAGGCGCTGTTTGCGCTCGCCTCCGGCCGGTCGCGCAGCCGCTCGCTCATCGCCTCGCTGCGCGACGCCGCCGAGACGGATGCCGCTCTGACGGTGGTCGCCGAACAGCTCGACGCGTGGGGCACGGAGGCTGCGTTCCGGCCGGTCTTCGAGTTCTATTCCGGCGTTCTCTCTGGCGGGCGCGGGCGCGACGGCGTGCGCAAGAAGATGATCTCCCGCCTCGGCCAGGAGGCCGGCGACATTCTCGACGAGTTCCTGAATTTCTGCCTGGCGGAGGAGCGCACGGGCCTGCCCGGTCTCGAAGCTTTCCTGTCGACGCTGGAAAACGCCGGCCCAGAGATCAAGCGCGAGATGGACCAGACCCGCGACGAGGTCCGAATCATGACTGCGCACGCCGCCAAGGGTCTGGAGGCGACGGTCGTGTTCCTGGTCGACAGCGGCTCGGCGCCGTTCAGCGACCAGCATCTGCCCCGGCTGATGCCTTTCCTGCCGCGTGGAAGACATTGGCACGGCAAGGGTTACCTCTGGCGCGCCGGCGCCGACGTCGCCAATGCCTTCTCCAGGGGAGCGGCGCTCACCGCCCGCGAACTGGCCGACGACGAATACCGCCGCCTGCTCTATGTCGGCATGACCCGCGCCGAGGATCGCCTCATCGTCTGCGGCTACCATGGCAAGCGCGCGCCCGGCGGCAACACCTGGCACTCGATCGTCACGCGTGCGCTGTCGGCCGCGCCCGAGAGCGAGTTGCGCAGCCATCCCGTGGTCGCCGATCTCCAGGTCCACCGCTTCCGCGTCACGCCCCTGTCGGGTGCAGCCGAGGTTGCGCCCGAACCCGAGGCCGCGGAAGTTTTCGCGCCCGCCCGGTTGCCCGAAACCCTGTTCGACCGCCCTCCGCCCTTCGAGGACCTGCCGCGACCGCTGTCGCCGTCGGGCGCCTCGGCCCTGATCGAGGGGACGCAGGAGGTCGTCATCTCCGGCCGCTCGCCGGTTCTCGACGCGGAAGCCGAGCCCGCTTTTGCCATTGCCCGCGGTTCGGCGCTGCACCGCCTGCTGCAGATGCTGCCGCGCCTCGATCCCGACCAGCGCCGTGCGACCGCCGAGCGCTACCTCGCCCGCGCCGGCCGGGATTGGGACGGCGCGCAGCGTGCTGCGGCTCTCGCCTCGGTGCTGTCGATCCTCGACGACGAACGTTTCGCTCCCCTCTTCTCGCCCTCCTCCCGCGCCGAGGTCTCGGTCATGGGCAGTCTGGACGTGCGCGGCAAGCCGCGCTCGGTGTCCGGCAAGATCGACCGGCTGGCGATCACCGATGACGAGGTTTTGATCGTCGACTACAAGACCAACAACGTGCCGCCGGTATCGATCGACCAAGTGCCGGAGGCCTACGTCGTGCAGCTTGCGCTCTACCGGGCGCTGCTCCAGCCGCTCTATCCCGGCAGAACCGTCTCGGCCGCGCTGCTCTTCACGGAGGCGCCTCGTCTCATCCCCTTGCCCGCTGCGGCGATGGACGCCGCCCTTGTTCGACTCACCCAAGCGTGACACAAGGGGTGCTTGACCACGGGTCCGCGCACTACCACATATGGCGCGACAGCTAACCGCAAGAGGATCGGCATCATGGCCACCGTCAAGATCGACAACAGCAACTTCAAGTCCGGCGTGCTCGAAGCCAAGGAGCCCGTCGTGGTCGATTTCTGGGCGGAATGGTGCGGCCCCTGCAAGATGATCGGTCCGTCGCTCGAGGAAATTTCCGACGAGCTGGCCGGCAAGGTGAAGATCACCAAGGTCAACATCGACGAGAACCCCGAAATCGCCGCCCAGTTCGGCGTGCGCTCGATCCCGACGCTGATGATCTTCAAGGGCGGCGAAGTGGCCGACATCAAGGTTGGCGCGGCCCCCAAGACCGCCCTGTCTCACTGGATCGCCGGCAACGTCTGAGCGAACTGCTTTCGAATACGAAAAAGCCCGGCACTGCCGGGCTTTTTTGTTGGGAAATTCGTGAGGATCAGGTCGGCGGCGTGCCGTTCTCGGCCAGCACCTCTCCCACCAGGTAGAGCGAGCCGCCGATCAGGATGCGCGGCGCAGGCTCGTTCTCGTCCCAGGTGTCGCGCAACAGCATCAGCGCATTGGCGACCGAACTCACCGGTTCGGCCGAAAGCCCGGCCTCGGTCGCGCGCACGGCCAGTTCCTCGTTGGGCACGCCGCTTTCGCTCATCCGCACCGGCACGGTGTAGACATGCCGTGCCATGCCGTGGAACGGCTTGAAATAGCCGGTCTGGTCCTTGGTGTTGATCATGCCGGAGATCAGGAACAGCGGCCGCTGCATCTTCTCCTCCTGTTCGGTCAGCGCCTCGGCGATCACGGTGCCGGCGCCCGGATTGTGGCCGCCGTCGATCCACACCTCCGCGCCCTTGGGCGCGAGATCGGTCAGCGCGCCTTGCGGCAGGCGCTGCATGCGGCCGGGCCAGGTGACGGAGGCCATCGCCTTGTCGGCGATGCGCTCATCCACGGGGAAGCCGGCGGATTTCACCGCCGCGATCGCTGCCGCCGCATTGGCGTACTGGTGGCGGCCCGGCAGGCGCGGCGGGGTGAGATCCATGAGTCCGGTCTGGTCCTGGTAGACCATGCGGCCGTTTTCCTCGAAGGCAACGAAATCCTGGCCATAGACCTCGAGCGGGCAATTCAGCCGTTCGGCCGTGTCGATCAGCACCTGCTGCGCCGCCTCGGTTTCCTGGGCGCCGATGACCACCGGGCAGCCGCGCTTGACGATGCCGGCCTTCTCGGCGGCGATCAGCTCGACCTTGTCGCCGAGATAGGCTTCGTGGTCCATCGAGACTGGCATGATCACCGAGCAGGCCGGCTTCCCGATCACGTTGGTGGCGTCGAAACGTCCGCCAAGCCCTACCTCGATGATGCAAGCGTCGGCCGGATGCTCGGAGAACAGCACGAAGGTGACGGCGGTCAGGATCTCGAAGACGGTGATCTTTTCGCCCCGATTGGCCTCGCCGACGCGGCGCACCGCATCCGCCAGCACGTCATCGGCCACCAGCTTGCCGCCGCCGGGTGCGGCCAGGCGGTAGCGCTCGTGCCAGTTCACCAGATGCGGCGAGGTATGGACGTGGACGAGCCGACCCTGCGCCTCAAGCAAAGCGCGCGAGAACGCTGCACAAGAGCCCTTGCCGTTGGTGCCGGCAATATGGATCACAGGCGGGATGTGATCCTGCGGATTGCCGAGCCTGTCGAGCAGCCGGGTGATGCGGTCGAGCGAAAGGTCGAAGCCCTTCGGGTGAAGCGCCAGAAGGCGCTCGATTTCGACGTCGGCTTCGAGCGTGGTCATGGCATTTCCCCGGGCACTACGCTGCTATGGACGGATCAGGCCTGCGGGCGGCGCTCCGGCGCCGGCGCGATAGGCGGCAGGATCTCGGCCTCAGCCGGCTTGGCTTCCACCGGCGCCTTGACCAAGATCTTGAGCAGGTTGGCGATGGTCGACTTCATCTCCAGTCGCGACACCACCATGTCGACCATGCCGTGCTCCATAAGGTACTCGGAGCGTTGGAAGCCGTCGGGCAGCTTCTCGCGGATGGTCTGCTCGATGACGCGGGGGCCGGCAAACCCGATCAGCGCGCCGGGCTCGGCGATGTGCACGTCGCCCAGCATCGCATAGGAGGCGGTGACGCCGCCTGTGGTCGGGTTGGTCAGCACCACGATGTAGGGCAGGCCGGCCTCCTTGAGCCGGTCGAGCGCCACCGTCGTGCGCGGCAGCTGCATGAGGGACAAGATGCCCTCCTGCATGCGAGCGCCGCCCGAGGCGGCAAACAGGATCAGCGGCCGCTTCTTTTCCAGCGCAACCTCGAAGGCGCGGATGATGGCGTCGCCGGCGGCCATGCCGAGCGAACCGCCCATGAAGGCGAAGTCCTGCACGGTGACGACGACCGGCAGGCCCTCGACCTTGCCGGTGGCCGACAGGATCGCGTCTTCCAGGCCGGTCTTGGCCTTGGCGTCCTTCAGTCGGTCGACATAACGCTTCTCGTCGCGGAACTTCAGCGGGTCGACCATGACCTTCGGGTTGTCGATGACCTCATAGCGGCCCTCGTCGAAGAAGAAGCGCAGCCGCTCCTTCGCCGAGATCTTCATGTGGTGGCCCGACGACGGGATGACGTACTGGTTTTCCTCGAGGTCCTTGTGGAACACCATCTCGCCGCTCTCGGGATCCTTGATCCAGAGGTTTTCCGGCATCTCGCGACGGCCGAGCATCGAGTTGATCTTCGGACGAACGAAGTTCGTGATCCAGTTCATGGTTTTGGTCCTCTTCGAACCTAGGACATGGGATATTTATTGGGCGGCGGCAAGGCGCGCGGCACGAATGCCTTGGGACAAGCCGTTGACCAGCGTCGCCACCGCCTCGGCCGGGTCGGCGGTCTTCTCGCCCTTCGGGCCGATGACATTGGCCACCGCATTGACGATCGCCGTGCCGACGACCACGCCGTCGGCCGAGCCGCCGATAGTGCGCGCCTGTTCGGCGGTCTTGACGCCGAAGCCGACGCAGACCGGCAGGTCGGTATGCGCCTTGATGCGCTTCACCGCCTCGCTCACCTTGGCCGTGTCGGCCAGCGCCGAGCCGGTGATGCCGGTCATCGACACGTAGTAGACGAAGCCGGACGTGTTCTCGAGCACCTTGGGCAGGCGCTTGTCGTCGGTCGTCGGCGTCGCCAGGCGGATGAAGTTGATGCCGGCCTTGAGCGCCGGGATGCACAGCTCGGCATCCATCTCCGGCGGCAGGTCGACGACGATCAGCCCGTCGATGCCCGAAGCGACGGCGTCTTCGAGGAAGCGGCCGACGCCGTAGATGTAGATGGGGTTGTAGTAGCCCATCATCACGATCGGCGTGTCGTTGTCGTCCTTGCGGAATTCGCGCGCCATCTGCAGCGTCTTCGCAAGCGTCTGGCCGGCCTTCAGCGCGCGCAGGCCGGCGGCCTGGATCGCCGGGCCGTCGGCCATCGGGTCGGAGAAGGGCATGCCGAGCTCGATGATGTCGCTGCCGGCCTTGGGCAGCGCTTTCATGATCGACAGCGACGTCTCGTAGTCGGGATCGCCGCCCATGAAATAGGTCACGAGCGCCGGGCGTCCCTCGGCCTTCAGCTTCGCCATGCGGCGGTCGATGCGGGTGGTCGTCATGTTCAGATCTCCATGCCCAGCATCTTGGCAACCGTATGCACGTCCTTGTCGCCGCGGCCGGACAGGTTGACGATCATGATCTTGTCCTTGCCCATCGTCGGCGCGGTCTTCACCGCATAGGCGATCGCGTGGGCGGATTCGAGCGCCGGGATGATGCCTTCAACCTTCGTGGTCAGCTGGAACGCGTCGAGCGCCTCGTCGTCGAGGATCGGCTGGTAGTCGACGCGGCCGGTGTCGCGCAGCCACGAATGCTCAGGGCCGACGCCGGGATAGTCGAGGCCGGCAGAGATCGAATGGCCGTCGAGGATCTGGCCGTCCTCGTTCTGCAAGAGATACGTGCGGTTGCCGTGCAGCACGCCGGGCTTGCCGGCATTCATCGAGGCGCAGTGCTCGATGCCGTCGAGGCCGCGGCCGCCGGCTTCGATGCCGACGATCTTGACGCTGCGGTCATCGAGGAAGGGATGGAACAGGCCGATGGCGTTGGAGCCGCCGCCGACGGCTGCCACGATCATGTCGGGCAGGCGGCCTTCCTGCTCCAGCACCTGCTGGCGCGCCTCCGAGCCGATCACCGACTGGAAGTCCCGCACCAGTTCCGGATAGGGGTGCGGGCCGGCGGCGGTGCCGATCAGGTAGTAGGTGTCGTGCACGTTGGTGACCCAGTCGCGCAGCGCCTCGTTCATGGCATCCTTCAGCGTGCCGTGGCCGGCGCTGACCGGACGCACTTCGGCGCCGAGCAGCTTCATGCGGAAGACATTGGGCTTCTGCCGCTCGACGTCGGTGGCGCCCATGTAGACGAAGCAGGGGAAGCCGAAGCGTGCGGCGACGGTCGCGGACGCCACGCCGTGCTGGCCGGCACCGGTCTCGGCGATGATGCGGGTCTTGCCCATGCGCTTGGCCAAAAGGATCTGGCCCAGGCAGTTGTTGATCTTGTGCGAGCCCGTGTGGTTCAGGTCCTCGCGCTTGAAGTAGATCTTGGCGCCGCCGAGATGACGGGTCAGGCCCTCGGCGCAATAGAGCTTGGACGGCCGGCCGGCATAGAAGGTCGACAGCTCGTTGAGCTCCGCCTTGAAGGCCGGGTCGTTCTTGGCCTCGTCCCAGTGGCGCTGCAGATCGAGGATCAGCGGCATCAGCGTCTCGGCGACGAAGCGGCCGCCGAATATGCCGAACATGCCCTGCTCGTCGGGTCCGGTGCGGAAGGAATTGGGCTCTGCCGGCTGGTTCAAGGCCGATCTCCTTGCGGCTGGAGGCACACTCAGGCGGCGCTGTCTTCGCGCGCGGCCCGGACGGCCCTGAAGAAATTGTCGATCAGCGCCGCATCCTTGACGCCCGGTGCGCTTTCCACGCCCGAGGAAATATCGATGCCGGGCGGGGCAGCACACCTGAGGGCGTCGCCGATATTGGCGGCGTTCAAGCCACCGGAAAGCATGTAATCGACGGAGGCGTCAAGGCCCGCAAGCAGCCGCCAGTCGAAGGAGACGCCATTGCCGCCGGGCAATTCGGAGCCGGCGGGCGGCTTGGCGTCGAAAAGCAGGCGGTCGGCGATGCCGCCATAGGGCATGATCGCGTCGAAATCCTTGGCCTCGCGAATGGAAAAGGCCTTCATCACGGGCAGGCCGTAGCGCGCCTTCACCTCGGCCACGCGCGCCGGCGTCTCCTTGCCATGCAGCTGCAGCATGTCGGGCTCAACCGCGGCCACGATCGCGTCGAGGGAGGCATCGTCGGCGTCGACCGTCACGGCCACTGCCTGCGCCCGGCCCTTCGCCGCCTGGCGCAGCTGTGCGGCAAGCGTGGGCGAGACGTTGCGCGGGCTCTTGGCGAAGAAGATGAAGCCGACATGGCTCGCGCCGTTGCCAAGCGCGGCTTCAAGCGTGTCGGCGGTGCTCAGGCCACAGATCTTGATGTCGAGTGCCATGGGTCGGGATTGGCACGAAACGGTGGCGGAGTCGAGGAAAGCTTGCGAACAGGGAGTAGCAAGTAGCGAATAGGGAATGGCGAGTAGCGAATGGCAAATGGTCTGCCGCGGCTGGTCGGCCTGGCCGGGGCGCATTGTCCAGGCGCGACCCCACTACTCACTATTCGCCATTCCCTATTCGCTACTCGAACACGATCGCCTGCAACGCCCCGCCGTTGCGCTTGAGCCATGCCTTGCAGCGCTCGGTGTCTGGGCAAAGCTCCTCGCACAGCTTCCAGAATTTCGGGCCGTGGTTCATCTCCCTGAGATGCGCGACCTCGTGGGCGACGAGATAATTGATGACCGGCGCCGGCGCCATCATGATCCGCCACGAGAACGACAATGTGCCGTCGGAGGTGCACGAGCCCCAGCGGCTGGAGGTGTCGCGGAAGCGGATCGCCTTGGCGCGCCGACCGGCGGCCTCGCAGTGCCTTGCCACCATCATTTCTATGTCGCGCTTGGCTTCGCGCTTGAGGAAATCGGCAACGCGGCGGGCCAGATGCGCGCGATCGCCATGGACGACCAGCGTCGGCCCGGTTTCGTCTTCGCTCAGGCGCACGGTGCCGCGCGTACCCCCTTCGTGAACGATGAGATGCGGGACACCGCGAATGGGTATCTTGATGCCGGGACGCACTTGCGGCCGGTCGGGAACCTTGGCGAGGCGTTGTTCCAGCCAGCCCTGGTGGCGGGTGAGGAAGCGCTCGACCTCGCCCTGGCGCAGGCCGGGCGGCACGGTAATGCGCAGGCCTCGGCCGCCCGCGTCGATGCGCAGCGTCAGCCGCCGCGCCCGGTCGTTCTCGACGATGCGCAGCGGCAGCGTCCGGCCGGCAACCACGTGGTCCCGCTCCTGTACAGGGGCGGGTGCGGGCTTTGCCAGCTTGCGGAAGAAGCCAAAGGACATGGGCGCGAGACTAGATGATTCGAGGGAATTGGGCGCAATAGAAAACGGCGCCGCGTTCACGGCGCCGTTGGCGTTCATCGTCGAGGCGTTGCCTCAGTCGTCGAGCAGGCCGGACTTGCCGCCCTTCTTGGGCGTGACCGTGGGCGCGGTCGGCTTGTTGCGGTTCGCCATGAAGCGGTCGAACTCGTCCTGGTCCTTGGCCCGGCGCAGTTCGCGGGCATAGGCGTCGAATTCGTCGCGCATCTCGTCCAGCTTGCGGCGCTCCTCGTTGAGGCGCTCGAGTTCCTTCTCGCGCCAGTCGTCGAAGGCGACGTTGCCGGTCCGGGCGGTGGCCCGGTAGGAAGCCCGGCGGCAGCCGGCGAAGACGCCGTCCGTCGCGCGGTTCACGTCACGCTTGAAGCCGTCAAGCCGGTCGCCCCAGATGATGTAGGCAAGCATGGCGAGGCCGAGCGGCCAGAACACCATGAAGCCGATCACCATCAACGCGATGGTTGCCGGCGTCCAAGCCGGACGGATCAGTGCAGTCGTGGTCATCTAGATTGCCGTTCCTTTGTTCGAGGCAGCCGGGGAAAAAGCTGCTCCAATCGACATGGGATGGCAAAAATGGCGATTCAAGACGGCGTCGTCCAAAACCGGACAAGGCTCTGGAAAGGCGATCCTTTTTTGAGGTTCTCCAGGACCAGCACCACCAGCCCCGCGACGAGCCCCCAGAACGCCGAGCCAACGCCGAACAGGGTGAGCCCGGATGCGGTAACCACGAAGGCCGTCGTTGCCGCCATGCGGTGGTGGTCGTCCTTGAGCGCGATCGCCAGCGCATTGGCGAGCGAAGCCATCAGCGCCAGCCCCGCCACCAGCACGATCAGGCTCGGCGGCAGCACTGCGAAGATTGCCACCAGCGAGGCGCCGAAGGCGGCGAATACCAGATAGGCCAGCGCGTAGAACGGCCCCGTCTTCCAGCGCTCGGCCATGTCGGGATGCACGTCCGGGCCGGTGCAGATCGCCGCCGAGATCGCCGCCAGGTTGGTGGTCGAGGCGCCGAAGGGCGCCGACAGGATCGAGAACAGCCCGGTCACCCCGATCAGCGGGGCGGGTTCGGGGTGGTAGCCGGCGGCGCGCAGCACGGCCAGACCCGAAAGGTTCTGCGAGGCCATGGTGACGAGGTAGAGCGGCAGTGCCAGGCCGAAGATGGCGGCTAGGCTCAATTCGGGCATGATCAGCGTCAGCGTAGAAAGCTCCGGCGCCGGCAGGCTGCCGACGCGGCCGGTGAGGAATGCGGCAAGCCCGCCGCCGACCAGGACCACCAGCACCGACAGCGCCGGATTGTAGAGCCGGATCAGGAAGAAGGCGGCGATCAGCGGCACGATCAGCCAGGGGTCGGACGGCACCGTCTTGGCGGCGTTGATGGCGAAGGTGACGACGATGCCGGCGAGCATGCCCGAGGCCACCGAGGCCGGGATGCGCGAGATCAGCTGCGTCAGCGGCTTGATGAGGCCGGTCAGCACCAGCAGCGCGCCGGCGACCAGGAAGGCGCCGACAGCCTCGCCGATGGAAAAGCCGCTGCTGGCGGCGATCAGCGCCGCACCCGGCGTCGACCAGGCGGAGATGACCGGCATCTTGGTCCGCCATGACAGCCAGGCCGTCTCGAAGGCCATGGCGAGGCAGATGGCGGTGACCCAGCTCGCCGTCTGTATGTGCGTCGCTCCCACCGCGTTCGCCGCGGCGATGATGATGGCGAGCGTGCCGCCGAAGCCGACGATCGCCGCGACGAAGGCCGAGATCGGGATCGAGGCGCGCATCAGCCCGCCGCCCTTGCGATGGTTTCGCCAACCGCGCGGGTCATCAGCTCGAGGTCCTCAGGCCGCGACAGGCGGTGGTCGCCGGCGGGCACCAAGGACAGCGTCGCGTCGTCGGCGGGCAAAAGGCTCATCAGCTTCAGCGCGTGGCTGTGCGGCACGTCGGGGTCGGCCAGCCCCTGGATGATGTGGACGGGACAATGGGTGTGGATAGGAGCGGTCATGACGAGGTTCTGGCGACCATCCTCGATCAGCGCGCGGGTGTAGATGTAGGGCTCGGGCGAATACTCCGACGGCTCCTCGAAATAACCCTTCTCGGCCAGCTCCAGGCGCTGCGCGTCGGTCAGCTGCGGCTCCACCAGCTCGACGGTGAAGTCCGGCGCCGGTGCCAGCAGCACCAGCCCCGCGACCCGCTCGCCCTCGCCCGCTTTGTTGAGTTCCTCGTTCATGCGCAACGCAATCCATGCGCCCATCGACGAGCCGACCAGCACCTGCGGGCCTTCGGTGAATTTGCGGAACACGGCGAGGCTTTCGGCCAGCCATTTCGAGATCGTGCCGTCGGCGAATGCGCCGCCGCTTTCGCCGTGACCGGAATAGTCGTGGCGCAGGAAGCTCCGCCCTTCGCCCGCAGCCCAGCCGGCCAGCGTCTCGGCCTTGGTGCCCAGCATGTCGGACTTGTAGCCGCCGAGCCAGACGAGGCCCGGCGCCTTGCCGGGCTGCCTGCGGTAGGCGATGCGTTTGCCGTCGACTTCGATGAAGGCTGGAGCACTTGCGGTCATGTCGGATCCCCTTGGCCGGACTTGTGGCATAGCTCGGCTATGGCGAACAGTCTCGCCAAAAACCTTCGTTTGGCGCAGTCCGCATACACAGTTGCTGGTGATTTGTTGTGATTGCTGTGCTATTGACATCGCCCGCGCGCTACCCACATTGGCGCGTCCGAAACCCATCGAACGTCAATGGCTCGAGGAGACCACGACCATTCGCAGACCTTTTAAAGCAGCCGCGCCCACCAAGGACGGCCCGCGCTCCAACCGCGACATCCGGGTTCCCCGGGTCCAGCTCATCGACGCCGACGGCCAGAACCGCGGCGACGTCTCCATCAACGAAGCGCTCCTGGCTGCCGAAGAGGCCGGCCTCGACCTCGTCGAAATTTCCCCCAATGCCACGCCGCCCGTCGTCAAGATCCTCGACCTCGGCAAGCTGAAATACGCCAACCAGAAGAAGGCGGCCGAAGCGCGCAAGAACCAGCGGGTCATCGAGATCAAGGAGATCAAGATGCGCCCGAACATCGACAGCCACGACTACGAGGTGAAGATGAAGGCGGTGCGCCGCTTCTTCGAGGAAGGCGACAAGGTCAAGCTGACGCTGCGCTTCCGCGGCCGCGAGATGGCGCATATGGAACTCGGCATGCAGCTCCTCAACAAGGTCCGTGAGGAAGTCGCAACGATTGCCAAGGTCGAAGCCGAGCCCAAGCTCGAAGGTCGCCAGATGATGATGGTGCTGGCGCCACGCTGATGCCGCAATGCCCCGGCATGAGCCGGGGCCGGCATATCCTTGCATGGTGGGGCGCCTAGCGGCCGGGCCTTTCAGGCGGGCCGCTCGCGTTTGGGTTGGCATGAATTCACGGAACAGGAACGGGCTGGGGCATTACCAGCGCATGCGCAGGCTCGTGCTTGCGGTGATGGTCGTCGCGATGTTCGCGGCATTGCTCTTCGGCCAGTCCTCCTTCCCGCCCGACACCACGTTCCACGAGGTCGTGGAGATGCTGGGCATCCTGATGATCTTCCTGGGTGTCGTCGGGCGTCTCTGGTGCACGCTCTACATCGGCGGTCGCAAGTCGGACGAAGTGGTGACCGGCGGCCCCTATTCGGTGACCCGCAATCCGCTCTACGTGTTCTCGACACTTGCCGCGGCCGGCGTCGGCGCCCAGATGGGGTCCATCGTCGCCACCATCGGCTTTGCGCTTTTGTGCGCAGGCGCCTTCCACGTCGTCATCCGGCGCGAGGAGCGTTATCTCGCTTCCGAATTCGGCGCCGAATACCAGAGCTACCTCGCTCGCGTGCCCCGCTTCTGGCCGAAGCTGTCGCTCTACCGGGAGGGCGATACGGGAAGCTTCAGGCCGAAGCTCCTGCTCAACACGCTGCTGGACGGACTCGTCTTCCTGGTGGCGCTGCCGGTGTTCGAGCTGATCGACCATGCCCAGATCACCGGCGCGCTGCCGGTACTGTTTCGCCTCCCCTGAGGCCGCGGATTCATTGCGCTTGCGGCCCTTTCTGGGTGTTGCGCTGCGTCGAACTTCCGCGTATATAGCCGCGTCCCAGAACCGCCCGGCAGGGCATGCCGTGGCGGTTTCATTTGCTTTTCGGGCTTTGGTCGGCCTGAAAACAACAACATGAAGGGATTTCGAGGCACCTCCGGGTGCTGCGGGATTCCCGAAGAACGGAGTAGCAAAATGCCCAAGATGAAGACCAAATCGGCTGCCAAGAAGCGGTTCAAGGTAACCGGCACTGGCAAGGTCCTGGCGCAGGCCGCTGGCAAGCGTCATGGCATGATCAAGCGCACCAACAAGTTCATTCGCGATGCCCGCGGCACGATGGTTCTGGCTGAACCGGATGCCAAGAAGGTCATCAAGAATTTTCTGCCGAACGGCCTCTGAGCCCGGCCAGCGTTTTAAGGAGATCATGACATGGCACGCGTCAAAAGGGGCGTAACCGCCCACGCCAAGCACAAGAAGGTTCTCGAGCAGGCCAAGGGTTTCTACGGCCGCCGCAAGAACACCATCCGCATTGCCAAGCAGGCGGTGGAGAAGTCGAAGCAGTACGCCTATCGCGACCGCAAGAACCGCAAGCGCAACTTCCGCGCCCTGTGGGTCCAGCGCATCAACGCCGCCGTTCGCGAGCATGGCCTGACCTACGGCCGCTTCATCGACGGCCTGAACAAGGCGAACATCGAGATCGATCGCAAGATCCTCTCCGATATGGCCATCCACGAGCCGCAGGCTTTCGCCGCTCTCGTCGCCAAGGCCAAGGTCGCTCTTGAGTACCTCAAGAACACCACCCCGAACGCTTTTGAAAGCGCTGTCGCGTAAAGACCAGCGCTTCCCAAGCTTTCTGCATTGTGATTTGGGAAACCCGCGCTGGCAGGGCTAGCGCGGGTTTTTTCTTTTAGGCCGCAAGTCAACTGAAGGTGGATTGTCCGCCGAGAACGCGATGATCCGCCGTTTCGAATAGGTTCGTTCATGAACGCCAGCAGCCACGATCTAGGATTGCTCGAAGCATCGCTTCTGGCAGAAATCGCCTCCGCCGCCGACGAGCAGGCGATCGAGGCGGTGCGCGTCGCCGCCCTTGGCAAGAAGGGCTCGGTCTCGGAAATGCTGAAGACCCTCGGCGGCATGAGCCCCGAGGAGCGCCAGACCAAGGGCCCCGCCATCAACGGGCTCAAGAACCGCGTCACCGACGCGCTCGCCGCCCGCAAGGGCGAACTTCGCGATGTGGCGATCACCGCCCGCCTCGCCGCCGAGACAGTCGACGTCACCTTGCCGGTGCGCCAGTCGCCGGCCGAGCGCGGCCGTATCCACCCGATCAGCCAGGTGATCGACGAGATCGCCGCGATCTTCGGCGACCTCGGTTTCTCGATCGCCGAAGGTCCCGATGTCGAGACCGACCACTACAATTTCACCGCGCTGAACTTCCCCGAAGGCCATCCGGCGCGCGAGATGCACGACACCTTCTTCTTCCCGCCCGTCGAGAGCGGCGAGCGCAAGCTTTTGCGCACCCACACCTCGCCGGTGCAGATCCGCACCATGGAGACGCAGAAGCCGCCGATCCGCATCGTCATCCCGGGCAAGACCTATCGCCAGGATTCGGACGCGACGCACTCGCCGATGTTCCATCAGGTCGAGGGTCTGGTGATCGACAAGACCGCCAACATCGCCAACATGAAGTGGGTGCTGGAGGAATTCTGCAAGGCGTTCTTCGAGGTGCCCTCGGTCAAGATGCGCTTCCGTCCGTCCTTCTTCCCGTTCACCGAGCCGAGCCTCGAGGTCGACATCCAGTGCGATCGCTCGCGTCCCGGCGAAGTACGTTTCGGCGAAGGCAACGACTGGATGGAGATCCTCGGCTGCGGCATGGTGCACCCCAACGTGCTGCGCTTCGGCGGGCTCGATCCGGACGAGTACCAGGGCTTTGCCTGGGGCATGGGCATCGACCGCATAGCCATGCTGAAATATGGCATGCCGGACCTGCGCGCCTTCTTCGACGCCGATGTCCGCTGGCTGCAGCACTACGGTTTCCGCCCGCTCGACATGCCGACCCTGTTCGGTGGCCTGAGCGCATGACCCAGGCCGCCGACCGATATGCCGGTGCGGTGACCTTCGCTTTCGGCGACACCCCGGAGCTCGCGGATGAGCTTCTGGCGCTGGTGCTGTCGGGCAAGAAGACCGCGACCTGCGGCGCCTTGCGCGACTATGGCGGTGCCGAGCCGGTGCCGGAGGTCGGCCGCAGGGATGTCGTGCTCGACGGTGAGGGTCGCCGCGCCGCCGTCATCGAAACCGTCGAGGCGATCCAGCGTCGCTTCGACGAGGTCGATGCCGAGTTTGCTGCCGCGGAAGGCGAGGGCGACCTGTCCTACGAATACTGGCGTGATGCCCACGAGGCCTATTTCGCCCGCAATGGCGGCTTTTCGCCTGACATGATTTTGGTTTGTGAGCGGTTCCGGCTGGTGGAAGTGCTCGACCGCAACGACACGAAACGAGTGAACCCATGAAATTCACGCTCTCTTGGCTCAAGGATCACCTCGATACCGACGCCACGCTCGACCAGATCGTCGAGCGGTTGACCTCGATCGGCCTCGAAGTCGAGTCGGTCGACGACAAGGCGGCGCTCAAGCCCTTCGTCATCGCCAAGGTGCTAACGGCGAGCCGTCACCCGGACGCCGACAAGCTGCAGGTGCTGACCGTCGACACCGGGACGGGCAACCCCGTCCAGGTCGTCTGCGGTGCGCCCAACGCGCGCGCCGGCCTGATCGGTGCCTTCGCAGCCCCCGGCGCCTACGTTCCCGGCATCGATGTCACCCTGTCGGTCGGCAAGATCCGCGGTGTCGAAAGCCACGGCATGATGTGCTCCGAGCGCGAGCTGCAGCTGTCGGACGAGCACAACGGCATCATCGACCTGCCGGCCGATGCGCCCGTGGGTACGTCCTACGCCGCCTACGCCCATCTCGACGACCCGGTCATCGAGATCAACCTGACGCCGAACCGTCCCGACGCCACCAGCGTCCATGGCATCGCCCGCGATCTGGCGGCCTCCGGCCTCGGCACGCTCAAGGACGGCGCGGTCGCAGCCATCGCCGGCGAAGGCGACTGCCCGGTCAAGGTGTCGATCGAGGCGCCGGAGCTCTGCCCGGGCTTCGCGCTACGCCTGGTGCGCGGCGTCAGGAACGGCCCCTCGCCCAAGTGGATGCAGCAGCGCCTGCTGGCCATCGGCCTGCGCCCCATCAACACGCTGGTCGACATCACCAACTACGTCACCTTCGACCGCGGCCGCCCGCTGCATGTCTTCGACGCCAGGAAGGTCGCCGGCAACCTGGTGGTCCGCCGTGGCCGCGAAGGCGACAAGGTGCTGGCGCTCGACGGCCGCGAATATGCGCTGACATCGGAGATGTGCGTCATCGCCGACGCCAACGGCGTCGAATCCATCGCCGGCGTCATGGGCGGCGAGCATTCGGGCTGCGACGAGAACACTACCGACGTGCTGATCGAGTCCGCTCTCTGGGCGCCGCTCAACGTCGCCCGCACCGGCCGCACGCTCGGCATTATCACCGATGCGCGCTACCGCTTCGAGCGCGGCGTCGACCCCGAATTCATGGTTCCGGGCGTCGAGCTGGCGACGAAGCTGGTGCTGGAGCTCTGCGGCGGCCAGCCGACGAAGACCGATGTCGTCGGCTACGCCGGCCATGAGCCGAAGGTCGTCTCCTTCCCGCTCAGCGAGGTCAAGCGCCTGACCGGCATCGAGGTCGATAAGGCCGAGAGCCTCGATATCCTGACCCGCCTCGGCTTCGGTGTCGTGGGCAGTGGCGATGTCGTCGACGTTTCGGTGCCGTCCTGGCGTCCCGATGTCGACGGCAAGGCCGACCTGGTCGAAGAGGTCATGCGCATCCACGGCGTCGACAACATCGCGCCGCAGCCGCTCGGCGCGCATGACGCCGTCAACGGCAAGATCCTGACCACGCTGCAGATCCGCACCCGCTCGGCGCGGCGCGCGCTCGCCGTGCGCGGCATGATGGAGGCCGTCACCTGGTCGTTCATCCCGGCCAGGCACGCCGAGCTGTTCGGCGGCGGCCAGGAGAGCCTGAAGCTGTCGAACCCGATCGCATCAGACATGTCGGACATGCGTCCATCGCTGCTGCCCGGACTGATGGCGGCTGCCCAGCGCAACGCGGACCGTGGCCTGGGCGACGTCGCCCTGTTCGAGGTCTCCGGCACCTATGAGAACGACACGGCCGAGGGCCAGCGTCGCGTCGCCGCCGGCGTCCGTCGCGGCACCGCCAAGCTTGAAGGTTCTGGCCGCAACTGGTCGGGCAATGCGGGCAATGTCGGCGTGTTCGACGCCAAGGCCGACGCGATCGCGGCACTCGAAGCCTGTGGCGCACCGGTCGACCGCCTGCAGATCGAGACCGGCGCTCCCGCCTGGTACCACCCGGGCCGCTCGGGTGTGATCAAGCTCGGCCCCAAGGTCGTGCTCGGCACCTTCGGCGAGTTCCACCCGAATACGCTCGAAGGCCTCGACGTGTCGGGCCCGCTCTGCGGCTTCGAGGTCTATGTCGATGCCATCCCCGAGCCCAAGGCCAAGCCGACCAAGACCAAGCCTAGGCTCGAACTGTCGCCGTTCCAGGCGGTCAAGCGCGACTTCGCCTTCGTCGTCGACAAGGCCGTCGAGGCCGGCACGCTGACCCGCGCCGCCCTTGGCGCCGACAAGAAGCTCATCACCGGCGTTTCCGTCTTCGACGTCTTCGAGGGCGCTGCGCTCGGCGAGGGCAAGAAGTCGGTCGCCATCGAGGTCACCATCCAGCCGGTCGAAAAGACGCTGACCGACCAGGATTTCGAGGCGCTTGCGGCCAAGATCGTCGACAACGTCAAGAAGCAGTCCGGCGGCGCGCTCCGGAGCTAGAGCATTTTGCAGCCAAGAGGGATCGCTTGGCGTCGCAAAAATGCGGCGAAAACAAACGGATAGAGCGGCAGCCCGGATTTTTTCGGGCGTCCGCCGCTCTAGCCGCCCTCGGGGAGGAGCATGGAGCATCTTCGCTACAAGGGCCTGCCGTTCGAAGACCAGCGGCAGGTTCTGCTCGATATCCTCCTCGCCGATCCGATCGTCCGCCCCGCGCTCGCGGCGGCCGAGACGCTCGGCCTGCCCCAGTGGATGCTGGTTTCGGGCGCGCTCTACAACAGCGTCTGGAACCATCTGACCGGCCGTCCGGTCGGTCACGGCGTCCGCGACATCGACCTCTTCTACTTCGACGGCTCGGACCTTTCCTGGGAGGCCGAGGACGCCGTCATCCGCCGTGGCAATGACGCATTTGCGGATCTGCCGCTGCCGGTCGAGATCCGCAACCAGGCCCGCGTCCATCTCTGGTTCGAGGACCATTTCGGCTCGCCGCGCGCGCCGCTGGGATCCAGCGCCGAGTCGCTTGAACATTTCGCCTCGCGGACGCATGCCGTCGGCATCGCCCTCGTCGACGGCGCGCCAGAGGTCTGGGCGCCCTTCGGTCTCGACGACATCTTCGCCTTCCGGCTCACGCCCAACCACCGCAACGACAACCGCGCCACCCACGAGGCCAAGGGCCGGCGTGCCAGAGAGATGTGGCCCGAGGTGACCGTCGTCGACTGGTAGGCTGCTGTCCCGGGACGAAATCCGTGGCAGATTCGTTGTGCCACGGAGGTGCCGTCGATGCTGCGCAACACCACTACCCGCTATGGCTGGGCCGCGATCGTCTTCCACTGGCTCGTCGCACTGGTCTTCATCGGCCAGTTCGCGCTCGGCCTGGCGATGATCCGAGTGGCCAGCCAGCGCACCTCCTTCGAGCTGATCCAGCTGCACAAGTCCTTCGGCTTCCTGCTGCTCGGGCTGGTGCTGATCCGCATCGGCTGGCGTCTCGGCAATGCCAGGCCGGAGCTGCCGGCCGAGGTCGGGGCGATGGAACGCAAGGCAGCGCCTGCCGTCCACCTTGCGCTTTACGCCGCGCAACTCGTCGTGCCGCTGTCCGGCTGGGTGCTGGTATCGGTCTCTGTGCTCGAAATCCCCTCGATGCCGTTCAACCTGTTCGTCATGCCGCATCTGCCTCTCGGCGTTTCCGAGCAGGCCGAGACCTTCTGGATCTTCGGCCACCGCTGGCTCGCCTATCTCGGCATGGCCCTGGTGGCGCTGCATTTCCTGGCGGCCCTGCGGCATCATTTCTGGTTGCGCGACGCGGTCATGGCGAGGATGATCTCGCCTTCGCTCGGCCGCGGGGACCACGGTCCGGAATAGCGGCGGCACGAGATTCGTTCACTGCCTGTGCGGTTGGATCTAGCCGCACCGACAGGGAGTGCCGAGGCAATGATCACAACACGCTTGGGGCTTGCAGCATTCCTCGCCGTCATCAGCGTCGTCGGGAGCGCCGGGGCGGTGGCACTTTCCGATGCCGCCGGGCGCTACGCCATTTCCGCCGACGGTTCGGCCATCCGTTTTGCCATCGGTAAGGTTGGCGGCGGCGGACTGAACGGCGCCTTCGGCCGTTTCAAGGGCTCCATCCGTATCGACGGCGGCGACATCGGGCGGTCGCGCGTGGACCTGACCATCTTCCCCGACAGCGTCGGTACCGGTGAGGGCCGCGTCGATGCCTTCCTCAAGTCGGATGCGGTCTTCGATACGACCAACGAGCAGGAAATCGTCTTCCGCTCGACCAGCGTGACGCGCACCGGCGAAAACACCGCGATGATCACCGGTCGCCTCACCGCCAGGGGACGCACGTTCACCGAGAAATTCCAGGCCGAGCTGCAGAGCCTCAATGGTCGCCAGATCCGCTTCCATGTCAGCGGCAAGGTGCTGCGCTCGCGCTACCAGATGGATGTCGGTACGCCGATCTATTCGAACATCGTCGCCTTCGACATGGAGTTCACCGGCCGCCGCAGCTGATTGGCCTTAGCCGAATCTCCACTGGAATTTGGCAGCCGCATCGGCCAACATCGGGCGCGGCCGTGACGGCCGATCGCATTGCCAGCCAGTCGTGGAGGCCAGATGTTTCGTTGGGGCGTACTATCCACCGCCAAGATCGGACGCGACCATGTCCTGCCGGCGATCGCCGATTCCGACAACGGCGTGGTCGCGGCGGTCGCCAGCCGCGATCTCGGCAAGGCCAGGGCGCTCGCCGACCGTTTCGGTGCTCGCCACGCCTTCGGCTCCTACGAGGACCTGCTCGCTTCGGATGCGGTCGACGGCGTCTACATCCCTCTGCCCACCTCGCAGCATCTCGAATGGGCGGCCAGGGCAGCCGAGGCCGGCAGGCATGTGCTGGTCGAAAAGCCGCTGGCGCTGAAGGCAGACGACATCGCGCCGCTGATCGCCATCCGCGACCGCAGCAAGGTGGTCGTGTCCGAAGCCTTCATGGTCACCTACCACCCCCAATGGCACAAGGTGCGCGACCTGATCGCCTCGGGCACCATCGGCAGGCTGCGCCACGTCCAGGGCGCGTTCTCCTATTTCAACGTTGACCCCGACAACATGCGCAACAAGCTCGATCTCGGCGGCGGCGCCCTGCCCGACATCGGCGTCTACCCAACCGTGACGACGCGGTTCTCGACCGGCAGGGAGCCCCTGCGCGTGCAGGCCAGCATCGAGCGCGACAAAAAGTTCGGTACCGACATCTATTCGAGCGTGCGCGCCGATTTCGGCGAGTTCGAGCTGTCCTTCTACCTGTCCACCCAACTCGCCAACCGCCAGCTGATGGTCTTTCACGGCGACAAGGGCTTCATCGAAGTGCGCTCGCCCTTCAATGCCGGGCTCTACGAGCATCACCGCGTCGAACTGCACAATGCCGGCCACACCGAGGCCACCGTGTTCCGCTTTCCCGGCACGCAGCAGTACAGGCTCGAGGTCGAGGCCTTCGTGCGCGCGGCGCAGGGCGGTAAGGACCGCGTATTCTCGCTGGAAGAGTCGGTGCTCAACCAGAAGGTCATCGACGCCATCTTCCGCGCCGGCGAGCACGACGGCTGGGAGACTGTGTAGCGGCGCTTCCACGGCGTGCTGGGCCACGGACCGGCCGGATCGGCGGTGCCGGATGCGCATTCCTGGCACGACCCCCCTGCCGCAAAGACTATCGTGGCGCGGCGCGCGGTGCCGACAAAATTGATCCTGGGACCTCTCAAGTTGTCCTTCCTGATCTCAGCTTGACAGCGAGCGCTGTTGAAAATCGGCTGGAGAGGGAAAGTCGCAGCTCAAGCATTCCAGGCGGTGTTTCCGTTTGTTCTATAAATGTTCTTGTCTTGGATAATTTTTTATGCTTGTCTGAAGAAAGGATATGGCCGTGTGCCTGGGGCAGGGCCACGCTCATCCATCGAACGGGAGGGCAGCATGGTTTCACGGGTTCGCACGGTCGCGTTCCAGGGCATCGAGGCGGTTCCGGTCGATGTGCAGGTGATGGTCGCACCGGGCAAGGCCGGCATGCAGATCGTCGGCCTTCCCGACAAGGCCGTGGCGGAGAGCCGGGAGCGCGTGCAGGCGGCGCTGCATGCATCGGGGCTATCGATGCCGCCCAAGAAGGTGACGGTCAACCTCGCGCCGGCGGATCTGCCCAAGGAAGGCAGCCACTATGACCTGCCCATCGCCCTCGGCCTGATGGCTGCGCTGGGGGCCGTGCCGGGCGACGCGCTTGCTGCCTACATCGTGTTGGGCGAGCTTTCGCTTGATGGCACCATAGCGCCGGTGGCCGGCGCGCTGCCGGCCGCGATCGGAGCAAACTCCGAGGGCAAGGGCCTGATCTGCCCCTCGGCGTGCGGGCCGGAAGCGGCATGGGCAGGGACCGACATCGACATTCTCGCGCCGCGCAGCCTGATTGCCCTGGCCAACCATTTTCGTGGCACGCAGGTGCTGTCGCGACCCGAGCCGGGCATCCGCGCGCCGTCGGCCGGGTTGCCGGATTTAGCGGATATCAAAGGCCAGGAGACCGCCAGGCGCGCGCTCGAGGTGGCGGCGGCCGGCGGGCACAATCTCCTGATGGTCGGTCCTCCGGGCGCCGGCAAGTCAATGCTGGCGGCGCGCCTGCCGTCGATCCTGCCGCCGCTGTCGCCCAGGGAACTGCTCGAAGTGTCGATGATCGCTTCGGTGGCGGGTGAACTGGCCGAGGGACGGCTCACCGACCGCCGGCCGTTCCGGGCACCGCATCACTCGGCCTCAATGGCGGCGATGGTCGGCGGCGGGCTGCGCGCCCGCCCCGGCGAGGTTTCGCTTGCTCATCACGGCGTGCTGTTCCTGGACGAGCTTCCCGAGTTCTCGCCGCAGGTTCTCGATTCGCTGCGCCAGCCGCTCGAGACCGGCGAATGCATGATCGCGCGCGTCAACCACCGCGTCACCTACCCTGCCCGCATCCAGCTCGTCGCCGCCATGAATCCGTGCCGCTGCGGCATGGCGGGCGAGCCGGGCTATCGCTGCCTGCGCGGCGCGCGCTGCCAGGCCGATTACCAGGCGCGCATTTCCGGCCCGCTGCTCGACCGCATCGACCTGCGCATCGAAGTTCCGGCGGTTTCTGCCACCGACCTCATCCGTGGCGCCAGATCGGAAGCGAGCACGCAGGTGGCGGTGCGCGTCGCCCGTGCCCGTGCCGTGCAGCGGGAGCGCCTGGAGAGGCTCGGTGCGACGAACGCCACGACCAACGCTCAGTGCTCTGCCGGCCTGATCGAGGATATCGCCGTCCCCGATGCCGGCGGGCTGGCGCTGCTCAGGGATGCGAGCGAGAAGCTCGGCTTCTCGGCCCGCGCCTATCACCGGGTACTCAAGGTCGCGCGTACGCTCGCCGATCTCGACGGCAGCGACGGCGTGGGCCGCATCCACCTGGCCGAGGCGATCTCATACCGCATCGCTTCGGAGCGGATGGCGCAGGCGGCGTGACTTGCGCCGGTCGCAGTCAGCTTGTCGCGAAGGGCTTGTGTACCCTGCAGCGTTGATCGGGCCATGCTCCGGCGAGGTGCCGGAGCCGAAGGTTGAAGCCAGCGAGACCTGGAGCAATTCCAGGAAAAGCGCGCAGCGGTTTTCCGTCCGGAATTGCGCAAAAACAAAGAGATGGAGCGTTTCCGCGTTTCGAAGAAAAGCGGAGATGCTATGGTCCGGACGCGGTCGCGCGCCTGCCCGCATGCGCAGGCGTCGGAGCCTGGGCTATCCGCCCACGGCGGCCTTCGCACACAGAAAGGAAGCTGCCGAGCCTACTTGACCGAACCGACCAAGGTTGCCTGGCCTTCGCGGATGGATACCCAGCGGCCCGTGTTCTCGGTCGACTGCCGCTTGAGGAAGCGGTATCCCGTCTCGTCCCACTGGCGCACCAGGTCCGTCAGGTTGTCGAGCACGAAGTCGCCCTTGGTGGTCCGCACGGTCAGCACTGCATGCCCTTCGCCGTCCGGCTTGCGCACGACCGTGATCAAGAGGTTGGACAGCGACACGCCTTCCTGGCTGAGCGTGCGGCGCTTCTCGAGCACATAGTCCTCGCAGTCGCCCTGGCCATTTTCGGGATAGGTCCAGAACTCGTCGCGGCCGTAGATGTCGATATCGTTCATCGGCTTGATCGCGGCGTTGACGGCCACATTGATGGCGACGAGCTTGCGCCACAGGTCGCCGTTCATCTGCTCGGGGCCGGAGTCACGCTCTTTGATCGAGCATTCGGCCGGGTTGATGCGGCAGAAATCGTAGTGGCCGATGGGCTGCGAGGTCAGTCCCCCCGTCACCATCGGCTGGGCCGCGTTCGCCTCGCCGCCAGACAGCAGGGCCACGGCCGCCATGCCTACCATAACTCCGGCACGCACTGCCGCGCACCGCACGCCTGCTGCGGAAATCATTGCCCCGCTCGCCCCTTCGTATCGTTAACAAAACGTTAAGGTCGAGGGGCATCGGGAGTCAATCGGAGCCCGAAACAGTTTGCAGACATGGTTACCGGGGCGGCCGTGGCGCGACTATTGTGCAACAGAAACGCCAAGGCCCGGCGATCGGGCGCCGGGCCTCGCTGTGGAAAACTCAGAGCAAGTCCAGAAAAAGTGCGGAGCGGTTTTCCGTCCGGAATTGCGTCAAACCAAGGATATGGAGCGTTTCCGCCATTCGTGGAATAGCGGAAACGCTCTGGGCGTGGTCGGCTCAGGCCTTGGCTTCGCGAACCAGCCTCGGCTTGGCGTTCTTGCGCGCGGCCGCGCCGTAGCTCGCCATGAAGTCGACGATACGCGGCACGATCTCGGCGCGGAAGCGCGAGCCGTTGAAGACGCCGTAGTGGCCCACGGCCGGCTGCATGTAGTGCGCCTTCATCTCGTCGGGGATGTTGATGCACAGGTCGTGCGCGGCCTGCGTCTGGCCCAGGCCCGAGATGTCGTCGTTTTCGCCCTCGACCGTGAACAGCGCGACGTTGCGGATCGCCGCCAGGTCGACCGGCTGCCCCCGATGGGTCATCTCGCCCTTGGGGAGCGAGTGACGCATGAACACGGTCTCCACCGTTTGCAGGTAGAATTCGGCGGTCAGGTCCATCACCGCCAGATATTCGTCGTAGAAGTCCCGGTGCTTCTCGGCGCTGTCGCCATCGTTCTTCACCAGGTGCATGAAGAAGTCCTTGTGGGCGATGATGTGGCGGTCGAGATTCATGGTCATGAAGCCCGAAAGCTGCAGGAAGCCCGGATAGACGTCCCGGGAGAAGCCCGGCGCCGGCCACGGCACCTGCGTGATGACGTTGTCGCGGAACCAGTCGATGTCCTTCTTCTCGGCCAGCAGGTTCACCGCGGTGGGGTTGCGGCGCGTGTCGATGGGCCCGCCCATCAGCGTCATGGTCGCCGGAGCAAAGCGGTCGCCGCGGGCCTCCATGACCGCCACCGCGGCCAGGACCGGCACGGAGGGCTGGCAAACGCCCATCACATGCGTGTCCGGCCCGAGCATGTGGAACATGTCGATGACGTAGTCGATGTAGTCGTCGAGGTCGAACTTGCCTTCGCTCACCGGCACCATCCGGGCATCGGTCCAGTCGGTGATGTAGACGTCGGCATGCGGCAGCATCGCTTCCACGGTGCCGCGCAGAAGCGTCGCATAGTGGCCGGACATCGGCGCCACGATCAGGAGCTTGGGGTCGGGGCGGCGTCCCGCGGGCAGGGCGCGCTCGAAATGGATCAGCTTGCAGAAGGGCCGCGACCAGACGATACGCTCGGTCACGGCAGCCGGCTTCCAGTCGACAACCGTCTTGTCGAGGTCGAATTGCGGCTTGCCGTAGCGCCTCGTCGTGCGCTCGAACAATTCGGCCATCGCCGCTACCGAGCGGCCGAGCGGCATGTGCGCGAACGGGTTGAGCGGGTTCGAGTAGAAGAGCCGCACGGCATCGGCATAGGCACGCGCCGGCTGCAGGGCCGCATGCGTCGATTCATAGAGCTGGTAAAACATGCTGTCCCATCCGGTCATCGGGGCGGCGAGCCGGCATGGGGCCCGTCATGCAGTGCAGCGAGGTTAACAAACATCTGCTGCGATGCAATATCTCATGCTCCGAGAAACGGGCCCATCTTTGGTCCAAACTGTTGAAAATACGTTTCCAATGCGCGCCGCCGGCTTAGCATGCGAATGCTTCGATTTTGTGCAGTGCCAAAGGAACGGGCAAGCGCGGTCGCCGGATCGCGGGCCCCTACCCGGCCCTCAGGACCAGAAGCTGATGGTGTTGGGGTCAGACACCTTCGACCAGCAAGATCTCGCCGTCGGCGAATTGCTGGCGGATCGACTTGGCGTGCTGGTACTCGGGCGAGAAGTAGCAGTTGCGGGCGTCTTCCATCGAGGCGAACTCGATGATGACGTTGCGCCCCCGGCCCGGCCCCTCGACTGCCTCATGGGCGCCGCCACGGGCGATGAACCTGGCGCCGAAGCGCTCGAAGGCCGGCCTGGCGGCCGCGACATAGCCCTTGTAGCCCTCGGGGTCGCGCACGTCGACGCGTGCGATCCAGTAAGCCTTGGTCATTTGTTTCTCCCCGAGTTCAGTCTTCAGGCTTGCGCCATCTCCTCCAGGATAGCCTGGGCGGCGGCCCGCCTGTCAACCGCGCCGACGATCGGGCGGGCGACGACGAGGTGGCTCGAGCCGCTGCGGATGGCATCGGCGGGCGTGACGACGCGCTTCTGGTCGCCGTGTTCGGCGCCGGCGGGGCGGATGCCCGGAGTTACGACCGCCATGTTCGGCCCGACGATGCGGCGCACGGCCGAGGCCTCGCTGGCCGAGCAGACGATGCCGCCCATTCCAGCCTGCAGGGCCTGCTCCGCCCGACGCAGCACCAGCGTGTGCGGGTCGTATTCATAGCCGGCGTCGATCATGTCCTGTTCGTCCATCGACGTCAGCACGGTGACGGCGAGCAGGCACAGGTCGCTGCCCCTGGCGGCTTCCACCGCAGCCCGCATGGCCTTGGGATAGGCGTGCAGGGTCAGCATGGTCATGCCCATCTTGGCAATGTTCTCGACGCCCTTGGCCACCGTGTTGTCGATGTCCAGAAGCTTCATGTCGAGGAAGACCTTCTTGCCGCCGCTCGCCAGCTCGCGGGCGAAGTCGAGCCCGCCGGCAAAGGCGAGCTGGTAGCCGATCTTGTAGAAGCTGGCGGTGCCGTCGAGATCGCGCACGACCTGTTCGGCTTCCCTGACCGTGGGCACGTCGAGCCCGACGATGAGACGGTCGCGCATCGCTTCAACGGTCATGCTTCCACCCGCGTCGACATCGTTGTCGCCCTTTCCCATCGATATACGGCAAAGCCATTCCATCGGCGTGCCCCACCAAGGCGCGCCGAGGTGTCGGGTATAGGCAATGCCCAGTCAAATCAAGGCGCGGTTCAGTGCTTGCGGCGGCGGTAGACCCACAGCTGCGCCGGCGGGATGTTGCGGAAGACGAAATCGAGATGTTCGATGACGTAGTCGCCCTGGCCGGGCGGCACCGGCGACTTCGGACCATAGGTGATCTGCACGATCGGCCGACCGGCGGGAATGCGGTCGAGCAGGTCGTTGACGTACTTGACCCGTTGCTTGACCGGAAAGTTGAGCAGCGGCACGCCGGAAACGACCGAATCGAACTTCTGGCCCTTCAGGGCGCCCAGCGTGTCGTCGAGATTGAAGGCGTCGCCTTGGATGACGTTGACGCCGGGATAGAGGCGATTGAGGTGGCGGACGAAATCGGCCGAATATTCAACCGCATAGAGGTTTTCCGGTCGCACGCCGCGGGCCAGGATGGCTTTGGTGATGACGCCGGTGCCTGGCCCGAGTTCGAGCACGGGCAGGCCCGAACGCAGGTCCACCACCGAAGCCATGCGGCGGGCGGTGATCGAACTGGTCGGCACGATCGAGCCGACGGTCTTGGGCTTGTCGATCCAGCCCTTGAAGAACTTCAGCTCGTCGTCGAACTTGGCTGCAAGGGTTTTGCGTATTCCGGAACCGCGTAGCATCGCTTGGATCTCCTCACCCCTGCTGCCGGAGAAATACCAGCAACTCGGATCATGGCAAGCCCAAAGCCAACTCAATTTACGTTACGGCAGCGGTAAGCTTCACTTATCCCCGAAGGACTCGAAGAAATCCTTCATCCGCGAGAAGAACCCGCTCGATTGCGGTGAGTTCTCGGTCGAGGACAGCTTCTCGAATTCCTCCAGTAGCTCGCGCTGCCGGCGCGTCAGGTTCTGCGGCGTCTCGACGGCGGTCTGGATGTACAGGTCGCCGATCTGCGGCTGGCGCAGCACCGGCATGCCCTTGCCCTTGAGGCGGAACTGGCGGCCGTTCTGCGTGCCTTCGGGAACCTTGACGCGAGTCTGGGTGCCGTCGAGCGTCGCCACCTCGAAGGAGCCGCCGAGCGCTGCCGTGGTCATCGAGATCGGCACCTTGCAATAGAGGTCGGCGCCGTCGCGCTGGAAGAATTCGTGCGGCTTGACCGATAGGAAGATGTAGAGATCGCCGTGCGGCCCGCCGCGCAGGCCGGCCTCGCCCTCATTGGCAAGGCGGATGCGTGTCCCGTCCTCGATGCCGGCGGGGATGTTGACCGAGAGCGAGCGCTCCTCGACCGTGCGGCCCTGGCCGGCGCACTTGCCGCAAGGGTCCTTGATCGTCTGGCCGCGGCCTTGGCACTGCGGGCAGGTGCGCTCGATCGAGAAGAAGCCCTGGCTCGCCCGTACCTTGCCGTGGCCCTGGCACATCGAGCAGGTCACCGGCTGGGTGCCGGGCTTGGCGCCGGAGCCGTTGCACTCGGTGCAGGAGGCGGAGGTCGGCACGCGGATCTGCGCGGTCTTGCCGGCAAAGGCCTCCTCGAGCGTGATTTCCATGTTGTAGCGCAGGTCGGCACCGCGCTCGCGGCCGTTGGACGAGCGGCGACGGCCGCCGCCGCCCATCATGTCGCCGAAAATGTCCTCGAAGATGTCGGCGAAGCCGCCTGCGCCGAAACCGCCACCGCCGAATCCGTTGGCGCCCATGCCGCCATTCTCGAAGGCGGCGTGGCCGAAACGATCATAGGCCGCGCGCTTCTGCGGGTCCTTCAGCGTCTCGTAGGCCTCGTTGATTTCCTTGAACCTGTGCTCGCAGGCATCGTCGCCCGGATTGCGGTCGGGATGGAACTGCATGGCGAGCTTGCGGAAGGCCGACTTCAGCTCCTTGTCGTCGGCGCCCTTCTGAACGCCCAGCGTTTCGTAGAAATCAGCTTTCATATCTTCCCGCTGCCCGGACGCTCAATGTCTTGTGGCATTGTTTGCCGGTGTTGTGGCGACAGGCTTCGATTTAGTGAGCCGGGGGCCGCAATGCCAGAGTTTGCACGGCATTCGCCGCATTTTTTCGCTTCAGGTTGCAAAAAAGCCCGGCCAAACCGCCGGGCTTCCTTGTCAGAGCCTCGAAACCGGCACTTAGGCCGACTTCTTCTTGTCGTCGTTGTCGTCGATCTCTTCGAAATCGGCGTCGACCACGTCGCTGTCCTTGGCCGCGTCGGCCGCGGCGTCGGATTCGGCCGCTTCCTTCTGCGAAGCCTCGTACATCGCCTGGCCGAGCTTCATCGAAGCTTCGGCAAGGGCCTGCGACTTGGCGTTGATCGCCTCGGCGTCGTCGCCTTCGACGGCGGTCTTCAGCGCTGCGATCGCATCGGAGATCGCGGTGCGGTCGGCTTCGGTGACCTTGTCGCCATATTCCTTCAGCGACTTCTCCGAAGAGTGCATCAGACCCTCGGCCTGGTTGCGCGCCTCGACCAGTGCGCGGCGCTTCTTGTCGGCCTCGGCGTTCGATTCGGCGTCCTTGATCATCTTCTCGATGTCGGCGTCGGAGAGGCCGCCAGATGCCTGGATGCGGATCTGGTGCTCCTTGCCGGTGCCCTTGTCCTTGGCCGAGACGTTGACGATGCCGTTGGCGTCGATGTCGAAGGTCACTTCGATCTGTGGCACGCCGCGCGGTGCGGGCGGAATGCCGACGAGGTCGAACTGGCCGAGCATCTTGTTGTCGGCGGCCATTTCGCGCTCGCCCTGGAAGACGCGGATGGTCACCGCGTTCTGCGAGTCCTCGGCTGTCGAGAAGACCTGGCTCTTCTTGGTCGGGATCGTGGTGTTGCGCTCGATCAGGCGGGTGAACACGCCGCCCAGCGTCTCGATGCCCAGCGACAGCGGGGTGACGTCGAGCAGCAGCACGTCCTTGACGTCGCCCTGCAGCACGCCGGCCTGGATGGCGGCGCCGAGAGCCACCACCTCATCGGGGTTGACGCCCTTGTGCGGCTCCTTGCCGAAGAACTGCTTCACGATCTCCTGGATCTTGGGCATGCGGGTCATGCCGCCGACCAGGACCACTTCGTCGATCTCGCCGGCCTTGAGGCCGGCATCCTTCAGCGCTGCCTTGCACGGATCGATCGTGCGCTGGACGAGGTCGTCGACCAGCTGCTCGAACTTGGCGCGCGAAAGCTTCATCGTCAGGTGCTTCGGCCCTGAGGCATCGGCGGTGATGAAGGGCAGGTTGATCTCGGTCTGCGACGCCGACGACAGCTCGATCTTGGCCTTCTCCGCAGCCTCCTTGAGGCGCTGCAGGGCCAGCTTGTCGTTCTTCAGGTCGATGCCCTGTTCCTTCTTGAACTCGGCCGCCAGGTACTCGACCAGGCGCATGTCGAAGTCTTCGCCGCCGAGGAAGGTGTCGCCGTTGGTCGACTTCACCTCGAACACGCCGTCGCCGATCTCCAGCACGGAAATGTCGAACGTGCCGCCGCCAAGGTCATAGACGGCGATGGTCTTGCCGTCCTTCTTGTCGAGGCCGTAGGCGAGTGCCGCAGCCGTCGGCTCGTTGATGATGCGCAGCACTTCCAGGCCGGCGATCTTGCCGGCGTCCTTGGTGGCCTGGCGCTGTGCGTCGTTGAAATAGGCCGGAACGGTGATGACCGCCTTCTCGACCTTCTCGCCGAGATAGGCTTCCGCCGTTTCTTTCATCTTCTGCAGGATCATCGCCGAGATCTGGCTGGGCGACTGCTTCTTGCCGCCGGCTTCCACCCAGGCATCGCCGTTGTCACCCTTCACGATGTGATAGGGGACCAGCTTCTTGTCCTTCTCGGTGACCGGATCGTCGTAGCGGCGGCCGATCAGGCGCTTGACCGCGAAGACGGTGTTTTCAGGATTCGTGACCGCCTGGCGCTTGGCCGGCTGGCCGACGAGGCGCTCGCCGTCGCCGCTGAAAGCGACGATGGACGGGGTCGTGCGCGCGCCTTCCGCATTCTCGATAACCTTCGCGTCCTTGCCGTCCATGACGGCGACGCAGGAATTGGTCGTTCCCAGGTCGATGCCGATAACTTTTGCCATTTTAGCACTTCTCTCCGCTTAGCAGGCTCTCTGGACCCATTGAGGCGTTCCGTCGAGAGCCCCTTGTCACAAGAAATTCCGCTCCGGATGCCGGATTTCCGGGCCGAAGCGGTGTTGCGGCGTATATAAGAACAGGCTTCTGACAGCGCAAGCGTTCCGAAACTTTCCATTCCGGGGGACTCGGCAAAAGCCTGCCGCGCACTCATATTCTGCCCATGGGCGAGCTTCGTTCAATCAACCTATTCGAGCATCGCCGCAACCGGGCCCTGAACACGTTGCAGACCTGGCTGCTCGGCGCCGGCAGCCTGCTTTTGCTCGCAGTCACCGCCTGGGCCTTCGGCGGCGGCACCGGCATCCTCTATGCCGTCGTCTTCGGTGCCGTGTCGATGTGGGCGGTTCGCCGCATCAGCCCGCAGATGGTGCTGTCCATGTACAAGGCGAGGCAGGTGATCCCTGCAGATTTTCCTGCCGGCTTCCGCATCGTCGAGGAGCTTGCCCGCCGCGCCGAACTGCCGGCCGTGCCGAAGCTCTATGTCATCCCGTCCAAGATGATGAACGCCTTTGCCGTCGGCCGCCGCGACGATGCGGCCATCGCCGTCACCGACGCGCTCGCCCGCAACCTGACGCCGCGCGAACTAGCCGGCGTGCTCGCCCATGAGGTCAGCCACATCGCCCATGAGGACGTGAAGGTCATGGCCTTCGCCGACATGGTGTCGCGCTTCACTTCCTTCATGTCGACCGTCGGCCTGATCTCGCTGTTCTTCAACCTGGCCGGCTTTGCCGGAGGCTTCCGCGCGCAGGTGCCGTGGCTCGCCGTGCTGGTGCTCCTTGCCGCACCCACGATAGGCGGCCTGCTGCAGATGGCGCTTTCGCGCACCCGCGAGTTCGATGCCGACCTGGGTGCCGTGACACTCACCGGCGACCCGGACGGGCTTGCCTCGGCACTGACCAAGCTCGAACGCGCGCAGGGCAGGGTGTGGGAAAACATCTTATTGCCGAGCGGGCGCATCCCCGATCCCTCGATCCTGAGGACCCATCCGCTCACCGCCGACCGCGTGGCCCGGCTCAGGGCCCTGAAGTCGGCGGATATCGCCGCCGAGGCCGGCGACCTGCCGCGCACCCGGCGGCCTTCGATGGTGCCGAGGATCCGCGCCCATCCCGGCACCTATCTGCCGCATGGCGCGCGCGGCTTCATCAACGCCGCCAACACCGACTTCGCCGACGACACGCGCCCAGCCTGCGGAGGCCCGCTGAACCCGCCCGACGGCGGCCCGCGCATCCGCGTCACCCGTGGCGGCGTCTGGTGGTGAATTTGCCGGTGGCCGCTATCTGGCCCGCTTCGCCTCCACGGCGTCCCAGAACAGCGCCGCGATATCGGCGCCGCCGAAACGCTTCACCTCGCGGATACCCGTGGGAGAGGTGACGTTGATCTCGGTCATGTAGTCGCCGATGACGTCGATGCCGACGAGGATGAAGCCGCGCTCGCGCAGCGACGGGCCGATTGCCGCGCAGATCTCGCGCTCGCGCGCCGTGAGTTCGGTCTTCTCGGCGCGGCCGCCGACATGCATGTTGGAGCGGCTGTCGTGCTCGGCCGGCACGCGGTTGATGGCGCCGACGGGCTCGCCGTCGATCAGGATGATGCGCTTGTCGCCCTTGCGCACGTCCTTGAGGTAGCGCTGGACGATGTAGGGCTCGCGGAACATCTGGCCGAACATTTCGAGCAGCGAGGCGAGATTCCGGTCGGCCTCGTGCAGGTGGAAGATGCCGGCGCCGCCATTGCCGTAGAGCGGCTTGACGATGATGTCGCCGAATTCCTTGCGGAAGGCGGCCACTTCCTGCGGATCCTTGGTGATCAGCGTCTCCGGCATCAGGTCGGCGAATTCGGTGACGAAGATCTTTTCCGGGCTGTTGCGCACCCAGGCCGGGTCGTTGACGACGAGCGTCTTGGGATGGATGCGTTCGAGGATGTGGGTGGTGGTGATGTAGTTCATGTCAAAGGGCGGATCCTGGCGCAAAAGGATCACGTCCATTTCCGACAGGTCGGTGCGCACCGGCTCGCCGAGCGAATAATGGTCGCCCTTGATGTCGCGCACCTCGAGCTTCTCGAGGCGGGCGAAGACCTTGCCGTCGCGCATCGAAAGCCGGTCGGGCGTGTAGTGATAGAGTTCGTGGCCGCGGCGCTGCGCCTCGAGCGACAGTGCGAACGACGTGTCGCCTGCGATCGAGATGGTTGCAATGTGGTCCATCTGGACGGCGATCTTGAGCGGCATGGAGGTCTCCGGCGCGGCTGTCGGTGGTCGATGCGCACTGCCGTGTTGCGGCGGCGCTGGTGATGGCGAGGATGTAGCGATTTGCCTGCCTTATGCAATGGTCGGGCGCTCGCTCGCCTCGCCATGGCTTCTCACCCGCGGCTGCATCCGCCCTCAATCAGGCGGTTCGAATCGCTGGCGAAGGGCGCTCGACTCGTGCCCGCACCGATGAAACCGATTTCGACACCAGTGTCGAAATCCAGACGGAGCTGCATTTTGAATACAAATTCTAAACGGTTGGATGCCACTGTCCGCCGAAACACCTTATCGAGACAGAGACGAGCATGTCATTCGGCGTTGGTCACGCGGACAGGGACACGGATCAGGCATTCACCGACGCCTTGACCGGGCTCGGCAACCAGCGCCGCTTCCATGACAAGATCGAGCGGCTGATCGACGACCGCGCGGAGGATCCCGCCCCCTTCACCGTCGGCATTCTCGACCTTGATGGCTTCAAGCCGATCAATGACCTGTTCGGCCACCGGGCCGGCGACGATATCCTCGTGCAGGTGGCGATGCGCTTGAGGGCGGCGTCCGACGGCTATTCCGCTGTGGCGCGTATCGGAGCCGACGAGTTCGCTTTCCTCTATCCCCTGGTGTTCAGCGAGGAAGCGGCGGCCGACAAGGCGCGCATGCTGATCGAAATCTTGTCCGCGCCCTATGATCTCGGCGAGCGCACCGCGCGCCTGTCGGCCTCCGTGGGCTGCTCGCTTTTCCAGTCGACCGAGGACACCACCGAGACGCTGATGCGCAAGGCGGAGACGGCGCTCTACCACGCTAAGCGCTCCGGCCGCGGTCGCGTCGTGGTCTATACCCGCGAGATGGAGGAGGCGGCCAAGCGCGTCACCCGCATCGAGCAGGCGCTGCGGCGCGCCGTGGCCGCCGGCGAAGTGACGCCGCATTTCCAGCCGATCGTCGATCTCAGCACCCGCCGCACCATCGGCTTCGAGGCGCTGGCGCGCTGGACCGACCGTGATCTCGGTTTCGTCTCCCCGGCGGTGTTCATCCCAATCGCCGAGGAACGCGGCATCATCGGGCCGCTGTCGCAACTGGTGCTGCGCAAGGCGGCGGAAGCGGCACGCAGCTGGCCCCAGGACATGTTTCTGTCTTTCAACCTGTCGCCTTCGCAACTGGTCGATCAGAATACCGGGCTGCACATCCTGTCCATTCTCGAGCGCACCGGCTTCGATCCGCGCCGGCTCGAGATCGAGATCACCGAGACCGGCCTGATGACCGATCCGGTTTCGGCCGAGAAGATCGTCGAGGACCTCCGCCGCGTCGGCATCCGGGTGTCGCTCGACGATTTCGGCACCGGCCAGTCGTCGCTCGGGCGCCTGCGCGAATTCCGTTTCGACAAGCTCAAGATCGACCGGGCCTTCGTGGCGTCGATCCTCGACGACCGCCCCTCCGAACACATCATCCGCGCCATCCTCGCCATGTGCGAGGGCCTCGGCATGGATGTCGTCGCCGAGGGCATCGAGAAGGAGGCCCAGGCCGAGAGGCTGATGCAGTTCGGATGTGCCGGCGGGCAGGGCTATCTGTTCGGCCGCCCGGTCGATGCCGATGCCACGCTCGGCTACCTGCGCGAGGCCCACCGCGGCGCGGCCTACGCCAAGGCGATCTGAATCCGGTGCGCCGGAGCTGATCCCTGGGCAGGAAGCGTGCTCCTTGGTGCTCGCGGCCCTGCCGCTTCGTCGCCCCTTCTCTCGCTTGAAAAAGACGGCTTCCGCGGCGGAAAAGCGTTTCCGCTTTGTATGATGATAGTCTAGGATTTGTATGATGAAAATCCAAGCTGGGCGTGCTTCGTCCTCCCTGGTCGGGCCCAGCCATGCGGAGGAACAGGTTCATGATGCCATCGGCGCGGTTTCCGGATCTCGCGGGGCGCTCGGTGCTGATTACCGGCGGCGGTTCGGGCATCGGCGCGGCATTGACCGAAGGTTTTGTCCTCCAGGCAGCCAAGGTCGCTTTCATCGACATTGCCGACGAGCCGAGCCATGCGCTTGTCGACCGCCTCGCGATTGAGACAGGCAACCGTCCGCTCTACCTGCGCGCCGACTTGACCGACATCGATGAACTGCGCAGCGCCGTCGCCGCAGCCGTCGAGGCGCACGGGCCGGTCACGGTGCTGGTCAACAACGCCGCCAACGATGCACGCCACGAGGTGGCCGACGTGACCCCCGAAAGCTGGGACGCCAACCAGGCGGTAAACCTCCGCCCGCAGTTCTTCGCCATCCAGGCGGTGGCGCCGGGCATGGCGGCCGCCGGCGGCGGCTCGATCATCAATTTCAGCTCGACCGCCTACATGCTCAACATCGGCACCATGCCGGCCTACACCGCGGCCAAGGCCGCGATCGTCGGGCTCACCAAGGGCATGGCCGGCCGTTACGGCCCCGACAGGATCAGGGTCAATGCCCTGGCGCCCGGCTGGGTGATCACCGAGCGCCAGCGTGCACTCTGGGTGAACGAGGAAAACCTCAAGGAGCATATCGGGCGGCAGAGCATTCCCGAGATGATGCTGCCGGGCGACATGGTGGGCCCGGTTCTGTTCTTGGCGTCGGACGCTTCGAGAATGCTGACCGCGCAGACGCTGATCGTCGATGGAGGACTTTTGTGAGCAGAGATTCCAAGGCGTCGATTGCCGCCGTCGACTGGGGCACCACCAGGCTGCGCGTCTGGCTGCTGGACGGTAAGGGCACGGTGCTCGACGAGCGCCGCGGCGACGAGGGCCTGCTGACCGCCCAGCACAAGGGCTTTGCGCCGATCCTCGACAATCACCTCGCCAGCATGGGGGCGCCCGCCGACCTGCCGACGATCGTCTGCGGCATGGCCGGCGCCCGCCAGGGCTGGGTCGAGGCGCCCTATGTCGACGTGCCGGCGTCGCTGGCCGACATCCTGGGCGCCGCGGTGCCGGTGCCCAGTACCGGACGCGATGTCCGTATCGTGCCGGGCCTCGCCCAGCGCAAGGCAGGCGCGCCGGACGTGATGCGCGGCGAGGAGACCCAGCTTGCCGGCGTCGCCGCCGAGGTTGGTTCCGGCAGCCATCTCGTCTGCATGCCGGGTACCCACTGCAAATGGGTCGCCGTCGACGACGGCAGGGTCAGCGGCTTCGGCACCTGGCCGACCGGTGAGATGTTTTCGGTGTTTGCCGGTCATTCGATCCTGCGCCATTCGCTGGGCGAGAAGCCGGCGGCGGTGGCGCCCGGCAACCAGGTGTTCCGCGACTGGTGCCGGGAAGCCTTGACCGACGGCGACATCGGCGCCCGCCTGTTCGGCATCCGCGCCGCCGGCCTGTTGTCAGGCCTCGGCCAGGCCGATGCGGCGGCGGCGCTGTCGGGCCTTCTCATCGGCGCCGAGATCGCCTCGGCCACGCGCCGCTTCGGGCAGCGCGACACGCCTGTCGTGCTGGTCGGCTCGGGATCGCTCGGCGCGCTCTATGCCGAAGCGCTGAAGCTCGGCGGCCTCGCAGTTCGCATCGCCGACGCCGACAAGGCGGTGATGGCTGGGCTGGTGGCCGCGGCGCGGCGCAACGGAATGCTTGCAAAAGGATAGCGACATGAACGTGACGGCTCCATTTCCAAGGCTCGGCCGCGGCCTGGTCGCCATCCTGCGCGGGCTGAAACCCGGGGAGGCGTTCGACGTCGGCCGCGCCGTCCGTGACGCCGGCATCGAGGCGATCGAGGTGCCGCTCAATTCGCCCGATCCGTTCCGCTCGATCGAGATGCTGGCGAATGCCTTGCCCGAGGCGCTGGTCGGCGGCGGCACGGTGGTGCGCGGCGAGGATGTCGATCGCCTCTACGATGCCGGCGGGCGGCTCTTGGTCAGCCCCAACATCGACGCCGAGGTGATGGGCCGGGCGATGGTGCACAAGATGGTGACGATGCCTGGCGTCTTCACCCCGACCGATGCCTTCCTGGCGCTCAAGCTGGGCGCCTCGGCGCTGAAGTTCTTCCCGGCGAGCGTGCTCGGCACCGGCGGCATTTCCGCCATACGCGCCGTGCTGCCAGCCGAAACGCAGGTCGGCGTCGTCGGTGGCGTGTCGGAGGTCGATTTCGCCGCCTACGCCAAGGTCGGCGTGCAGCTGTTCGGGCTGGGCTCGAGCCTCTACAAGCCCGGCATGACGGCGGCCGAGGTCGGTGCCCGCGCCCGCGCGGCGGTGGCCGGCTGGGACGCCATCGGCAGGGGGAGCTGACCAATGGGCGGCGCTTCGATCTTCTCCGACGTGGTTTGCGAGTTGGGCGAGGGTCCGAGCTACGATCCTGCGACCGACACGCTCTACTGGTTCGACATCGTCGCGAGCCGCATGCTCGAGAAGAAGGTCTCAGGTGGTGAGACGCGCGTCCACCAGTTCGGCGAAATGGCGAGCGCCATCGCCGTCATCGACGGCGAACGTCAGCTTCTGCTTACGGAGACGGGGCTCCATATCCGCGATGCCGCGACCGGCAAGCTGACGATGCACCATCCGGTCGAAGCTTCCAACGGCTCCACCCGGTCGAACGACGCGCGGGTGCATCCCTCAGGTGCGCTGTGGTTCGGCACCATGGGCAAGAAGGCCGAGGCCGGGGCCGGGGCGATCTACTGGTATTTCCGCGGCGAGCTGCGCCTGCTCTACCCGGCGATCAGCATTCCCAACTCAATCTGCTTCACCGAGGACGGCAAGACGGCCTACTTCACGGACACTGCCGTGAACATCCTCTACCGGGTCGACTGCGACGCCGACACCGGCCTGCCAGTCGGCGAGCCCAAGTTGTTCGTCGACAGGCGCGGCGACGAGGGCGGGCTCGACGGCTCCGTGCTCGACCGTGAGGGCATATTGTGGAACGCCTGCTGGGGCCGCGGCCGCGTCGATGCCTACGCACCCGACGGCAGGCATTTGCGCAGCGTGGCGGTGCCGGCGGTGCAGGCGTCTTGCCCGGCCTTCGTCGGGGCAGGGGCCGACCGGCTGGCCGTGACCTCGGCTGCGGCAGGGCTCGATGCCGAAGCGCGGCGCGCCGACCCATATGCGGGCAAGACCTTCCTGCTCGACATAGCGGTCAACGGCCGCCACGAGCCGCGCGTGCTGATCTGAAATCCGCACGGGCAGGAGTGTCGCCGGAGCGCAGGTTCAAGGTCGATTTCCCGGCAGGACCGGGATCGGGACGATGCCAATCTCGGGCTGTCGGAATGCCGTTGGCGTCCGCATCAGGAGGAATGACCGATGGCCGGACACCCCCCGACGCTCGTGCTCGTCTACGAACCCGAGCGGGCTTGCTTCGAGCGGCTGTTGGCCGAAGGGTTTGACCGCCGCGCCGCGACCGAGATCGCTTCCTATCTGGCGCAATCGACCGATCTTGCCCCCGAATTCGACGCGATAGGCGAAGCTTGCGCGCGCCGCGGCATTGGTTTTCGCGCCGTCGAGCTGGATGATGCGGTCAGCGCTCTCGCGTCCTGCGAACGCTCCGGCACATTGGTCTGGACGCTCACCGACGGTGTCGCCTATTTCCGCGGCGGCGTCGCACCTGCGCTGGCGCGGCTCAACGGGCTCGCGACGATCGGCGCCGACGATTCCGTCTTTGCGCTCTGCCAGGACAAGTTTCGGTCCGGCGCGGTGCTCGGCGCCCTCGGACTGCCCGTTCCAACAGCCGGCCTTGCCCGCGGTGGCCACTGGCTGGTCGAGCCGCCGGCCGCGCATGGCGGCTATTTCGTCAAGCCCAATCGGCTCGGGGCCAAGATCGGCATATGGGAGGATTCGCGTTGTCGCACGGCCGGGGAGGCGCTGGCGCTCGGCCGGCGCGTGCTGGAAGCCTATCGCGACGACGTCGTCGTGCAGTCCTACGTGGCGGGCCGCAACGTCCGGGCAAGCTTCCTCGCGGTCGATCCTGCGGCGGGGCCTGAGGTGCTGGGCCTAGCCTTCGTCGATTCCGGCGGAGACTTCCAGACCATGGCCGACAGCATGGCGCTCTATGGCGAAACGGGCGCCGCGGCCAAGGGCGAGGGGAGCTATGCCGAGCCGGAACTCGTGCCGGTGGCGTCGGCTCAGCCGCGAGCGGCGGAGACGATAAGGCATATCGCCGCGACATTGATGATCGGCCTCGGGCTGCGCGACGTCTTCTCGATGGACCTGCGCGTCGAGGCCGACGACACGGTCCATCTCATCGAATTCGAGGTCAGCCCGGGCCTGCCCTGCTTCGACTTCCGTGCCTATTGCCGGAGCCAGTGGGGCATGAGTCTCGCCGAGGCGATGGCCGAGACGGCGGCGCGTCGGTTCGGCTAGCCCCTGTCCCGCGCAATGGCGCGGGCTCGCATCAGGCGCGTTCCATGCACACGGCGGCGTGGCCCGAGCGGACGAAGCCGATCTGCTGCGCGGCGGCCTTGGACAGGTCGAGCACGCGGCCCTTGATGAACGGGCCGCGGTCGTTGATGCGGACAATGACGCTCTTGCCGTTCTTCTGATTGGTGACGCGGAGCTTGGTGCCGAAGGGGAGCGAGCGGTGGGCCGCGGTCATGGCCGATGGATTCATGCGCTCGCCCGAGGCAGTCTTCGACGTCAAGGCGTACCAGGACGCCCTGCCGCATTGGGCGGAGGCGTTTCCGGTGGAGGCGAATATCATCATTCCGGCGGCGACGGAGGCCGCCACGATCGCTGGCTTAGCGCGCTTCTTCATCTTCTGGTTAACGCCCCGTTGTTGAACACACGGAACGGTTTCGGACGAAATGTGGCAGCGAATGGGGCGAGCCTCGGGCGGTTCCGTGGCGAACGGACACGTTTGGAGTCTCAAGGTAACAGTTTGTCAGGAAGAATCGTAAATCCCGTAAGGAATTTTTTCACAATTTCCGGGGTGAAAGCCAGATCGGCTGCATCATGGAAGAATCTTCGCTGAAGGATACGCGAAGCAATATTGCTGATTTATACTTTTACACATGCGGATGTCGGAAGGTTTTTCGTAAAATGGCAAAAAATCGTCGCGGCGCTCGCAAGAGTGACTACATGAACCGCGCGTCTGCGAGCCACCGCGACCGGGCAAAAAGCTAGCGCAGGGACTTTTGCGCTCCGCCGAGCAGGGCGTGCATGGTGCGGCGCACCAAGCCAGGCACCGCAGCCGCCACACCCAGCGCATCGCGGAAAAACTCCGGATCGGAGAAGCGATCGGGGTCATACGGGACCGTGTGCAGCAAATGCAGTTTGTCCCAGTCGCCGGCGCGGTCCCCGGCGACGAGCTCGCGCAGATTGGCCGTCGTCTTGAAATCGTGGATGAAGCACAGGCTGGCGTGCGCCGCCATGCGTTCGCGCTCGCGCGCATCGAAAAGCTTGACGAGCTTGTAGTGCCGGATCGGCAGGAGCAGTGGACTGTGCCAGCGCTCGCGCCCGGTCTTGGCCGCATCGCAGAAGGCGACGTCATGGAAGCCGTGATGCAGCCTGATATCGTGACTGTATCTGACGAGCGGAACCTTGCGCAGCACGTCGATGGTGCCGGCGAGGCGATACCGGGCATCGATGCAGTAGCTTGCCCGCCAGTGCCTGCCGAAGGCCCAGCGGATCGAATTGTTGCGCCGGTACGCGGACTCGTCGCCGCTGCCGTCGAACAGGTGGCGGTCGAATTCATCGAGAAAGGAGCCGCGTGCCGGCTCCCCCGGCTGGTCCGAAGGCGCCGGCAGCATGTCCACGAGCAGCCCCGGCGCCCACGGCGAACCAGCGCCTTCGGCGGCGGCCGCCGCATCCGCCATGGACCTGCCGAGCCTCGAGGGCACATCCACGAATTCGTCGGCGTCGATCGTGAGTGCCCATCGGCCTTGCGGCAGCACCGCTTTCATCGCCGCCATCAGCCAGGCTGCCTTGCAGGTGCGGTAGTGTCCCACCCTCGGCGTGAGCGCGTGCACGTCGGGATAAGGCAAGGTTTCCGAGACGGGTGTGGCTGAGTCGTCGTCTACGATGAAGAACGGTCCGCAGCCGATGCGGCGGTAGTGCCTGTACCATTCCTCAAGCACGAAGGTGTCGTCCTTGACGCAGGCGAAGACAGGGACCAGGCCATCGTCGAGTCGCGAAAGCGGTCGGGCGAGCGCTTCGAAGAAGCATTGCAGCGCCGCCACCGGGTCGAGTGCCCGCACGGCCGCATGCGCTCCCGTCATCGCTTGGGCGAAGTAGCGTTCCCTGCCATCGCTGTTGCGGGCGTTCCTGGCGAAACTGGAAGACCGGTTGAACCGCTGCATCGCTTCGAGGAGACCGCCATCCTCGATGTAGCGCTTCTGCTTGGGGTTGAGCGGCTTGGCGGTACGCAGGTCAGCCACCACCCTGCAGTCTATGCCGACACCTTCGTTGCGCAGGAAACTCGCCGTGGCCTTCGATTTCCGAAGCGCGCCTCCCGGGAAGTAGGAGACATAGGCGAGCCCGGGCTCGGTCCGGAGTGCGGACAGGATGAGGTCCATTTCGTCGTACTGGCGCGGCAACGACCTCTCGTCGTAGCCGACCGAACGGTAAAGATCAGCCGGCAGGGTGATCCTGCCGCAGGTCCCGTCACCCCAGTTGCCGCTGAAATGATGGATCAGCAGCCGGCCGGCATGTTCGGCATGAAGGTCGAGGATCTGCTGCGTTTCTGCAGCCGAAACGAAGTTGTCGGCGTCGAGGCTCGAATAGAGCTCGGCCGCGATATGGTCTCGGAACACGTTCTTGGCCCGGCCGAAATGCCAGGGATGCAGGCGCTTGACCGTTACGATCCTGAGATATCCCGAGGCGAGTTCCGGCGCGAAATTCATCCGGATATGGCGATCGAGCGCCGGGTCGCCGCCAAAATCGGCAATGACGAACTCGACTGCCTGACCGAATTGCCGGTTGGCATCAAGGTTTTGCCACAGGGTGGCCTCCACCTCCGCCAGGCGGTTCTGCACCGGTATGCAGTAAGACAGGATCGGCTTCATCATGGCTCGCACGCCTTCCATCGGACGCGCCAGATATTCCGATTCTATGGTTGTGGTCCATGCTTGTTGCTACTTGTAATATGCATCAAGCTGTGGGATACGGAGCCGCCCCCGCACCAAGAACCGCGTTGCCGCTGCCCTGGCGACGCAATGTCGACGGTTGAATGCGGAGTCAGGGCAGATGTCCTCCAGTTCCATGCCGCGCTTGCGGCTTTGCGTTGCGGCGATCACCCGCGAACGGCCTCTCATGCTCGCCCAGCTCATGGCATCATGGGCTACGTGCGAGACACCGCCTTGCGTCGACGTGAACTTCGTCGTGGTGGAGAATGCGGCGCGACCCGATTGCCGCGACGTGGTGGCCGGCGCGCACAGCGGTCTGAAGATCGACTACCGGCTCGAACCGCGCATCGGCATCCCGATTGCGCGCAACCGCGCCGTGGAGCATGCGGTCGCTTGCGGCGCCGACCTGATCGCCTTCGTCGACGATGATGAGCGCGTGGCGGTGGACTGGCTCGTGGAACTCGTCGCCGAATATCGCCGCAGCCGGGCTCTGCTCATCGGTGGGCCGGTCGAGGCGCAGGCGCCTGCCACGCCGCTGTCGCGATGGCGCAAGGCGATCCTGCGCGGCGTGCAGCATCGCTTCGGTCACAAGGCCGAAGTTGCCCGCCGCCAGAACCTGGCGGGCAGGGCCGACCGCGTCACTGTCGTCACCAACAACTGGCTCGCGCACCGCGACCTGTTCGTGGTTCATGGGCTTCGGTTCGACGAGCGCGACCCGCTGACCGGCGGCAGCGACGCAGCATTCGATCGCGAAGTCACGCGCCGCGGCCTGACGAAATCCTGGGCCGACCGGGCATTGGTGTACGAAACCATGCCGCCGGAGCGCCTGACCTTCGCCTACCAGTTCCGCCGCGCCCGCGACCAGTCGCTTGCATCGCTTGCCCGCAAGCGGGGCAGGGGATGGCGCGCCGCGCCCGGGATGGCGATTCTGCCCTATAGGCTGGTCGCGGTCGCCATGGCGACGCTCGCGGTTCCGTTTCGCGGCGGACCAGGTATCGTTGCCTGCGCGCGGGCGGCCGGCTGGTCCATGGGCCGGATACTCGGTCTGTTCGGTGCCCGTTCGCGGCTCTATGCGCGGGTCACGGGCCGATAGGCGTTGCCCCGCGCCGGCGCCGTTCCCCGGCGGTTCAACAGGGTTAATTGAACTTGTTGGGGTTTTTTGAGATACTGGCGTCAGTGCGAAGAACGCCCGTTGAGGAGTTCGGCACCACGCACAAGTCCTCACGGGCGTTTGAGCTATACTCGAACTTAGCCTGAGAGGATCTTCGTCATGGCAACTCTTGACAACATGGGACTGATGCAACACCGGCGCTGGGAGGATGTCGCCTTGATGATCCTTGGTGCCATGGTCCTGGTATCGCCGATGTGGTTCGACATCGGCGGCAACACCACGATGGCCGCAGCGACGGCTCTCGTGGGCGCAGCGATCGTGGTGCTCGGGGGTCTCGAGCAGATATTCCTGCGGCGCTGGGAGGAAATCCTGACGCTGTTCTGCGGCCTCTGGATGATCGCCTCGCCCTTCACCTTTGAATATGGCGGAGCGCTGCGCAATTGGCACATGGGCCTCGGCATCGCCGTAGCCCTGCTGGCCATCTTGGAGCTCTGGCAGGACCGCAACCGCAATCTCGAGGCCTGATGCTTCGACGACCGGGGCTTGGCCCCCGCTTGGGGCCGAGCCCACTCGGCCAGTCCGCCGACGGGATGGCGTCGCGCCTGGCCCAAGGCTAAGCTTCCCGGGATAGCAAAAAACCCCCGGGGTGACCGGGGGTTTTGCGTTCTCATGGATGCATCGAGAGCATCCTGAAACGGAAACTGGTGCCCAGAAGAGGCATCAGGTTGAAATTGCTGCGCTTTTCAGACTTTATCACCCCTTATCGAAGGGGTTGACGCCGCCAACCTTTCCTGTTTCGTTCCACTTCAGCCTTTCTCGCGAAATTGCAGCCAAGCGCACGCCGAAAGGTGGATTGGCGGGGGGATTGAAAAAGGTGGATCGAAAGGTTGATCGGCAATGCGCGCGATGAACAGGCTGAGCGCTCGGGCGGTGGCTACGCTCGGCGGGCCTGCAACAACCGTCGCCACCAAGACGGTCGCTTTCGCCGCAGAGTGAAACGGTAGATCTCGCCCACGCGCCCGCTATCCGCTGCGCAACTTGCGAACCTGATCAGCCAGCCAACGTATGTGCGTGAGCCCGTCGATCTGCACATTGAACTCGCTGGCCGAGGATTTGCTCCCATCTGAAGACGAGTATGCGCAGGCTACAATTCCCCGAACTGGGGTGCCATAAGCATTGGGGGCGTCATAGGTGATGAATGAGGTGAAAACAGTGGGCTGGTCTCCTCGCGCGACCGCATCCTTGTACATCTGGGTATAAAGGTTCACCGCCGATTGATCTGAGGCAGACTCCATCTTCAAATATGTGTCCAACGACATCGGCTCTTTGGAGTCGCTGATCTCGACACGTTTGTACATAGATGGTGACCGAAGGCGCTTTTTGAGCGTCGCTTCGCAAGCCCTAGTCATTCGCGAGTCGAACGGATTGAAGAATCCTGTTTGCATGCTCACAGCTGTCGCTACTGCGGCCGCGACCACGCCCAATATGCCCCACTTCCAGATGTCCACCACCCCAAAGCCCTCCCCAAGGCAGAAACCCAGCATCGCGCGCCAAGGCTAAACCTGCAAGCAGGACTAGAGGTCTACTCGTGTGTCAGCCGACGGGGGGAGGGCCATTCCCTGGAGACAGCGCACCTGGCAACCGGCCCGCCCACGACTTTCGCTAAACCGTAACAAGTTCGGTTTTTCGTCGTCACCTTGCCCATGCTTTTCCGCGAATGGCCTGGAGCATTTCGACCTGGGCCGACAATGGATCGCCGGGGCGGGACAGCCCGGCGCGACCGTCAATCCACTGGTCTACGGCGTCGAGGCAGTAGTTGCCCAGGATAGTATCGGGCTTCGGGAAACCGCTATGTTCGAGTTCGGCCCGCTTCTCGAGAAACGTGGCCATGGTGATGCCGAGCCGTCGCGCGATCTTCGAAGGTGGGACCATGCGCGGCTGGATGGGGAAGCGGATTGTCATAATCCGACCTTCCGTAGCGTTCTGCAGGGACGAAATGTGAATCCCAACTCAACCAAAGCGTGAAAGGTGGATTGGTGGGAGGATGCATAAAAGGAAAAGCCCCGCAACACATTGAAGTTGCAGGGCTTTTCGCTGTGAACTGGTGCCCAGAAGAGGACTCGAACCTCCACGCCTCGCGGCACACGGACCTGAACCGTGCGCGTCTACCAATTCCGCCATCTGGGCTGGTGGGCGCTGATGTAAGCGGGCGAAGCGACGGTGTCAACGCGCTTTTTCAGCTTTTGCCGGCGAATGCGCCGCACCCCGCAATTTGTCGGCATTCCGGCCGCGGATATTCCCCAGGGGTAGTCTATCCGGAGCCCGCAAACGTCGGCGTTTGTGCGCCCTGAAGCGACCGGGCGACAGCTCGACGCCCGATCGCGTATTCCCGCCGGCCTGACGTGTCAGGCCAGCACCTCCTTCGAGGCGACGGTCGAATCGGCGTTGAGCTTGTAGACGATCGGCACGCCGGTCCCGAGTTCGAGCTTGACGATGTCAGGGCCCGAAATGCCTTCGAGCGCCATGATCAGCGCGCGCAGCGAATTGCCGTGGGCGGCCACCAGCACAGTACCGCCGGACAGCACATGCTTCTGCATGTCGTGCAGGTAGTAGGGCCACACGCGTGCACCGGTGTCCTTCAGGCTTTCCCCGCCCGGAGGCGGCGTGTCGTAGGAGCGGCGCCAGACATGCACCTGCTCCTCGCCCCACTTGGCGCGCGCATCGTCCTTGTTGAGGCCGTTGAGGTCGCCGTAGTCGCGCTCGTTGAGGGCCTGGTCGCGGATGGTGGTGAGATCGCTCTGGCCGAGCACGTCCAGGATGTGCTGGCAGGTCTTCTGGGCGCGCATCAGCGCCGAAGTGAAGGCGATGTCGAACTTGAGCCCGCGGGCCTTGAGCTTTTCGCCGGCTGCCTTGGCTTCGGCGTGGCCCTTCTCGGACAGGTCGACGTCGCGCCAGCCGGTGAACAGGTTCTTGAGATTCCATTCGCTCTGGCCGTGGCGGACAAGCACGAGGGTACCGGACATTTTTGCTCCCTTGGATGAGGACTGGATTTGGATTGGATTAGAGGCCGAGGACGTCACGCATCGAGTAGAGGCCGGGCTTCCTGCCATGCGCCCAGAGCGCCGCCTTGACGGCGCCGCGGGCGAAGATGCCTCGGTCCTCGGCCTGGTGGGACATGGTGATGCGCTCGCCGGTTCCGGCGAGGATGACGGAATGGTCGCCGACGACCGAGCCGCCGCGCAGCGTGGCGAATCCGATGGTTCCGCTCTCGCGCACGCCGGTATGGCCGTCGCGCACCCGCACGCTCTTGTCGGCCAGCGCGATCTTGCGGCCGTGCGCCGCCGCCTCGCCGAGCAGCAGGGCCGTACCCGACGGCGCATCGACCTTGTGGCGGTGGTGCATTTCCAGGATCTCGATGTCGAAGTCGCTCGGGCCGAGCGCTTGGGCGGCCTTCTCGACCAGCACGGCGAGCAGGTTGACGCCGAGGCTCATGTTGCCGGACTTGACGATGGTGGCGTGGCGCGCCGCCGCGGCGATCTTCGCGTCGTCCTCGGGCGAGCAGCCGGTGGTGCCGATGATGTGGGCGATGCGCGCCTGGGCGGCGTAGCCGGCGAATTCGACGGTTGCCGCAGGCGCGGTGAAATCGAGCACACCGTCGGCCTTGGCGAAGGCGGCCAGCGGGTCGTCGGTGATCCCGACGTTGATGATGCCGACGCCGGCGATCTCGCCTGCGTCCTTGCCGAGATGCGGCGAGCCGGAACGTTCGACCGCACCGACCACGCGCACGCCGTCCATCGTGTGCACGGTGCGGAGCAGCACCTGGCCCATCCGGCCGGCTGCGCCCACGATCACCAGTCCCATGTCGCTCATAGCTTGCTCCCTGTGCCGGCGCCGGCGCGCGACAGTTCCTCATCGGTGCCCAGGTCGTCCACCAGCCCGAGTCCGACCTCGTCCTGGAGGTTGTGGAAGCGGGCATAGACGCTGTTGGGGTTGGCCATCAATCCGGCATGGGTGCCTTCTTCGACAAGCCGACCCTGGTCCAGCACCACGATATGATCGGCGTTGACCACCGTTGAGAGGCGGTGGGCGATCACGATGGTGGTGCGGCCCTTGGTGGCTGCGGCCAGCGCCGCCTGGACGCGCGCTTCCGATTCGTTGTCGAGCGCCGACGTCGCCTCGTCGAGAAGCAGGATCGGGGCGTTGCGGACGAGCGCGCGGGCGATGGAGACGCGCTGGCGCTGGCCGCCCGACAGCGTCGCGCCGTTTTCGCCGACGGCTGTGTCGTAGCCTTCAGATTGCTGGCGGATGAATTCGTCGGCGAAGGCCAGGCGAGCCGCCTGCTCGATCTCGGCGTCGGTGGCGTCGGCGCGGCCGTAGCGGATGTTGTCGCGGATCGTGCCTTCGAACAGATAGGGCTGCTGCGAGACAAAGGCGATCGACTGGCGCAGCGAGCGCTTGGTGACGGAGGCTATGTCCTGGCCGTCGATGCTGATGCTGCCGCTGTCGACGTCGTAGAAGCGCTGCAGGAGCGCCACCAGCGTCGACTTGCCGGCGCCGGACGCGCCGACGATGGCCGTGGTCTTGCCGCCCTGCGCGGTGAAGCTCAGGTCGCGCAGCACCGCAGCCTCGGGTCCGTATGAGAACGCGACGACGTCAAAGACGATGTCGCCCTTGCCGACCTGGAGCTGGCCTGCACCGATGGCGTCGTCCTGGCGCGGTTCGGTGTCGAGGACCTCGTAGATCATGCGCGCATTGACCAGGGCGCGTTCCAGCCCGACCTGGGTGCGGGCGAGGCGGCGGGCCGGATCGTAGGCGAGGATCATCGCCGTGAGGAAGGCGACGATCGTGCCGGGCGGCTGAGCCCCGAAGGTTGCACGGTACCCGGCATAGGCAATGACGGTGGCGAATACGAAGCCGCCGAGCATTTCCGAGATCGGCGACAGCCGCTCGGACACGCGGGCGATCTTGTTGGAGCGCGCCTCGGAGTCGGACACCAGGTGGTGCATCTTTCCCGACAGCTGGTCTTCCATGGTGAAGGCCTTTACGATGGCCATGCCCTGGACCGCCTCCTGCATCGCCCCGATGAGGCGCGAATTGACCAGGATGGCGTCGCGGTTCAGCTTTCGCAGCCGGCGCATCAGGTGGCCGACGAAGTAGACCAACGGCGGGCCGATCAACAGTGCGAAAAGCGACAGGACAGGATCCTGGAACACCATCACTGCGATCAGCCCGATCAGCGATACGAAGTCGCGGGCGATGGAGGTGACGGTGATGTTGAGGATCGACCGGATGCCGCTGACATTTTCGTTGATCTGGGCGGCGACCTGGCCCGAGCGCGTCGCGGAGAAGAACTCCATGTCGAGCTTCATCAGGTGGTCGAAGAGCCGGCGCTGGTAGCGGGCGACGAGGTTGTTGCCAACCTTGGCGAGGATCACGGCCTGACCGTAGGTAGCGATGCCGCGCAGCACGAAGGCAGCGACGATCGACAGGCAGATGAGGACGATGAGGTCGGCGCGCTGCCGGTAGAAGATCTCGTCGACGATATCGCGCATGATCCATGCGGTGAACGCCGTGGTCCCGGCGATGATGGCCAGGAACGCCGCCGCAAGTGCATAGTGCCAGACGAAGTCGCGACCGTTCTCGGCGGCGATGCGCTTGATGACGGCGACGACCTCGCCGGGGACTGCCCGGCCGCGTTTTGACTTACTCGAATTCAAGCCGGTTATCCCATTGGCCTCCCGCACGCTCGCGATGCCCTCATAGAGCATGAAGCCCGGCGGGGAAACCGCCTTTTGGCTGCGCCTAGACGTGCCAGCGCCGGTCGCCCGTCTCGATGCCGAAGAGTGACGGCGTGCGCGCATAAGCCGCCAGCCCGGCGAGGGCCGCCAGCGGGTGGGTGATGACATAGACCGGCATCGATCGCATCAGTTCGCGATGCGGTGCCTTGTCCTCGAAGGCCTCGCGGAAATTGCCCTTTTTCAGCGCCGGCACGATCTTCTGGGCGATTCCGCCGGTGAGATAGACACCGCCCTTGCTCTTGAAAACGAGTGCCAGGTCGCCGGCGGTGCGGCCGAGGCAAGTGACGAAGAGCGCCAGCGCCTCCTCGGCGATAGCGTCGCTGCCGTCGAGCGCCGCTGCGGTGACCTGCGCCGGCTGGGTGAGCTTCGGCGTCTTGCCGTCGGTCCTGGCCACGGCGCGATAGGTGTTGACCAGGCCGCGGCCGCACAGGATCTGCTCGCCCGAGATGCGGCCCTCGATCTTCTCGAGGTGGGGAAACACCTCGAAGTCGCGCGCACTCCGCGGGCCGATGTCCATGTGGCCGCCTTCGCCGGGGACGGGAATCCAACGGCCGAGCGCATGCACCAGGCCGGCGACGCCCAGCCCGGTGCCGGGCCCGAGCACGACGCGGCCGGCGCCCTCCTCGGGCTCGCCGGGGCCAATCTTCTCCATATGCTCGTTGCCGAGGGCTACGACTGCCAGCGCCTGGGCCTCGAAGTCGTTGAGCACCAGGATGTCGCTGAGACCGATGGTTGAAAACATCTCTTTCGGCCGCACCACCCAGGGACAGTTGGTGAGCGCGATCTCCTCGCCCTCCACCGGTCCGGCCACGGCGAGCACCGCCGAGCGCGGGCGCACCGGCTGCCCGTCGAGAACGGCGAGGATGGCGTCGTCGATGCTGGCGTAGCTGGCCGTCTGGACAATGCGCGGCTCCCCCGCCTCCCTGTCGGCACTCTCGACGATGGCGAAGCGCGCATTGGTGCCGCCGATGTCGCCGATCAGGATCGGGAAGGGGAGTGCCTGCTCGTTCGATTGTGACATGCCCGGTCTGGTTCCCAGATGGTTGGCGGCGGCGTTCAGCCGTTCTCTTGATTTTCCAGAATGATCTCGGCGGTCGCGCGGTTCAACGCCATCGGAATGTCGTAGACGATGGCAAGCCGCATCAATGCCTTGACATCGACGTCATGCGGCATCGGCGTCAGCGGATCAACGAAGAAAATCAGTGCGTCGATCCTGCCTTCGCTGATCAGCGCGCCGATCTGCTGGTCGCCGCCGAGGGGGCCGCTCTTCAAGGGCGTCAGGTTCAGGCTGGGGCAGGCCGCGAGCACCCGCTGGCCGGTCGTGCCGGTGGCGACGATATGGCAGGTCTCGAGGAACCTGGCATGATCGCCGACGAAGGCGACCATGTCGTCCTTCTTCTGGTCATGGGCGATCAGCGCGACGCGCAGGGCTGGGGTCACAGTCGTTTCCGTGCTGCTTAAATCGGTTGAAATCCCATAAACGGATTTCCGCGCATTTGGAAGCGCCGAGCGGCCCGGCTCATTGCTTCGCCGGGCGGGGCCGCGGCAGGGGAATGTCGACCGATGGCCGGGGCGCATAGGCATCTGCGCTGACAGGCGTGCCGGGATCGGTGATGGTCGGGGTCTCCGCGACCTCTGGCGCTGCCGGTGCCGGAGCGGCGACTACCGCCGAAGGGGCGCCGCCGCCATAGACGGTAACCGCCGCTTCGTTGACGGGCGAGGGCGCGGCCAGCACGGCGCGGCATTCCTTAGGCAGGCTCGCCATGGTCATGATGTCGCGCGCCTTGGGCTTTTCGGGACCGGTTGCCGGACGCCAGGGCTCTTCGGTGAACCACCAGGCCAGCGACTTGTCGCAGCCGTCGCCGACCGGCGTCGGATCCTGCTCCTTGCAGCCCTTCGACCCGGCCTGACAGCCGATGCGCATGTGGAAATGATAGTCGTGGCCCCAGAAGGGACGCACCTTGCGCAGCCACGAACGGTCGCCCGTGACCGTGTCGCAGAGTTTCTTCTTGATGCCCGGATTGACCAGGATGCGCTCCACCTCGGGATAGCTCGCCGCCCGCTTGATCAGGCGGGTATGCGCCGGCGTCCAGAGCTTGTCTTTGACCAGGTGGGTCTTCTCGTCGACCATCAACACCGCGCTCATGTTTTCGCGTTCGGTTGCGGAGAGCTTGCGGTCGGGCATCGGGGTCAGCCAGATGTCGGCGTCCAGGCCGATCTGGTGCGAGGCGTGGCCGGTCAGCATCGGGCCTCCGCGCGGCTGCGAGATGTCGCCGATCAGCAGGCCAGGCCAGCCATCCCCGATGGCGTCGCGCGACAGCTTCTCGATCAGCGAGATCATCGCCGGATGGCCCCAGCGGCGATTGCGCGACAGCCGCATGGCTTGCCATGTCGGGCCGTCCGTGGCGATGGCCACGCCGCCGGCGAAGCAGCCCTTGGAATAGAAGCCATAGGAGCGTGCGGCCGTCGCCGCCGGCAATTTCGTGCTGCCGAACAGATCCTTGGCAAGCTCGGCGGCGCCGGCTGCGTGCAGGTCGAGGCCGATCATGCCGAGTGTGGCCGCGACTATCGCGAGTCGCGCCGTCCGTCCGGCAAATCTGCGAAAAAATGACGTCATGCGGTTTCACCCTCTCCGCAAAGCTTGCGCCGCCATGGTTACCTAATGGTAAATCCCGGCGTCATTGTCCCACGTGAATCGCCGCCCGCACTAGGCACGCCGTATCGGACTGCGCTTGTCGCCGTCACCCCCGCCGCGCCACGAGCCGTCCGCCCACATGCTGTCCAGTGCGGCGCGGTAGTCGGGAAAGCTGAACGTGTAGCCCAGGGCCTTGATAGCCGTGTTGGAGACGCGCTTGTTCTCGCCATAGAAGGATCGCGCCATGGGCGAAAGTTGGGCGGTCTCGAAAGGAGTTTCCGGCGGCGGCGCCACGCCCATCAATCCGGCGGCGTAGGCGACCACGTCCTGCGGCGGCGCGGGCAGGTCGTCGGTGACGTTGAATGTGCCGCCATACTCCCCGTCGGCCAGGAACCAGAGTGCTGCGGCAATGTCGGTCACATGAATGCGGTTGAATACCTGGCCTTGCTTGACCAGGCGCTTCGCCGTGCCGTTGGCGAGATTGACGAAGGCGTTGCGACCCGGGCCGTAGATGCCCGACAGGCGCAGGATGGCGATCGGCCGGCCCGTTTCCTCGCCGAGCTCATGCCACTCGCGCTCGGCGTCCAGCCGCATCTGCGAGCGGCCGGGCTTGGGCCGGCATTGTGCCGTCTCGTCGATCCAGGCACCGCCATAGTCGCCATAGACCCCGACGGTGGAGAGATAGCCGACCCAGCGCAGCAGCGGCATATGGTGGGTGATCGCATCATGCGCCACGTTGAGCACCGGATCGCCGTCGTCGTTGGGGGCGGCGGAGACGACGAGATGCGTGGTCTCCTCGAGCTTGGCCCTGATTTCCGAGGACAGCCGGCCGTCGAACACGAACGGCTCGATGCCGGCGGCCTCGAGGCCGGCAAGCTTTTCCCGCGATCGCGTGGTGCCTGTGACCGCTACGGCTTGCGGCCGCATGCGCGCGAAGGCCTTGCCGGAATAGCCGGCGCCGAAGATGAAGACCTTTTGCTCGCTCATGCCTGCGCCTGCTTCGCTTCCCGGATTGCCAATGCCGTGTGCCATTCGGCGACGACGTCGGCAGAGCTTTCTGCCTTCAGAGCCCGTTGCGCAAGGGCAGAAAGCGCCGCTTCGGGGAGGAGCCGCGACAATGCCCAGACGGCCGTGCCCCGCACCAGCGGCGACGGATCGGACAGCAGCGCCCGGCACGGCTCGGCGAGCGCGGGATCGGCCGAATTGCCGGCAGCTATGAGCACGTTGCGGACGAACCGGTCGCGGCCGATGCGCTTGACCGGCGAGCCGGAGAACAGCGTGCGGAAGGCGGCGTCGTCCAGCGCAAGCAGCTCGGCAAGGCGTGGCTCGCGCAGGTCGTCGCGTGCGGCGAGCTTGGCTTCGGAAGCGGCTCTCGCGAACTTGTTCCACGGGCAGGCGGCGAGACAGTCGTCGCAGCCATAGATGCGGTTGCCGATCTTGTCGCGGAACTCGTGCGGGATCGGCCCCTTGTTCTCGATGGTGAGATAGGAGATGCAGCGCCGCGCATCGAGCCGGTAGGGAGCCGGAAAGGCATCGGTGGGGCAGGCGTCGAGGCAGGCGCGGCAGGAGCCGCAGCGATCGATCTCGGGCGCGTCCGGCGCGAGTTCGGCGGTGGTGAAGATGGTGCCGAGGAACAGCCAGGAACCGAATTCGCGGCTGACGAGGTTGGTGTGCTTGCCCTGCCAGCCCAGCCCTGCCGCCTCGGCGAGCGGCTTCTCCATCACCGGGGCGGTATCGACGAACACCTTCACGTCGCCGCCGGCGCGGGCGACGATCTTGCCGGCGATCTCCTTGAGCCGTCCCTTCATGACGTCGTGATAGTCGCGGTTGCGGGCGTAGACCGAGATCGCGGCGCGGTCGGGCCTGGCCTGCAGCTCGCGCGGATCCTCGCCGGGCCCATAGTTCATGGCGAGCACGACGATCGAGCGCACTTCGGGCCAGAGCACGGAAGGGGCGGCGCGGCGCTCCAGCGTCTCGGCCATCCAGGCCATGGAGCCGTGCAGGCCTTCGCCGAGGAACTGCGCGAGGCGTGCCGGTGCAAGCGGGATGGTGTCGGGTCGGGTGACGGCGACCGCGGCGAAGCCGGCGCGGGTCGCTTCGCGCTCGATCAGCTGGCGCAGCGCCTTGTCAGAAATCGAGGTCCGCATAGTGCGATGCCGGGGTAAGCCCGCGCACCCGGTCGGCGAGCAGCGGCCGGAACGATGGCCGCGACTTGACCCTGGTGTACCACTCGCGGGCGGACGAATATTCGCGCCAGTCGATCTCGCCGAGATAGTCGAGCACCGAGAGGGTGGCGGCGGCGGCGAGGTCGGCATAGGTGATGCGCGGACCGGCGAGCCAGTGGCGCGTGCCGGCCAGCCAGTTGGTGTATTTCATGTGCTGGCGGATGTTGGCGCGGGCGGCGCGGATGGCCGCCGAATCGGGCGAACCGCCACCGGCCGATTCCGGCATCTGCGGCTTCAGCACGCGCTCGCGCACCAGATGCCGCGTCACTTCGCCTTCCGTTTTGGTCAGGTACCAGTCCGTCAGGCGGCGGATCTCGGCGCGCTCCATCGGGTCTTCGGCAAACAGGCGCCGGTCGCGCTTGAGCACGCCGCGCGTCTCGTCGACATATTCCGAGATGATCATCGCGCCGACGATCGGCACGTCGCTCTCGGCAAGCAGCACCGGCAGCGTGCCGGCGGGGTTGAGCGTCAGGAATTCCTTGCGCCGCGTCCAAGGCTTCTCCTCGATCAGCGCCAATTCCTCGCCGTACTCTCCGAACGCCAGACGGACGAAGCGGCACGTCGCGAACATGGGGTGATGGAAAAGCGTCAGCATGGTCCTGCGAAATTTCGTGAACGAGGGCGCTCTGGCGAATCGCCCGCTTGGCCGCTAGAGCAACTGGGCCCGGTTCACCGGGCTCTCGGGCGAACCGACCTATAGGGTGAGTTCCGTTCCGTGACAAGCAATCGCGAATGAACCAGCTCGCAGGGATGCGATGGAAAACCAGACGATCATCGACGCGCTACTTCTCGGGGTGCTCGAGGGGCTGACTGAATTCATTCCCGTTTCTTCGACGGGACATATCCTTCTTGCCGGTCATTTCCTGGGCTTCAACTCCACCGGCAAGACTTTCGAGATCCTGATCCAGCTCGGCGCGATCCTGGCCATCCTTTCGGTCTACGCCGCGAAGCTCTGGCGGATGGCGGTAGACCTGCCCCGCGACCCGAAGACGCAGCGATTCGTCGCAGGCATCCTCATCGCCTTCCTGCCGGCGGCCGTGCTCGGCGTCCTGCTGCACGGCTTCATCAAGACTGTGCTGTTCGAGTCTCCGATACTGATCTGCATCATGCTCATCCTCGGCGGGCTGGTGCTGTTGGTCCTCGACAAGCTCGAGCTCGAGGCGAAGTACCACGACATCACCGCGTTCCCGCTGTCGGTCTACCTGAAGATCGGCCTGTTCCAAACGCTCGCGATGATCCCGGGCACGTCGCGTTCGGGTGCGACCATCGTCGGCGCGCTGCTCATGGGCGTGGACAAGCGTGCGGCGGCGGAATTCTCGTTCTTCCTCGCCATGCCCACCATGGCCGGCGCCTTCGCCTACGACCTCTACAAGAACCGCGACGTCCTGTCGGCGGCCGACCTGCCGGTGATCGGCATCGGCTTTGCCGCAGCCTTCATCACCGCGCTGTTCGTGGTGCGGCATCTGCTCGACTACGTCTCGCGCCACGGTTACGCCCTGTTCGGCTGGTGGCGGCTGCTCGTCGGCGGCGTCGGGTTGATCGCGTTGATGATCTGGGGCTGAGAGCCGCCTTTGCCTTGTAGCCCTTGCGGGAGAAGGCAACGCGCCCCTCAGACCAACCCTGCCACTCCCCTTCGCAGCAGGTCCAGCGCCAGAACGGTGATGGCGATCTTGAACCACTTGCGGAAGCTCTCCTCCGGCATGCGCTCGAGCAGCCTGGTGCCGTAGACGGTGCCGAGATAGCCCGACACGATCATCGCCGCGATGAGCGGGAGCCAGTCCCGGAACGCGAAGCCCGCGAGCCCGAAGACCACGATCTTGAGCCCGTGCTGGGCTACCATGCCGGCGGCATGGGTGGCGACCAGCGCCTTGCGGTCGTTGGCGAAGAACTGCGCGAACAGCACCGAAACCAGCGGCCCCGTGGCACCCACGAGCATGCCGACGAGCGCCACGACGACACTGCCGATGGCAAGTCCCGTGCGCGTCAGCTTCTCTATCCCGGGTATCTTGGTCCAGGTGATCGCGATGACGAACACGCCGAGCACCAGCTTGAGCAGGGCGTCGGGCAGCTGCACGACCACGAAGGCGCCAATGATCGCGCCGATGACGCTGCCGGCGATGAAGGGCGCAGCCACATCCATGCGCACATTGGCACGCTGGTGCCAGGCGCGGCCTGTGTTGGAGCCGAGCTGGACCGCGCCGTGGACCGGAATGAGGGGGGCGACCGGCACGAACAGGCCCATCAGCGTGAGCATGGCGACGCCGCCGCCGACGCCGAAGGCGGCGGTCAAGGCCGAGGTGAAGGCGCTGGCGACGACCAGCAGGCCCGCCACAAGCGGGTCGAGTCCATCGGGGAGAAGGGCGGCCAGGGCGTCCATCTGCGCCCCGCCGGCGTCAGGCCATCGTCCTGTGCGTGAACTGGCCGGCGGCGCGGTAGCGCCAGAGATAGCTCGGCAGGATCGAGGCGGTGGTCTTGGGCGCGATGCCGACGGCGGCGATTGTGCGGCCCTCGTCCTGCGCGGCCTTGGAGACGACGTTGTCGCTGCGCAGCAGGATCACCTGGTCCTTGGTGAGCAGCGGATTGGGGAGCAGGCCCAGGATCGAGGCCTGCAGGTTGGCCGCCCACCACGGCACGGCGACCATCGTCCGCTTGCGGTCGATGACCTCGAGCATCTCTTCCATGCACTGCCTGAAGCTCAGAACCTGCGGTCCGCCAAGCTCGTAGATCGTGCCGCCCTTGACCTTGCCGTCGACGGCGCGCGCCACCGCTTCGGCGACGTCGCCGACATAGATCGGCTGGAAGCGGGTTTCGCCGCCGCCGATCAGCGGCAGGACCGGCGAAAAGCGGGCCATGTTGGCAAAGCGGTTGAAGAAGGTGTCTTCGGGACCGAAGACGATCGACGGACGATAGATCACCGCGTCCGGCAGCGTGTCGTGGACCGCCTTTTCGCCGCGCGCCTTGGTCTGGGCATAGAGCGAGGCTGAGTTTGCATTGGCGCCGAGGGCAGAGACGTGGGTGAGCGTGGCGCCGGCGGCACGTGCGGCCTCGGCGACGGCGCGGGCGCCGAATTCCTGCACTGTCGAAAACCGCTGGCGGCCGCTTTCGTGCAGGATGCCGACGAGGTTGACGACATGCGCTGCGCCCTGGACGGCGCGGTCAACCGACCAGCGCATGCGCAGGTTGGCCTGGACCGGCTGGATCTGGCCGACATTGCCGAGCGGCTGGAGGTGGTAGGCGAGGTCGGGGCGGCGGCAGGCGACGCGCACCAGATAGCCGCGCTTGGCCAGCGCGCGGACGACGTGGCGACCGATGAAGCCGGACCCGCCGAAGACGGTGACGAGTTGCGGGGTCTGGAGGATATCGGTCATCGCTGGCTCCGGTGGCGCCTGAACGGCTTGGATTGTCAGCGTTTCTTAGCCCGTTTCGCGGAAAAGGCAATCATCGAGCGACCGCCTGGAGCGGCCCGCGCCGATGTGGCGCGGGCGGGTGGACAGCCTTGGGAGGCATTCTTGTCCCGAGGATCAGAACTCGCGACCGAGACGCGCGTCGACCGAATGCCGGTTGCCGCCGCGGACGGCGAAGAACAGTAAGATCGCCGTCCAGAGAATGGACTTTTCCGCGCCCTCGTAGCCCTGGCCCATGGTCACCCAATGGAACCAGACCGTGACAGCGAGCACGAACATGGCGGCGACCGAGGCCGGTCGCGTCAGCAGGCCGAGCGCGATGAAGATGCCGCCGAAGAATTCGGTGCCGGACAGGAGCAGCGACCAGAACGCGCCCGGATGGAAGCCCAGTCCTTCGACCATGCCGGCGGCACCGAACGGGTCGGCGATCTTGGCGAGGCCATGCGTGACGAGGGCAGCGCCGGCTGTGACCCGCAGGATCGTTTCGGCGGAATCGTGCAGGCTCGCATAGGGGCCGCGCAGGGCGGGAATGAACAGGCGGCGGCCGGTCGTCTCGGTCGTTAGGGCCAAAGAGGTCTCCATGTTCGTTGTCGTGTTGCCGCCCCGCGCAGGCGCCGGCAACCCAAATCAACTCGATCTGGCCGGAAGATGACGTTGCAAGTCATCTTTTTGTGAATGCGGGATTGTGAAGAGGGGAACCGAGCCTGATCGGAGGCGTTCAGGAACCAGTGCGGCGGACCTGTCGTGCAAATCCGGAAGGAGAAACAGAATGAATTGGAACCAGATCGAAGGAAATTGGGAGCAGTTCAAGGGCAAGGTCCAGACCCAGTGGGGCAAGCTGACCGACGACGATCTCGACGTCATAAACGGCAAGCGCAAGGAACTCGCCGGAAAGCTCCAGGCCCGCTACGGCAAGGCTCAGGAAGAGGCCGAGCGCGAGATCGATAACTGGCTGATGCGTCACTGAGCGGCGACGGCCGACTTTCGGCGGGTCGATGCGCCCGCCCCCAGAGCCCCGCCCGAGGCGGGGCTCTTTGATGCAAGCATGTGCCTTGATGCAGAAAACCCCGCCAGGGGCGGGGTTTTCCGGGTGGCGCTGATGCGGGCGACCGACGCTTTGGTCAGGCCGTCGCCGAGGCCGGCGTCAGGAGGGCTCCCAGCAGGTTTTGCCGCCCCAGCCCTGTTGACCCGACATCGTGCCACCTGCGGCCTTGCACGCCTGGACGAACTTGGCGTTGCAGGCCGGGAACTTGCTCGAACCGTTCTTGCAGTACTTGTCTTCGGTGGCGCCGCCGCCGTTGGACGACGCCTTGTCGCTCGGGCCGGACGGCTTGTCGTTACCCGGCTTGTCCGAGATGTCGCCGGGACCCGAGGGGCCGCCGCCGCCAGGCGCATCGGAGATGTCGCTCGGGCCCGACGGACGGTCGCCGCCGCCCGAACCGGCCGAGAAGCCGCCGGCGGCGTTGGCGCTACCGATGGCGCCAGCAAGGAGAAGCACTGCGGTCAGGATGGTGATCTTGGTCTTCATGATTGTTTCCCTTTCGAGGTTGCGTTTCGGGGCCGCGGAAGCACACGCTTCCACGTCGGAACGGTCTTTCGGTTTGGGTTCCCCCCGGTGTTGATCGGGCGAGCTCACCTCGCCCTGGACATGGCTGGGTCGCAGCGGCCGGGAGAAAGGTTCAAATCGGGGTTCGATTTTTTTCGAGGTATCGGGTCAGGCGGGATTTCGGGCGGCGAATCGCGCGATGCGGGCGTGGATGGCGGCCGGCACGGTGATGCCCTCGGCTTCGGAGCGGGCGCGCGCGGCCGCCTTGGCCGGGCCGGGGATATGGACGTGATATTGTTCCGACAGGCGGCCGAGCTGCGCCCGCATGCGCTGCTCGAAGTCCGGGTCGAACAGCTTGGGATCGAGTGCCACGATGAACAGGCCGGTGCCCGGCGTGCGGTCCCCCGAGGTTATCGATGGCGCGTCGACCGACCAGTTGGCGCCCGAGACGCCGGCGGCAAGCACCTCGACCATCAAGGCGACATTGGCCCCGCGGGCGCCGCCGAAGGCGAGCAGCACGCCCTTCATCGCCTTCTTGGGGTCCGTGGTCGGCTTGCCCCTGGCATCGAGTGCCCAGCCTTCGGGTATTTCGTCGCCCGCCTCGGCCGCCTTGCGGACGTTGACGAAGGCGGTGGCGCTGGACGACTGGTCGATGACCAGCGGTGGGCCGTCGGCGGCGGGTGCGGCGAGCGACATCGGGTTGGTGCAGTAGACCGGCTTGGTCGAACCCGAACCGGCGACGAGCGCGGGGCCATTGGTTGCCGCGATCGCCACCAGCCCGGCTTCGGCCAGGCGCCCGGTGAAATAGCCGAGTGCGCCGCAGGTATAGGCGTTCTTCTGCGCAAAGACGGTGACGCCGAACAGGCGCGCCGCCTTGGCGATCTCGTCGAAGCTGCGGTCGAAGCCGGTGTGCGCGGCACCGCCCTGCGCGTCGGAAAGATAGATGGCGAGCGCCGGTCTCGTGATCACCGGTTCGGCCTTGCCGTCGATGCGGCCGGCTTCCAGCGACTCGAGATAGTCGATGTAGTGCGAAAGACCGACGCTGGCCTGACCATCGGCCTCCGCGGCGACGGCGGCCAGCCCGATCGAGCGCGCGGTTTCCTCGGAGGCGCCGGCGCCCATCGCCGCGGCGATGCAGAGCGAGCGGGCCTGCTCGAGATCGAGGGTGACGGTTTCGGGCTGCTTTTCGGTCATGGCCTATCCCAATCGAGACGGAATGCGCGCCTCCAGCTTGCGGAAGGCGAAGACGATGATTCCCGTGATCACCAGATAGATCAAGGCGAGCAGCAGCAATGGCTCATAGACGATGAAGGTATCCTGCCTGACGCGCGACGCCACGGCGTAGATGTCGATCACGGTGATGGTGGCGACGAGCGGCGTCGCCTTGAGCTGCAGCACCGTCTCGCCGGCGAGCGTCGGCAGGGCGCGGTGGATGGCTTGCGGCAGCCAGATGCGGCGGAACCGCTTCCAGGGGCTCATGCCGAACGCGCGCGAGGCCTCGAGTTGGCCGCGCGGCACGCCAGCGAGTGCGCCGCGCATCACCTCGCCCTCATAGGCGGCATAGGACAAGGTAAGCGCCACGACGGCATAGGGCCAGGCTTGTCTCAAGATCGGCCACAGCTCGGACTGGCGGATCCATGGGAACTGCGGAAACAGCGAGCCGAGCCCGTAGTAGAGGAGCCAGAGCTGGAGCAGCAGCGGCGTGCCGCGGATGACCGTGCAGAAGGCCTTGGCCGGCCAGGCGAGCCAGAGCGGCCCGGCGGCCTGGGCGAGGCCCAGCGGCACGGCGAGAAGGAAGCCGAGCACCGAGGTGACGACGAGGATCCAGATCGTGCGCCAGATGCCGAGGAGGGCGAGGTCGTAATAGGTGGGCAGCCACTCCCAGCGCAGGAAGAGCGCCGCGCAAGCCACCAGCGCCAGGGCGATGCCGATGAGCACGATGCGATGCGGCTGCAGCCAGGCGGAGCGCGAGGCTTCGAGCGGATGCGCGTCGGCCGCCGTCGTCATCGGCCGGCCTCCGCCACGGGCGGCATGCCGCGCCGTGCCCAGCGTTCGATGCGGCCGATGATGACGTTGGAGAACAGGGTCAGGAGCAGATAGAGCACGCCCGCGGCGACGAAGAAGGTGAAGTAGGCCTTGGTGGTCGCCCCGGCCTGGCGTGTCTCCTGGGTGAGTTCGTTGAAGCCGACCACGGCGAGAAGCGCGGTGTCCTTCGTGGCGATGAGCCAGAGATTGGCGAGGCCCGGAATGGCGAAGGGCAGCATGGCGGGCAAGGTGATGCGCCTCAGCATCTTGCCGGGCGGCATGCCATAGGCCCGCGCGGCCTCGAGCTGTCCCTGCGGGATGGCGAGGATGGCGCCGCGGATGACCTCGGTGGCGTAGGCGCCCTGGACGACGCCGAGCACGGCGATGCCGGCAACGAGGCCGTTGATGTCGATCGCGGCGTAGCCGAAGCTTTCCAGGCCCCGGTTGATGAGGTCGGTACCGGCATAATAGAGCAGAAGGATCAGCACCAGCTCCGGCACGGCGCGTACGATGGTGGTGTAGATCTCCATCAGGTCGCGCATCATCGGGCCGCCATAAAGCTTGCCCCAGGCGCCGCCGATGCCGATGGCCAGGCCGAGCCCGAAAGCACCGACGGCGATCTGGATTGAATTCGCCAGGCCGCGCAGGAGATTGCCGCCCCACCCTGGCGGGGAGATCGACAGCAGTTCGACCGTCGCGGATTGCAGCAGCGGGTTCAGCAGGTGCTCGATGGGCGCGGTCCTCAGGAGGGCTATGGAGGTTCCCCTCCCCTTGTGGGGAGGGGCTAGGGTGGGGTCAACGCCGGATGCGAAAGCTGCCGGGACAGGAACTTGGTAGGACATCCCGAGAGGACCCCCACCCTATCTCCCTCCCCACAAGGGGGAGGGAGGTTGCCAGCGCCGTGCTCACGTCGGCGACGCATTCGATCCGGTGCTGGTGCGGGGCCGGATCGGAGCGCCGTTCACTTGCCGTAGATGTCGAAGTCGAAATATTTCTTGGTGATCTCGGCGTATTTGCCGTTATCCCGAATCGCCTTGATGGCGGCGTTGAACTTGTCCTTGAGCTCGGTGTCGCCTTGGCGCAGACCGACGCCCACACCCGGCCCCAGCACTTCGAGATCTTCGGCGACGTCGCCCTTCAGGTCGCAGCAGGCCTTGCCCTGGTCGCTGTCGAGGAAGGTCTTCAGCGACAGCGAGTCCGCCTGGACCGCATCGATGCGCCCGGCGGCCAGGTCGGCCTGGGCTTCGTCCTGGGTCTGGTAGATCTTGATCTCGGCGGCGACGTCGGCGAAGTGCTTCTTGGCGTAGGCCTCGTGCACCGTCGACACCTGGACCCCGAGGATCTTGCCCTTCAGCCCCTCCGGCGTGGCGTCGAACTTGGCGTCCTTGGAACCGATGATGCCGGTCGGCGTGTTGTAGTACTTGTCCGAAAAATCGATCGACTTCTTTCGCTCCTCGGTGATCGACATCGAGTTCATGATCGCGTCGATCTTCTTGGAGTTGAGCGCCGGGATGAGGCCGTCCCAGGCGGTCATGCTGATCTCGCATTCCAGCTTGGCCTCGGCGCAGAGCGCGTTGATCATGTCGATCTCCCAGCCACCCCACTTGCCGGAGGCGTCGGGCGAGGCGAAGGGGGGATAGGGCTCGGGCGCCATGCCCACCTTGATCGCCTGGGCGCTCGCGGTGCCGGCGAAGCCGAGCGCAAGGGCGATGGCCGCAGTTGCAAGCAGTGCTTTCATGCTTTCACTCCCGTCTTTTTCGTTGTTCGGATGTTCCCCTGATCTTCCTCCGCGCTATCCGATGCTGCGGATGAATTGCTTGAGGCGCTCGGACTTCGGGGCGCCGAAGATCTGCTCGGGCGGGCCTTCTTCCTCGACCTGACCGTTGCACAGATAGATGACGTGGGTCGCCACCTCGCGGGCGAACTTCATCTCGTGCGTGACCAGCACCATGGTGCGACCTTCGCGGGCGAGATCGCCGATGACCTTGAGCACTTCGCCGACCAGTTCCGGATCGAGCGCCGAGGTCGGCTCGTCGAACAACATGACGCGCGGCTGGATGGCGAGCGCCCGCGCAATCGCGGCGCGCTGCTGCTGCCCGCCCGACAGGAAGGCCGGATAGACGTCGCGCTTCTCTGCAAGGCCGACGCGGGCGAGCAGGCGCTCGGCTTCAGTGATGGCCTCGGCGCGCTTGATGCCCAGCACGTGCACGGGCACCTCGATGACGTTCTCGATGAGCGTCATGTGGCTCCAGAGGTTGAAGCTCTGGAACACCATGCCGAGCCGCGAGCGTATGCGCTCGATCTGGCGGCGGTCGGCCGGCACGCAGTCGCCGCGGCCGTTGGGCTTGAGGCGGATCTCCTCGCCGTTGATGCGGATGATGCCGCTCGTCGGGCTCTCCAGGCAGTTGATGCAGCGCAGCAGCGTCGACTTGCCCGAGCCTGAGCCGCCGATGATCGCCACCACCTCGCCATCGCGCGCCGAAAGAGAGACGCCTTTCAGCACATGCAACTGGCCGAACCGCTTGTGCAGGTTCTCGACGTGGATGGCTTCGGCGGCGGTGCCGTCGGTGTGGATCGGGCGCTGGGCTGCATCGACGGCAGCCATCAGCGATGGCTCCGGCGCGTGAACGTCTTCCCGTCAGCTGGCAATCGGCTGCTCATGGTCGCGTCGCGATGTTCCCCTGGGCGGAGAAGATGGACCGTTCGGCCTTGCGGCGTCAACGGCACCATTCCCGCTTCTTTTGTGCGCCCATTACGGCACTTGCCGCCTTGTTATGCAAGTGTATAAATACTGGAAGGGCCAAGTTCGGCGGTTTTTCCGGAACAGCGAAGGTGGACATGGCAGTCGCCGCGCGGAGAAAATTCCGCCGAGAGGGCGAGGAGCGCCGCCGGCAGGACCTGATCGAGGCGACGCTGGACTGCGTCGCCGAAAACGGGCTCGCCGGCGCCACGGTTCGTGCCATCGCATTGCGTGCGGGCGTCACCGCCGGGCTGATCAGGCACTATTTTCCGGGAAAGGAAGACCTGTTGCAGGCGGCCTACGCCACTGTAATGGGGCGCATGACCGAGCTGGCGAAATCGGCCCTCGAAAATGTCGAGCGGGCGCCGCGCCGCCGGCTCGCGGCCTTCGTCGAGGCCAGCCTCGTGCCCCCGGTGGTCGACGCGCGTAGCTTTTCGCTGTGGGCGAGCTTCATCGGGCGGGCGGGTTCGGATGCCGCGCTCGGGGCTGCGCACCGCGCCGGCTACCTGGGGTTTCGCGACGAGGTCGAGGTACTCGTGGCCGAGGTGCTTGCCGAGGCCGGCAGGCGGGCGGATATGGCCGAGTTGCGTCGGCACGCCATCGCCATCAACGCCATCATCGACGGGCTCTGGATAGAAGGCTGCCTCGCAGGGGACATGTTCGCCAACGGCGAATTGGCCGAAATCGGCGTGAGCTCCGTCGAGGCGATGCTGGGCTTGAAACTGAACGAGAAGGAGGTCGCATGACGACGGTCGGCGAGGCGCTGATAGGGCTGCTCGAGGCCTATGGCGTCGACATGGTGTTCGGCATCCCCGGCGTGCACACGATCGAGCTCTATCGTGGGCTGGCAAGATCGAGGATCCGGCATGTCACGCCGCGCCACGAGCAGGGCGCGGGCTTCATGGCCGACGGCTACGCCCGTGCCTCGGGCAAGCCGGGCGTCGCCTTCGTGATCACCGGGCCGGGACTGACCAACACCATCACTGCCATGGCGCAGGCGCGTGCCGATTCGGTGCCGATTCTGGTGATTTCGGGCGTCAACGCCATGCCCACCTTGGGCAAGGGCCTGGGCTACCTGCACGAACTGCCCGACCAGCGCGGCATGATGGAGAAGGTGGCGTTGTCGTCGCGGCGGATAGCCGACGCAGCCGAACTGCCCGGCACAATAGCAAGGGCGTTCGAGATCTTTGCGGCGCGGCGCCCGGGACCGGTGCATATCGAGATACCGCTCGATGTCATGGGCAAGCCGGCGGAGGGGTTGAGGCCATTGCCGAAGCGTGCCGTTGCGCACGTTCCCGGCGAGCGCGCGCTTGCCGAAGCGCGACTCTTGGTCAGTGCGGCGAAGCGGCCGCTGATCCTGGCGGGTGGCGGGACGCGCCGGGCCGAGGCTGAACTCAAGGCCCTGGCCGAAAAGCTCGACGCGCCGGTCGTCACGACAGCCAACGGCCGCGGGTTGCTCCACGGCCACGCGCTCAACGTTCCGGCGAGTCCGAGCCTCAAGGCGGTCAGGGCGCTGATGGCGGAGGCCGATCTGGTGGTCGCCGTCGGCACCGAGTTCGGTCCGACCGACTACGACATGTATGGCGACGGCGGCTTCGTGATGCCGAAGAGCCTGATCCGCATCGACGTCGACGAGATGCAGCTTGCCCGGCGCCCTGCCGCGGTTTCGATCCTGGCCGATGCCGGAGCAGCACTTGCGGGGCTGGGCGCCGATATCGGCGTGTCGCGCCAGGCAGGAGGCGCGCTGCGCGCCCGATCCGCCCGCGAATCGGCATGGCAGGAGATCGGGCCCGCCATGCAGGAGCAGGTGGGCGCCGTCGAGGCGATCCGCGACGCCCTGCCGGGCGCGATCATCGTCGGCGATTCCACCCAGCCGGTTTACGCCGCCAATCTCTACTACGACCATGACCGGCCGGGCGGCTGGTTCAACGCCGCGACCGGCTACGGCGCGCTCGGTTTCGGGCCGCCGGCGGCGATCGGCGCGGCATTGGCCGTGCCGGATGCGCCCGTCGTCTGCCTCAGCGGCGACGGCGGTTTCCAGTTCACCCTGCCGGAGTTGGGGGCCGCGCTTGATGCCGCGGCGCCCGTCATCTTCGTCGTGTGGAACAACCGCGGCTATCGCGAGATCGAGACCTCGATGCTCGAGGCCGGCGTCGAGCCGGTCGGCGTGTCGCCGGTGCCGCCGGATTTCGCGCTGATTGCCCAGGCCTACGGGCTCGGGGCCGAGCGCCTTACCGATGTCGCAGCCCTCGGCAGCGCCCTGAAGAAGGCACGCTCGACGGGAAAGCCCTGTCTGATAGAAATTGCCGTGGAATAGGCCGCGTCGCGGCTCACTGCGGGAGTCCATCATGACGAAGAGTTTCGAAGCCCGGCATGTCGTCGTCACCGGCGCCACCGGTGCGCTGGGCGCGGCGATCGCCAGGCACCTGCTGGCCGAGGGCGCCATCTGCCACCTGCCCGTCAGCCGGGCGAAAGCGCCAGACGATTTCGAGTTCGCCGGCCATGACCGCATCCATATCGCAACTGGCGTCGACCTGACCGATGCCAGGGCGGTGGACGCCTTCTACGACGCCGTCCCCGGCCTCTGGGCCTCGGTCCATGCGGCCGGCGGCTTCGACATGGGCGCGATCGAGGCGGTCGACCCCGACCAGTTCGGCCGGATGATGGACCTCAACGCCAGAACTACCTTCCTCTCCTGCCGCGGAGCCGCCCGCTCGATGATTGCCGGCAGCGCTGGCGGCCGCATCGTCAACGTCTCGGCCCGTGCCGGCATCGAGCCGCGCAAGGGTGGCGGCATGGTTGCCTATGCCGCGAGCAAGGCGGCGGTTGCGGCGCTGACTGTGGCCCTCGCGGAGGAGCTGAAGGTCGCCGATATTCTGGTCAACGCCGTGGCGCCGTCGACACTCGACACCAAAGCCAACCGCGACGCCATGCCGAAGGCCGATTTTGCCAAATGGGTCAGCCTCGAAGCCGCCGCGGCGGCGATCGTGCAGCTGGCGTCGCCGGCCAACCTGGTCACCAGCGGCACGGTGGCGGCGATCTACGGACGCGCCTGAAACGCAGCCAACCTCCGCCCGGTTCGATCGAGAGGCCTGTTGGCCTACTGCGTCAGCAGCCCGCCGTTCGGCACGCCGAGCAGCTTGGCCGGCAGGTAGATGACCAGCGACGCAGCGCCCTTGATGACCTGGCCGCCGTCGGCCAGGATCGTCTCGGCCGGTGCGCCCTCGCCCCTCTCGGTGACGTCGTTCATCAGCCCGCCCTTTGCCGTCAGCGCCATCAGCGTGGGCGAGCTGGCGAAGACGCCGTGAGTGCCGCCGTCGAGATTGGACGTGTCGAGCACGGTGATGTTCTCGGCCTGCAGGGCGGCGACGTCGGCGCCGGAGCCGACGCGTGGATGGCCGCCCGTCAGCCCGCCGGACAGGTTGAGCGCCTTGTCGCGCGTCGACACGAGGATCGTGAACGGATCCGGCAGGTCGTCGATGTCGCGCATCTGGCTCTGGAACACGTCCATGTCGATGTCGGGCGCAGCCAACACGAGGCCGTTGATACGGCTGATGTATTTGTCGCGGCCGCTGAGCGACAGGCTGCGCAGCGCCTCCATCACCACATAGCTGCCCATCGAATGGCCGACCAGCACGATGCGCTTGGCCTTGGTGCGCGCGGCGATCTCGATGGTGTCGGCGAGGCCGTCGCGGCTGTAGGCGGCACTGTCGCGGTCATAGACGTAGAGCGGCAGCGAGCCGGCCGACGGCCAGGCATAGTGCAGCGCCACCGACTTGACCTTGTAGTCGTGGACGATCTGGGCGTTGCGGAAGATGCTGTCTGCGAAATTGTTGTTGTAGCCGTGCACGAAGATGAAGATTTCGCGCTCGGCTTCGGGGCGCCGCATCAGGTCGGCGTCGAGGGCGGCGACGAACCCAACCTTCTCGTCATAGGGCTGGAAGGTGCGGGCGACGAAGTTGCGCGCCGGGCTGGGCGACCGGCTGGCGCTCTCAACCTCGCCGGCGACATGCGTCTTGGGGATGCCGATCTCGAACTTGGCGAAGGTGAGCTGCTTGGCGCGCTCGGACGAATAGGGCAGCGACAGGTCGTTCGACCGGGCCCGCATCGTCGCGACATAGATCGGCACGACGGCAGCCGATTCGCCTTCCTTGCCGTCGTCGAGGCCGAGCACTGCCCGGCCGCCGCAGCCCGACAGGACCAGAAACACCAGGACAAACGTCAGAAAACGCAACTTGGGCATGGTCTGGCTCTGAACGCGGGCGCAATTCCGCGATTTAAGAGCAGCAATTCCCGGCTGCGGCAACCGCAGAGGCGGCCGCACGATGGCGCGGTGATGAATTCTGCTTTCGTCCTGAAGCATTCCGGCATCACTTCGGCTTCGCAATCTCGTCGCGGCTGCGGCCGAAACAAGAAAAAACCCCGCCGGATCGCTCCGGCGGGGTTTCGATGTCAGCTTGCTTGAAGCCCGGGCTACTTAGGTGCCGCGGTTCTTCAGGGCAGCACCCAGAATGTCGCCGAGCGAAGCGCCGGAGTCGGTCGAGCCGTACTGGGCAACCGCTTCCTTCTCTTCGGCGATTTCCAGCGCCTTGATGGAGACCTGAAGCTTGCGGGTCTTCTTGTCGAAGGCGATGACGCGGGCGTCGACCTTCTGGCCGACGACGAAGCGCTCGGGGCGCTGCTCGTCGCGGTCGCGCGACAGGTCGGAACGCTTGATGAACGTCTCGATGCCGCTTTCGACCAGACGGACTTCGAGGCCGCCGTCCTTGATCGCGATCACTTCGCAGGTCACGACGGCGTTCTTGCGCAGTTCGCCCGAGGTCGCGGCTTCGCCGACCGAGTCACGGCCGAGCTGCTTGATGCCGAGCGAGATGCGCTCCTTCTCGATGTCGACGTCGAGCACCTGAGCCTTGACCATGTCGCCACGGTTGTACTCTTCGATGACCTGCTCGCCCGGACGGTTCCAGTCGAGGTCCGAAAGGTGCACCATGCCGTCCACGTCGCCGTCGAGGCCGATGAACAGACCGAACTCGGTCTTGTTCTTGACCTCGCCCTCGACCTGCGAACCAACCGGGTGGTTGCGGGCGAAAGCTTCCCACGGGTTCTCGAGCGTCTGCTTGAGGCCCAGCGAGATGCGGCGCTTGGCCGGATCCACTTCGAGCACGACCACGTCGACCTGCTGGGTGGTCGACAGGATCTTGCCGGGGTGCACGTTCTTCTTGGTCCACGACATCTCGGACACGTGGATGAGGCCTTCGATGCCCGGCTCGAGCTCGACGAACGCACCGTAGTCGGTGATGTTCGTGACGGTGCCGGTGATCTTCTTGCCGATCGGGAACTTGGTGCCGATGTCCGACCACGGATCGCTCTCGAGCTGCTTCATGCCGAGCGAGATGCGGTGGGTTTCCTGGTTGATGCGGATGATCTGCACCTTGACCGTCTGACCGATGTTGAGGATCTCGGTCGGATGGTTGACGCGGCGCCAGGCCATGTCGGTGACGTGCAGCAGGCCGTCGATGCCGCCGAGGTCGACGAACGCACCGTAGTCGGTGATGTTCTTGACCACGCCTTCGACCACCTGGCCTTCTTCGAGGTTCTGCACGATTTCCGAACGCTGCTCGGCGCGGCTCTCTTCGAGAACGGTGCGGCGCGACACGACGATGTTGCCGCGACGGCGATCCATCTTGAGGATCTCGAAGGGCTGCGGGTTGTGCATGAGCGGGGTGACGTCGCGGATCGGTCGGATGTCGACCTGCGAACGCGGCAGGAAGGCAACGGCGCCGTCGAGATCGACGGTGAAGCCGCCCTTGACCTGGTTGAAGATGACGCCTTCGACGCGCTCGCCCTTGGTGAATTTCTCTTCGAGCTTGACCCAGCTTTCTTCGCGGCGAGCCTTGTCGCGCGACAGCATGGCTTCGCCAAGCGCGTTTTCGATGCGCTCGACATAGACCTCTACGGTGTCGCCGACCTTGAGCGTGCCGTCCTTGCCCTTGGCGCCGAATTCCTTCAGCGGCACGCGGCCTTCGACCTTCAGGCCGACGTCGATGATGGCCATGTCTTTTTCGATGGCCGTGACGATGCCCTTGACGACCTGGCCTTCGCCCGAGTGACCGTCCGAGAAGGACTCTTCGAGCAGGCTCGCGAAATCGTCGCGGGAGGGATTAGCTTGTGACATTGGATCTCCTGGTGCGTCCCGTCTTGCGGGAGCGGCGCCGTGGGTTCGTGTTGCGTTGGCCTGCCTGCATTCCGGGCTGAAAGCCCTTGGCCGCCTGAGGCGGCAAATCGGCGCAAGAAGAATGCTGGCAAGTCGGTTGAGCGGCCAAATCCTAGGACTTCGGCCTGTTCTCAGCCGCCAAGGACCCGATCGACGATGTCCCTGGCTGCAGAAAACGCGGCTTCTATATCCATTTCCGACGTATCGAGCAAGTGCGCGTCGTCGGCGGGCCGCAATGGCGAATCGGCGCGGCCGGTATCGCGCTCGTCCCGGCGCTGGATGTCGGCGAGGATGCCGGCAAAATCGGCGGTGCCGCCATTGGCCTCGATCTCGGCCAGTCGGCGCTGGGCCCTGACTTCGGCGCTGGCCGTGACATAGAGCTTCACTTCGGCGTCCGGGCAGACGACGGTGCCGATGTCGCGGCCGTCGAGCACCGCCCCTTGCGGCGCGCGTGCGAACTCGCGCTGCTTGTCGACCAGGATCTTGCGGACTTCGGGAATGACGGCGACTTTGGAGGCTGCCTCGCCGACGGCATGGGCAGAGAGCACCTTGCGGTCGAGCTGCCCGAGATTGACCAGCTTCGCTGCCTCGATGGCATGGCCGACATCGTCGAGCGGCCAGCCCTTCTCAATCAGCATCTGCGCAACCGCGCGATAGGTCAGCCCGGTGTCGAGCAGCGCCAGGTGGTAATAGTCGGCCAGGCGGCGGGCGAGCGTACCCTTGCCGGCGCCTGCCGGTCCGTCGATGGCGATGGTGATGGAGTTCGGCATCGTTCGCGCGATCCGCCTTTCAGATGCTGCGCATCAGGCCGCCGTCGACCCTGAGGCTCTGGCCGGTGATGTAGGCGGCAGCCTCCGAGACAAGGAACGCAATGGTCGCGGCGACCTCTTCCGAGCGGCCGTAGCGGCCCATCGGCACGCCGGCGCGGCGCTCGTCGGTCTGCGGGAGGCTGTCGATCCACCCCGGCAGCACGTTGTTCATGCGCACATTGTGCTGGGCATACTGGTCGGCGAAAAGCTTTGTGTAGGCGTTGAGGCCGGCGCGTGCGACCGCCGAAGTCGGGAACATCGCCGCCGGTTCGCTCACCCAGGCGGTCGAGATGTTGACGATGGCGCCGCCCTTCTGGTCGACCATGACCGGAGCGACAAGCCGCACCGCGCGCACGACATTCATGAAATAGACGTCGATGCCGGCGTGCCACTGCTCGTCGGTGATCTCCAAGAGCGGCGCGCGCGGGCCATGGCCGGCGCCGTTGACCAGCGCGTCGATGCGGCCCCATTTGTCCATGGTCAGGTCGACGAAACGCTTCAGGTCGTCGTTCGACTGGTTGGAGCCGGTGAAGCCGATGCCGCCGAGCTCCTTGCCGAGCGCCTCGCCCTTGCCTGAGGAGGACAGGATGGCAACCGAATAGCCGTCCGCCGCCAGCTTCCGTGCCGCAGCAGCTCCCATGCCGCTGCCGCCGCCGACGATCATGGCTACTTTGTTGGTCATGAGATGCTCCTTTTCAGGCGACAGTCTGGTCGATCTCAGCCCCGAGCCCTGCCATCAGCCCCATGAATTCGGGGAAGCTGGTGGCAATCATGGCCTGGTCGTCGACGGTGACGGGCTTTTCGGACGCCAGTCCCATGACCAGGAAGCTCATGGCGATGCGGTGGTCGAGATGCGTCTTCACCGTGCCGCCGCCAAGGCCCTTGCCGCCGGGCACGCCACGCACGCACAAGGTCACCTCGCCTTCGGTGCAGTCGACGCCGTTGGCCTCGAGGCCGCGGGCGACGGCTGCCAGGCGGTCGGATTCCTTGACGCGCAGCTCCTCGAGCCCCTGCATCAGCGTCTCGCCCTCGGCGAAGGAGGCCGCGACCGCAAGCACCGGATACTCGTCGATCATCGACGGAGCGCGCTCGGCGGGAACCTTGACGCCCTTCAGTTCCGAGCCGCGCACGCGCAGATCGGCCACGTCCTCGCCGCCGGCATTGCGCCGGTTGAGGATGTCGATCTTGCCGCCCATCTCGATCAGCGTGGTGATGAGGCCGGTGCGGGTCGGGTTCATCAGCACGTTTTCGATGGTGACGTCCGAGCCCGGCACGATGAGGGCCGCCACCAGCGGGAAGCCCGCCGAGGACGGATCGCCCGGAACGGCGATGACCTGGCCGGTCAGCTTGCCCTGGCCCTCGACGAAGATGTGGCGGACGCCCTGTTCGTCGGTCTCGACCTCGATGTTGGCGCCGAAGCCCTTGAGCATCTTTTCGGTGTGGTCGCGCGTCATCACCGGCTCGATCACCGTGGTGATGCCCGGCGTGTTGAGACCGGCGAGCAGCACCGCGGACTTCACCTGCGCGGAGGCCATCGGCACACGGTAGGTGATGGGGGCTGCCTGGCGCGGGCCGCGCAGCGTCAGCGGCATGCGATCGCCGGGGGCGGCGTCGACCACCTGCACGCCCATCTGGCGCAGCGGGTCGAGCACGCGGCCCATCGGCCGGCCAGAAAGCGAGGCGTCGCCGATGAAGGTGGTTTCCATGTCGTAGGTGCCGACCAGGCCCATGGTGAGGCGCGAACCGGTGCCGGCATTGCCGAAATCGAGCGGGCCTTCGGGCTGGAGCAGGGCGCCGTTGCCGGTACCCTTGATGATCCATTCGCCGCCGCTCTTTGTTATTTGGGCGCCCATCGCCTTCATCGCTTCGCCGGTGCGCATGACGTCCTCACCTTCCAGCAGGCCGGTGATGCGGGTTTCGCCTGCGGCGAGGCCGCCGAACATGAAGGACCGGTGCGAGATCGACTTGTCGCCCGGCACGCGGGCGGTTCCGGACAAGGGTTGCGACTTCCGGGCGACTGCCGGCTGCGGCACGGCGCTGTGCGACATGATTGTTCCTCTTGCGGAATGCCCTGGGCGGGCTTTCCCGACGATTGCGGCGGTGTCGTAGCATCGATTGCCATGGCGGTCATCCCCCTTGCGCGGCAAGGATTTGCGGCTCGGCCGAATCGCCGGGATTTGGCTTTGACAGCGCCGCAAACTGCCGCTAAGGGGACCAACTTCTACAAAGACGAGGCCTGACGTGGCAAAATCCGAGCTTGGCACAAAGCGTATCGACCCGGAAACGGGCCGCAAATTCTACGACCTGAACAAGGACCCGATCGTCTCGCCCTACACGGGCAAGACCTATCCGCGTTCCTATTTCGACGACGGCAAGGTGCAGATCCTCGATGAAGAGGAGGACGTCGACCAGAAGGAACTGGACGCCGAGGACGAAGGCGCGGAAGTCGTTTCGCTGGAAGACGCCGACGACGAAGCCAAGGGCGGTTCCGATGAACTGCCGGATATGGGTGACGACGACGTTGACCTCGGCGACGACGACGATGACACCTTCCTCGCCGACGAGGAGGAGGAAGACGACGACGTCTCCGACATGATCGGCGTCGGCGACGACGAAGACGAGATCTGACAGGCCTTTGGGAGAAACCGAAAAAAGGTTTCGAACAAGGCTTGCCAAGGGCAGAATGCGGCGCTAGAAGCCGCCCTGCAAATACGGCGCGGGCCACGAAATCCGCGCCGACCTCTTCGCCGGAAACGGCGCCGGCTCAACGCCGGGTGTGGGGCCATAGCTCAGTTGGGAGAGCGCTTGAATGGCATTCAAGAGGTCGTCGGTTCGATTCCGATTGGCTCCACCAAACAGTCTTTAATATCAGAGACTTGCGCCAGTTTTGCGCCTTTGCAACAACCGCCGCGAATTCGATAAAGGTTTCCGAGGCTTGCAAGGCCCAAGAGGAAAGATCTTCGTTCCCGATTTGGTCCACCAAACAGTCTTCCGCAAATGTGACTGTTTCCTCATTCTTTGAATAGCCTCGACTTTTCAGTAGGTTAGGCTCTGGTTTCAGCCGAGACGTGGCCCGGAGACGAGGGTGTCGGCGCGATTTCAGCTGATTTTGGCTAGCCGTCTCAATGGGCGCTGTTCCACGTCCACTTGTTTTCTCGTTCGATGGTTGGTGCATCGCCACGATGCGCGGCAGCATCGCCCATGATGCACATGTAGAAGTTGAACTTGCCCCGCGATATGCCGGGATCAAGTTTCGTGACCTCCTGCGTGAAGCCATCAATTTTGTAAGCTTCGAATTCCTCGTCTTTGAAAAAGTGTTTTGCGATGCGGAGCAAGCTAAACGCGTCGAGAGGGGTGTAGCCGCCTGATTTCTTTCCTGTCGGCGTGCGGGCGGGTTCCGGTTCCGGGCTCGCACTCTCGGCCTCGATCGTGCCGTACTCCTCGGTGCGGTTCAACGCCTCCGTCGTTCCTTCGCGGATTTCACGAAACTCGCGGTCGGCAAGTTCGAATAGGGCGGCCAAAGTGTTGATGCGCCGCTTCAACTCGATAGGAATAGATTTCTTGTACTTGATCTTGTGGTCCAGCACACTCCAGGAATCTTGGACCACTGTACGGATCTGCAACTCGAAGGGAAAATCGGCGTAGGCGGCATACTCCTTCATTCCGCGCCTGCCTCGGTGAGTCTTAGGTCCATGTGCAGGCCCTTGTAGCCGAAGGCATTGTCCGTTTCGTGCATCTGGGCCGTCTTGTCGGTGATCTCGATCACCTCGAATTCCCCAGAGACGAGATCGCGTACGCGCTCAACCTCGTCTTCATAGAAGCAGACGATCCGAAGCCCCGAAGATCGGTGATGTGGTTTCGAATCGAATAGGGAGTCTTGGAGCTTTCCAGTTCCGTTTGGTATTTTCGACGGAACTTGCTGAGACACTCCTCTCGATCCTTCACGCGCCCTTCCAGCTTGGCTGCGGCAATCGCCGGATCGGTGGCTAAAAGTGAGCGGAGGAGCGTCTACATTGCGGCTTTGGCGGACGCCATCTTGTCACGGGAGGCGTCGTAGAAATTCCTAAAGACGATCTTTTCGTTCTCGTAATCCAGCGAAGGCATGCGTCCCCCTTCTTCGCATCCCGGATGTATGACGCTTAAATAGCTCGAAATGCTTTTGCATAGAAAGTGGATACCAGCTAGTGCAGCAGTACTGCCTATTAAGGCGGTCAGTTTCTGTTGATTCGCGCGCCAGCAGGCCGTAGAGCTGCCCGTCCGCAGCGGGGAATGAAATAGCGTCTGAACGGCTAAAAAGGGGTAGGCACCTGACTGATGCGCCGAGCATTAGCCGACGGCAGCTATACCATCGTGAGTTGCCAGAATCTGCCTGACCGGAAGCGGCCCCCCATCGGAATGGCGTGACGCTCAAATGCGTTTTGTGACAGCTGCCTGGGAGGCTGCCGCGGCCATGGGGGCATTAGCGACCGCCGTCCCTTCTCAACCGCGAACCGGAGTTCTCGCCAAATCTCAGCTAGGAGCCAGCCGATCTCGGGAAGACGTGCGAGGGGAAGATATAGGCAAGACATGAACGGCCGTTTGATTAGGCCGGGCCGTTCCCGGACATTCTTTCCCCGACCGGGGGAGGGCGTTACCTCGCGGGCAGGAAACTATCCGCCATCTCCGTTATGTCAACCCGGGGCGGGCCGTCACGAAAGCACTTCTACCGGCAGGCCGCAGCCGCAGAGGAGGCCTTCCGCATCCTCAAGCGGCGGCGAGACCGTTGCTAGGCGGGGGACGCATCACCCAGGAAGTCACCGGGCATCAGTGCGATGTCGGCGAGTGTATAGTGATCGAGGGTACTCTGGAACGACGACAGTGCGTCGCGCAGCATGCCGGACAACTTGCAGCACCGTGTAATTGTGCACTGGTTCCCGGTAGCGAAGCACTCGACCAGTGCGAAATCCGGCTCGGTCAACCGGATGACGTCGCCGATCCGGATGTCTTCTGGCCGGCGACCGAGTCTTAACCCTCCCGACCTGCCGCGAACCGCTACGAGATAGCCAGCGCGGGTCAGCGTGTTGGCCACCTTGTTGAGATGCGTTTTCGACACACCGAACGCACGAGCCGTCTCTTCGATGGTGAACAACTGGTCCCCGGCGGACGCCGCAAACATCAGCATTCTGAGCGTGTAGTCGGAAAAATTCGTTAGCCTCATTTCACTCCAACCTTCGCCGCATGCCTACTTGCCGGCCGTCCGGCAGGTCACAGGCTGTCGGCCGTGATCGGCGCGACGGTCAACGTGTTTTCACCGCGATTGTAGGCCAGCGCAAGGCGGAAGGAATGGGCGATACGCAATGCCCGTTCTATGAACAGTGCCGCGATCTCCGGCGGACAGAGATTGTTGACGGTTGCGCGAAACAGACCCAGCCATCGCCGGAAATGCTGTTCGCCCAGGCTAGGAAGGGCCAGGTGCGGCGGCAGCGGGCGGCCGTCATAGCGGCCAGTGCGGAGCATCAAAGACGACCAGAAGTCACACATTTTTGCCAGATGCGGCGGCCAGTCATGCTGCGCGATCGCCCCGTTGAAAAGCGGTCCGAGCAGGGCGTCGTTCCGGATCTCGGCATAGAAGCCATGTACCACGTCGCGGATCATCCGCTCATCCAGCCCTTCGGGTAGCACGCGGCCATCGATGACGATCGTTGTTTCGTGCTTAGCGTCTTCGCTCATGCCTGGGTTCCATCGCCGGCGGGCCAAGCGGCCCCTTGTCGTCCATGTTTGATGAGGTGCGGGCTTCACGATGCGAACTAAAACATATATCGTCAATATATCTTAATGTCGCACGGCTGCGCCCGCAATGAAGGAAACCCGATGAAGCTCGAGCTCGACCAGACCGGAGACTATGTCCTGGAACCGGCATTCCTGGCGGTGCGGCTCTCGCTGGAAGTGAAGGAACTTCAACGACGAATGCGCCTCGGTCTCATAACCAGCATGGTGGAGTGCGGCATCGATGGCGACGAAGGCCGAAAGCGGCTGACCGTGCGCAACCGCAACTCGGTCTGGCGCATCATCGTCGACGCCGGCAACTGCATCGTCAGCGAGGAAGCCTTCGACCTGAGGCAAGCTCCGGCTGTGGCAGACCCACCCCACCAATCTCATCCCGTGGCGCCCGGCGGCGCCCATCAAAGTCAGTTCACGAACAGAAGCAGGGAATGAAATCATGAACGATCAGCATTCGGGCAGAACTCTCGTGCCGATGCTGGTTGCTGGCCTGGTGCTGGTGACCGTAGGCTACGTGGTGATCATGATGTTCGTGTGAACTGGCATTGGAAGTCAGGTGGTGGCCGGAGCGCCCGGCGCCCGGAGACGGACCCCTATCGAACTTCTAAAGGCGCCGGCTGCGATATGACCGCGCCTGCCCGAGTTAACCATTCGTCGGTTGTGGTCGATCCCGTTTTGGCCACGCGCTACCGCGCCGGCAGGAAGCGACTGGCCGTTTGTGAGCGACGCTCACGCGAAGCTGCGGACAGCTTTCGCCGTCGCTCAGAAGGACGGCGATGCGCAGGTCAGGGTCGCGCGTCTCGACATACTTGTTGCGCATCTGCCAAACAGCAAATGGTGGAGTTGCAATGCCCTGACGTTTGGGTAACCTTTGCGCTACGAGTTCATCTTCTCGTCCAAGGCACATGAGGCAAGTCATGACCCAGGACCAGGGAAACGTCGATGTCGCACATCGCGGTGCAGCCAAGCGTCGACGAGAACTCATTGCCTTTCTGGTGCTTGCATTCGGAATCTGGCCGATCGTTGCCGTAGGCGTCGTCGGCGGCTACGGCTTTATCGTCTGGATGTGGCAGCTGGTCTTCGGTCCTCCCGGGCCCCCCGGGGGATGAGCGGATGGACCCCCGAACCAGTATCAGCCGCCGGACTTTCCTGACCGGACGGGTGCCGACAGCGTCACTGAGAATCCTGCCGCCCGGGATGGCCGAAAACATGCTGGCCGCTTGCACGGGCTGCGGTGCTTGTGCCGAGGCGTGTCCAACCGAGATCATCGGACTGGTCGAAGGCAAGCCATCTCTGGACTTCCAGGCTGGAGAATGCCTGCTGTGCGGGGACTGCGCTTCGGTCTGTCCGGAACCTGTGTTCGACCGCGCCGTGCCGCCGGCCTTTGCCCACGTAGTAGCCATCGCGGAGGCGTGCCTGGCGCGTAATGGCGTGTCCTGCATGAGCTGCCGCGACGCTTGTCCCCAAACGGCGATCGCCCTTCGACCGCGAATTGGCGGCCCTTTTCTTCCACAGCTGGACAAGACCGCCTGCACGGGCTGCGGCGCCTGCATCGCACCGTGTCCGGTACAGGCGATCTCGGTCTCGCCAATGGCACTGGAGATCGCCGATGGTTGACGAACGGCGATATCACCACATTTCCAGCGCGGTGATTGCCGTCATGCCCGGCCGTCTCGACGAGGTTGCAGCGGCAATCGCAACCATGAACGGCCCTGAGATCCGTGCCCAGGAAAACAACCGCATCGTGGTCGTGATGGAAGGCGAGAGCGCCGGCCAGTTGGGCGCGCAGCTTGCCGTGCTTGGCGCTCTCGACGGCGTCGTCGCGGCCAACATGGTCTTTGAACATATCGAGGAACTGGAGGGCTCCAAGTCATGACGGCAGAGTTGAACCGACGTGAGCTCCTGAAGGCGCAGGCGGCGGCAGTGGCGGCCGCAACCGCGGGAATCGCCCTGCCGGCGGCAGCGCAGCCGATCCCCGGCGGTGTCGGTGCGCTGGAGATCAGGTGGTCGAAGGCGCCGTGCCGCTTTTGCGGAACGGGCTGTGGCGTCATGGTCGGCGTCAAGGACGGTCAGGTGGTCGCCACCCATGGCGACACGCAGGCAGAGGTGAATCGCGGCCTCAACTGCGTGAAGGGCTATTTCCTCTCCAAGATCATGTATGGCGCCGACCGGCTGACGACGCCGCTGATGCGCAAGCGCAACGGCGTCTACGACAAGGATGGCGAGTTCGAGCAGGTCACTTGGGACGAGGCCTTTGCGCTGATGGCCGAGCGGGTCAAGAAGGTGCTGAAGGAGAAAGGGCCGACGGCAATCGGCATGTTCGGTTCCGGCCAATGGACGATCTTCGAAGGTTATGCCGCAACCAAGCTGATGCGGGCCGGCTTCCGCTCCAACAATCTCGACCCCAATGCCCGCCACTGCATGGCCTCGGCCGCCTACGCCTTCATGCGCACCTTCGGCATGGACGAGCCGATGGGTTGTTACGACGATTTCGAGAACGCCGATGCCTTCGTACTCTGGGGCTCGAACATGGCCGAAATGCATCCGATCCTGTGGACGCGGTTGGCCGATAGGCGGCTGGGACACGAGCACGTAAAGGTCGCGGTGCTTTCGACCTTTACCCATCGCAGCATGGATCTGGCCGACATTCCGATCGTGTTCAAGCCAGGCACGGATCTCGCAATCCTCAACTACATCGCCAACCACATCATCAGCACCGGCAGGGTCAACGAGGATTTCGTCAAGAACCACACCGTGTTCATGAACGGCCAGACCGACATCGGCTACGGATTGCGACCCGAAGATCCACGCGAGACATCTGCAAAGGGGGCAGCCGATGCCGCCAAGATGGAGCCCGCCGACTTCGAAGCGTTCAAGCAGCTTGTCTCGGAGTACACGCTCGACAAGGTTGCCGAACTCAGTGGCGTCGAGAAAGGCTTCCTGGAGGAACTGGCCGAGCTCTATGCCGATCCGAGCCGAAAGGTCATGTCGCTATGGACCATGGGTTTCAACCAGCATGTGCGAGGGGTCTGGGCGAACCAGATGGTCTACAACCTGCATTTGCTGACGGGCAAAATCTCCGAGCCCGGCAACAGCCCGTTTTCGCTGACCGGACAGCCGTCCGCCTGCGGTACTGCGCGCGAGGTGGGCACCTTCGCCCACCGTCTGCCGGCGGACATGGTCGTGACCAACCCCGAGCACCGCAAGCATGTCGAGGAGGTCTGGAAACTCCCACCCGGACTGCTGCCCGACAAGCCGGGCTTCCATGCGGTCGAGCAGGACCGGATGCTGAAGGACGGCAAGCTCAACTTCTACTGGGTGCAGGTCAACAACAACGTGCAGGCTGCGCCCAACAGCAGCAACGAGACCTATCCCGGCTATCGCAATCCGGACAATTTCGTTGTCGTTTCCGATGCTTATCCGACGGTGACCGGCATGTCGGCCGACATCATCCTGCCGGCTGCGATGTGGGTGGAAAAGGAAGGCGCCTATGGCAATGCGGAGCGACGCACCCATGTCTGGCACCAGCTGGTGCGGGCGCCGGGAGAGGCACGCTCAGATCTCTGGCAGCTCGCCGAGTTCTCGAAACACTTCACCACCGACGAGGTCTGGTCGCAGGAGATCCTCGACGCCAACCCCATCTATCGCGGCAAGACGCTGTTCGACGTGCTGTTCCGCAACGGTAATGTCGACAAGTTCCCGCGCAGCGAGATCGATCCCGACTACGACAACAACGAGGCCAGGGAGTTCGGCTTCTACATCCAGAAGGGACTGTTCGAGGAATATGCCACCTTCGGCCGCGGCCATGGGCACGACCTGGCGCCCTATGACAGCTACCACGAGGTGCGTGGCCTGCGCTGGCCGGTGGTCGATGGCAAGGAGACGTTGTGGCGTTACCGTGAGGGATTCGACCCCTATGTGAAGGCCGGCGAGGGGGTCAAGTTCTACGGCCGTCCCGACGGCAAGGCGGTGATCCTGGCCGTGCCCTACGAGCCGCCGGCCGAATCCCCGGACAATGAGTTCGACCTGTGGCTGGTGACGGGCCGTGTGCTCGAGCATTGGCATTCGGGTTCGATGACGCTGCGCGTGCCGGAGCTCTACCGCGCTTTTCCCGGCGCACGCTGCTTCATGAATGCCGACGACGCGCGCAAGCGCGGCATCAACCAGGGCGCAGAGGTGCGCGTGATCTCCAGGCGCGGCGAGATCCGCTCGCGCATCGAGACGCGCGGCCGTAATCGCATGCCATCAGGGGTGATCTTCGTGCCCTGGTTCGACGCCAGCCAGCTGATCAACAAGGTCACGCTCGACGCCACCGATCCCATCTCCAAGCAGACGGATTTCAAGAAATGCGCAGTCAAGATCGTTCCGGTCGCATGAGCTTGCGGCGCAGCGTTCCCGCGCTTGTCATGCTTGTCATCTTTTGTGCAGGCACTGCCGCGCTCGCCCAGATGGCCGCCAAGAGTTCGCCCGAACTGATTGGCCCGCCGTCGCCGATGGAGTCGGTACCGGCTCCGGCCGTGCCCAAATGGGTGACCGACGACGTGCGCCAGATGCGCGCCTATCCCGAGCAGCCGCCTGTCATCCCGCATTCGATCGAGGGCTATCAGCTGTCGGTCAACACCAACCGCTGCCTCTCCTGTCACAAGCGCGAGTTCACGCAAGGATCCGGGGCGCCGATGATCAGCGTCACGCATTTCCAGACGCGCGACGGCCAGATGCTCGCCGACGTGTCACCGCGCCGCTATTTCTGCACCGAGTGCCACGTGCCGCAGGCCGATGTGCGCCCACTGGTCGAGAACCGCTTCAAGGACATGATCGAACTGGGCGTCAAGCCCGCCGGCAGCGAGTAGGCCCATGCAACGATTGAAGGAGCGGCTGTTGTGGGCCTGGCGCATCGTCAGCACGCCGGCCGGGACGCTGAGCCTCGGTTTCCTGACGCTCGGCGGCTTCATCGGCGGCGTCATGTTCTGGGGCGCCTTCAATACGGCGCTCGAGGTCACCAACACCGAGAAGTTCTGCACCTCGTGCCACGAGATGCGCGACAACGTCTATCAGGAACTGACCCACACGATCCATTTCTCCAACCGCTCGGGAGTGCGCGCATCGTGTCCCGACTGCCACGTGCCACACAACTGGACCGACAAGATCGCCCGCAAGATGCAGGCCTCGAAGGAGGTTTGGGGTAAAATCTTCGGCACCATCGACACCAGGCGAAAATTCCTCGACAAGCGGCTGGAACTGGCCCAGCACGAATGGGCCCGGCTCAAGGCCAATGACAGTCTGGAATGCCGCAACTGCCACTCTTCGGTGGCGATGGACCTGACACGCCAGACACAGCGCGCTGCCGAGATCCATACGCGCTATCTGCTTTCTGGGAAGGCCACCTGCATCGACTGCCACAAGGGCATCGCCCATGAGCTGCCCAACATGCAGGGCATAGCTCCTGGCTGGCAGGTGCTGCCGGAACTGCGAGGCGAGCAACTGCCGCAATCCTCGGCCGTCGATGCGCTTGACCGGTACGTCAAGGCGTCGCATGCCGGTTTACCCATAGAGGCGATGACGCTGGACTGAGGGCATGGCGATCGCGTGCCTGTTTGTCGGCGCGCAACGAAACAGCGGGCCACTTCGTTCATCGTCGGGCTTCACAAGCGGTGAGCGACGATGAAGTCACGTTTCGATTACGACATGACGATGGACACCATCATGCGTCGATGGCCCGGTTCGATCCGGGTCATCCTCGGCCATGGCCTGCTTTGCGTCGGTTGCCCGATAGCGTCGTTCCATACGGTGATGGACGCCGCGCGCGAACATTCCCTGGACGAGGACATGCTTGTCGACGACCTTACCAAGGCGATGAAGTAGGGGCGAAAGGTCAGTCCTTGTCGGCCTGGCCTTCGGCAAGTGCGAACAGCCGGTGCGGTTCGACCACGGTCACTTTCTGGCGGCCGCTCTTGACCAGTCCCTTCTCCTCCCAGGCGGTGAGGAGCCGGCTAACCGTGTGCAGCGTCGTGCCGGTCATCTCGGCGATATCCTGCCGCGAAATCGGGAAATCGATGAGGATGCCTTCCTCGGTCTTCCTGCCCGTCTGCTTGACCAGTCGCAGCAGGGCGTGGGCGACACGCTGCTCGACCTGCTCTGTGGCGAGTTCGACGACACGCGCCTGCGTTTCCTGGAGGCGGGCGCCGACCGTCCTGTAAGTGCCGGAACCGAAGTTCGGGAAGCTCGCCGCCATTTCCGGCCAGAGGCTGCCCGGCCAGGCGAGCACGACGCAATCGACGGCAGCGACAGCACTTGCCGGATAGGTGGTGCGCCCGAGCGCATGCGCAATGCCCATCAGTTCGCCCGGGCTGATGTAGCGGACGATCACCTGCTGGCCGTCAGGGGTAGTCTTGACCACGCGGACATGGCCGTCGAGCAGCAGGAAAAACGAATGCGCCTCGCCTTCCTGTTCGAAGACGGTCTGGTCCTTGGCGATGCGCAGCGATCGCGCTTTCTGGAGTATGCCGTCCAGGTCGGCCGGGGCCATTCCCTGGAATATCGGCATGCCGGCAATCAGCGAGCGATCTAGTCGGCTCAAGTGTCCCTCCTGGTCGGTGCACGAACCCAGTGCTCGAATTCACCAATCGCTGTCGAGCGCCAGAATGTCACAGGCCGGCGGACTGCGGCAAGCGGCGCGGAATTCCTGAAATTCCAGTCAAGTTTGCGTTGGATCAAAGTTCTCGACGCACCCGAGCCCTAGAGAGGGCCAACGGCTGGAGCCGTCATGCAAGGACAAAGGAAAAACACGATGAAACATGCAGTTGCCATTGTGGCCGCGTTTGCCGCCGCCCTCCTGACCGGTGCCGCCCAGGCAGCCGAGATCAAGATCGAGATGCTCAACAAGGGCGAGAAGGGTGCAATGGTATTCCAGCCCGATTTCGTCGTCGCGCAGCCTGGCGACACCATCACCTTCGTGCCCACCGACAAGTCGCACGACGCCGAGAGCATCAAGGACATGATCCCCGAGGGCGCCACGCCGTTCAAGGGCAAGATGAACGAGCAGATTTCCGTCACCCTCGACAAGGAGGGCGTCTACGGCGTCAAGTGCTCGCCGCACTATGGCATGGGCATGGTGGCGCTGATCGTGGTGGGCAAGCCGGCCAATCTCGAGCAGGCCAAGGCGGTCAAGCAGACCGGCAAGGCCAAGAAGGCATTCGAGGCGCTGCTGGCTCAGGTGCCCGCGGGCAACTGAGTCCCGGCGTTCACGCCGAACGGATTTTCAGAAACGGCCGGGTAGACAGGCTCTGCCCGGCCTTTGCTTTTCAAAGGAGTGCATCATGGCCATTCCTCGCGTCCGGCCGGGCAACTATCCTGCGATCCTGTCCTACGGGTTCCGACCGTTTTTCTTGCTCGGCTCGCTCTATGCCGGCCTCACCATCCTGGCGTGGCTGCCGATGCTTTCCGGTCGGCTCGAGACCGCGAGCGGCTTTGCGCCGGTCGACTGGCATATCCATGAGATGATCTTCGGATATGTCGCGGCCATCGTCACGGGGTTCCTGCTTACGGCCATCCCCAACTGGACCGGCCGGCTGCCGGTGCAAGGCCTGCCGCTGCTGGCTCTGGCGCTGCTCTGGCTGGCAGGCCGACTGGCGGTGTTCTTCTCGGACGATATCGGCTGGCTGGCCGCGGCCGTGATCGACAGCGCCTTCCTGCTTGCGGTCGCCGCGGCGGCCGCGGTCGAGATCGTCGCCGGCCGCAACTGGCGCAACCTCAAGGTGCTGGCGCCGGTGAGCGTCCTGTTCGCTGCCAATGTCATGTTCCATCTGGAAGTGCGCTTCGCGGGTGGTGCCGACATGGCGCGCAGGCTCGGCATCGGGGCCGCCGTCCTACTCGTCATGATCATCGGCGGGCGCATCATCCCGAGCTTCACCCGCAACTGGCTGGCGCGCCAGAATCCCGGCCGGCTGCCGGTGCCGTTCAATCGTTTCGACGCCGCGACCATCGTCTTCTCGGTGTTCGCAATCGCTGCCTGGACGTTTGCGCCCGACCACCTTGCGAGCGGAACATTGCTGCTGGGGGCAGGGGGGCTCAACATCGCAAGGCTTGGCCGCTGGGCCGGCGAGCGTAGCTGGCGCGATCCGCTGGTGATCATCCTGCATGTGGCCTATGCCTTCGTGCCGATAGGCTTCGTGCTGGCCGGCCTTGCGGCCCTCCTGCCCGATGCCGTGCCGCCGGCTGCCGGTCTGCATGCCTTCGGCACAGGGGCGATCGGGGCCATGACGCTGGCGGTGATGGCGCGGGCGACGCTCGGCCACACGGGCCGCGAGTTGCAAGCCAGCAATGCCACTTGCCTGGTCTTTGTTGCGATCGTCGTTTCGGCGGTGCTGCGTGTGGCGTATGCCTTCATGCCCGGGGCCACGGCGTTGCTGCACGCCTCGGCCGCAGCCTGGACGCTGGCTTTCCTCGGCTATGCCGCGCTCTATGGCGGCATGCTCGTGCGTCCGCGCCTGCGGCCTCGCCAGCCCAACCCGGCGCCGTCGCAGTGACGCTCGGATTTGCCTTGCGTTGGAATGAGAAAGGCCCGGATCTCAGACAGGAGGTCCGGGCCTTCATGTGAGCCAGGCTAGCCGGCTGCGCCGCGCCACAAGGCCTTGATAGCCGAGAGCATCGACGGACGCTCCTTGACCAGCCGGATACCGAGATTGTCGGGCGGCAGGCCGGCCGCGCAGCCGCCGCTCTTGCCGTCTCGGATGAAGAAGGACATGTAGCCGCGATGCTTGCCGCCGACGACGCGCACCCCGCAATTGTCGGTGCTGGTGTCGATGCGCCCACTCTCGTCGAGTGCCGCCCTGCGATAGCAGGTCGTGGTCCATTCCCAGACGTTGCCGCCGACATCATAGAGTCCGTTGGAGTTGGCGCCGAAATGGCCCTGCGGCCTGGGCTCGGGATCGCGCCCCCTGGCCGCCTCGGACTCGTTGCGATAGCGCGCCAGCCAGCGGGCGATGGTGTCGCCGTCCTCACCCAGCGTCTCGTCGCTGAAGCGTTCGGCCGCGGCGTAGGTCCATTCCTCGTCGGTAGGCAGCCGCCAGCTTTCTCCTGTCTGGTCCGACAGCCACTGCGCATAGGCGTTGGCATCGCGGAAGCTGATGCCCGTGGCCGGCAGGTTCCCGGCCTGATCGGCGGCGCCGTCGGCAGCGTCGCAGGCGCCGTCCGCGACGCAGAGCGCATAGTCGGCGGCGCTGACCTGATAGGTCATGATGTCGAACGAACGGCGGAACCGGATCTGGCTCTCCGGCGCATCCACGGGGCGCTCGGCGCTGAGGAATTCGCCCGGCAGCCTGTAGGCCAGCCGGCCCGGAGCAACGGCGACAGTCTGCGGGGACGCCAATGCAGGCATGGTCGCCGGCCCGACGGGTTCGCGGAAGGGCAGGTAGGTCGCCAGCGCGAGTGCCGGTAAGACGGCTGCCGTGGTCAGAAGCAAGCTGCCCAGTTTCATGGTTCGGCTCCTGTTTTTACCCGTTTCAAGAAAAAGGGCCCGCAGGCATGCCGGCGGGCCGAGTTGGACAGTGAAAGGTGCCCGCCGGTCAGTTGGTCGGGATCGGACCGGGTGCCTGGACCTGCTTCATCAGGTCGTCATTCCACTCGCCTTCGACCATCACATGGGCGGTTGCGCCGAGTTCGGCCGCCTCGATCAGGTTGTGGTTGACGTAGGCGTAGACCCCGGGCTGCAGGAAGGTGTAGAGCGCAGCTCCCGCCGATCCGCCACGGATGAACCAGGTCTCGAGATCCTTGGCGGGCGCGTTGTTGAACTTGCCTTCCTCCCAGACATGGTCGCCATGGCCGCCGATGAGGTGGGGCCTGGTGTCCCTGTTGGCCTGGGCATGCACGAACAGCACCGTTTCGCCGACCTTGGCCTTGAGCGCATGGTCGCCGGTCAGCGCGCCGACCTTGCCGTTGAAGACGACGTGGGTCGGGATCAGGCCGCGCATCACCTTCAGCGTATCGTCATAGCTGTCGCCCAGGGACTCATACTTCTTGTACTTGCCGTTCTCGTCGCGGGGGACGTAGAGGTCGTGCTCGCCGATATAGAAGATGCGATCGTATTTCAGCGGCTTGCCATTCTCGTCCTTCAACCCGTCGCGCGGCAGCACCATGACCGCGCCGCTCATGCCCGAGACCACGTGCCAGGGGATCATGCCCGTCGGTGCGCAGTGGTAGACGAAGGTGCCGGTGCGGGTCGCCTTCCAGCGCAGCACCGCCTGCTCGCCCGGATTGACGTGGGTCAGCGCACCGCCGCCCAACGCGCCGGTGGCGGCGTGGAAGTCGATGTTGTGCGGCATCTCGTTGGTCTCGGGATTGACCAGCGTGAGTTCCACATAGTCGCCCTCATGCACGATCATCAGCGGTCCGGGCATGGAGCCTTCATAGGTCATGGCCCTGAGCGTCGTGCCCTCGCCGTCGATCACCATCGGCTGCTCCTTGATGGTCATCCGGTACTCGATGACCTTCGGACCGCCCTTGGCGACCTGGTCGTGGGGGTGGGCGAAAGGCGGGGCAACGAGGTCGACCTTGACCCGCGGCAGGCCGGCGATATCGGCTGCGCGGGCCTGAGCCAGCGCGGGCGTGGCGATGATCGAGCCCAGGATCGCGGCCGCTGCCGCACCTGTGGCCGTACCCAAGAGTGCTTCGCGTCGCGTCAACATTTCTAGATCTCCTTCTGGCGTGACGTTGCCTGTTGTTACGATCCAGAGACTAGAGGCGTGTCGGCAACCCTTCTTTGTTGCAGCGCAAACAGATGTTGCGGTGCGACATTTTGGCAGGTGAGCGGCGAATACTTGGCGCGCAGGCATGCAACCGCCGCCGAGCGAAAAGGCTCGGCTGCTGCCAAGCATCCAGCGACTAGCAGGGCTCGGAGACGGATTTGAGCGATGCGAGCAGGGCTTGCTCGAAGGCAATGTGCCGGCGGACGCCGAGGAAATAGGCGCGAAGCATGTAACCGGTCGCCTCATGCGAACCTATGGCTCGGCCACGGGAAATGCTGACGAGCGCACGGACGATCCCGGCAGCCGCCGAGCGGTCCTGCTCATGTTCCTCGCGCAGCCTGGCGGTGATCATCGTGCCGGCTTGCTCGGCAAGCAGGGGAAACAAGTCACTTTCTTCGCGCCGGTTGACGACCGCAACTGTCGTGTCGAGTTCGCTGGCCAGCCGCCTGCAGAACCGCCGATCGGGCTTGGGCAAGGTGTCGGCGACCGTCTCGAGGTCGTCGCAGATCCGAAGCATCTTGCCATAGAGGCGTTCAAGTGCGGCGAGGTCGTCCGATGCCGTTGAGTGGTTCATCGCCGCGGCCTGCAGTCAGTTCTACTGGTTGAGGAATAGAATGGCCGCGATCGCGATCGAGGCGAGCACGGCGGAAGCCGCTCCGGTGCGCTGCAGGACGCCCATGCGATAGAGCAGCAGTGCGAAGCCGACGATGATCGGCGTGGCGACCGACAGGCCGAATTGTGCGTTGCTCATCGCGGGGCTCCGAGGCGGTTGAAATTGTCACGTCGCGATCGTGCAGGTTTTTCGTCCCCGCTACCTTGTGCAATCGCAAAGAAGCCCGGCGAGGTCATGCCTAATAAGCGGCATGGACATGACGGTTTCGACGAGCCGGCAGGAAGAAGAGGCGCCGGACGCCGGAGATTTCCTGCTTTGGATATTGGTGTGGAGCGAGCTTGCCGCATTCGGCATCCTGCTCGTTGCCTTCATGGTCGCCGGCATCGTCCAGCCGGACCAGTTCGCGGCGGCGCGGCAGCATCTCAATGCCCCGCTCGCTGCTGTGAACACAGCAGTGCTTCTCACCAGCGGCTGGCAGGCGGCGCGCGCGGCGCGTCCGGATGCCTCGCGCGGGGAGGCGCGGCTGGCGCTGGTGCTTGCGGCACTGCTCGGCTTCCTGTTCGTCGTAATCAAGCTGTTCGAATATGGTGGCGAGATCGGTCACGCCGGCGACGAGGGCTACGGCGTGTTCTTCGAACTCTACTTCCTGCTCACCGGCTTCCACCTGCTGCACGTGTTGTTCGGCGCGCAGGTGCTTCTGCTGGTCGGCTGGCGGATGGAGAGGTCGAACGTGATCCTCATCACCACGCTCTGGCACGTGTTCGATCTGATCTGGATCGTCATGTTCCCGATCGTCTACCTGGCGTGACCGGCATGACTGACGGATCCAACCGACAATTGCTGCGGACCTGGCTGACGCTGATCGTGCTCACCGGCGCGAGCGTGCTTGCGGTTCGCTACGGAGGCAACGCCGCTGGGCTGGCGCTGGTGCTCTGCTTTGCCCTTTTCAAGGCCCGCTTCGTCATCCTCGACTTTATGAATCTGCGGCGGCAGGCGGCGATGCGGCGCGCGCTGACAGGCTGGTGCCTGGTGCTTGCCGTCTCGGCCGCCGCCAAGGCCTTGTTCGCCGCCACCCTCGGCTGAGCCGCTTTGTTTGCCAAATCGCAAAGAACGCCTTCCCCAAACCCATAGAAGGTTCCGAACCGGGACGGCTTCCGGAGACTGGTGGCCAGCCGCGGGGATGAATCGATCGGACAATTCCGCCTCGCGGAAATCTGACTGGAAAGGATCGCGTGATGGCAGAACGCCTCACCAAAACGGGGGCTCGGAACGTCTTCTACGGCGGTTCGTTCTTCTTCTTCGCAATTTTTGTGGGGCTAACCGCCCATAGCCATTTCTACATGCGGACGACCTCGACGGACGAAACGACGCTGACGGACTCGGTCGCGCGCGGGAAGCACGTCTGGGAGAAGAACTCTTGCATCAACTGTCACACGATCCTGGGCGAGGGCGCCTATTTCGCGCCCGAACTCGGCAATGTGTGGAAGCGCTACGGCGGCGAAGCCGATCCCGAGAGTGCCCGCGAGACGTTCAAGGCATGGATGGCCGCCCAGCCTTCGGGGATCGAGGGACGGCGCCAGATGCCGCAGTTCAACCTGACCGACCAGGAACTCAACGACCTCGCCGACTTCCTCGAATGGACCAGCCGCATCAAGACCCAGAACTGGCCGCCGAACGAGGCCGGCTGAACGCCAGGAGAGAGACATGAAATACCAAACGCAAAAGGTCGCGATGACCTATTTCTACGGTGCGCTTGTGCTGTTCCTGGCCCAGGTCGCCTTCGGCGTGCTCGCCGGCACCATCTATGTCTTGCCCAATACGCTCTCCGAGCTTCTGCCGTTCAATATCATCCGCATGATCCACACCAACGCGCTGGTGGTGTGGCTGCTGATGGGCTTCATGGGCGCGACCTATTACCTGCTACCGGAGGAGGCCGAGACGGAACTGTTCAGCCCGAAGCTGGCGATCGTGCAGTTCTGGATGTTCTTCGTCGCGGCGGGCGTCGCCGTGGTCGGCTACCTGTTTAGGATACACGAGGGCCGCGAGTTCCTCGAGCAGCCCTTCGTCATCAAGGTGGGCATCGTCGTCGTGGTGCTGATGTTCCTTTTCAACATCACCATGACGTCGCTGAAGGGCCGCAAGACCACGGTCACCAACATCCTGCTCTTCGGACTGTGGGCGCTGGCGATCTTCTTCCTGTTCTCCTTCTACAACCCGTCCAACCTCGCGCTCGACAAGATGTACTGGTGGTACGTCATCCACCTCTGGGTCGAAGGCGTGTGGGAGCTGATCATGGCGTCGGTGCTGGCGTTCCTGATGATCAAGCTCAACGGCGTCGACCGCGAGGTGGTCGAGAAGTGGCTCTACATCATCGTCGGCCTCGCCCTGTTCTCAGGCATCCTCGGCACCGGCCACCACTACTACTGGATCGGCGCGCCCGGCTATTGGCAGTGGATCGGCTCGCTGTTCTCGACGCTCGAAGTGGCGCCGTTCTTCTCGATGGTGGTGTTCACCTTCCACATGACCTGGAAGGCAGGCCGCAACCATCCCAACAAGGCCGCCCTGCTGTGGTCCATCGGCTGCTCGGTCATGGCCTTCTTCGGCGCCGGCGTCTGGGGCTTCCTGCACACGCTGTCCTCGGTGAACTACTATACCCACGGCACGCAGGTGACGGCTGCCCACGGACACCTCGCCTTCTTCGGCGCCTATGTGATGCTCAACCTGGCGATGATGGCCTACGCCATCCCCGAGATTAAGGGCCGCGCGCCCTACAATCAGTGGCTCTCCGTCGCGAGCTTCTGGATGATGGTCACGGCCATGTCGGTGATGACCTTCGCGCTGACCTTCGCCGGCGTCGTCCAGGTGCATCTCCAGCGCGTGCTGGGCGAGAGCTACATGGACGTCCAGGATCAGCTCGCCCTGTTCTACTGGGTGCGCCTCGGTTCCGGTGTCGTCGTGGTCGTCTCGGCGCTGCTGTTCATGTGGGCCGTGCTCGTGCCGAGTCGCGAGCGCAGCGAGAAGCCCGCCCGGGTCCTGCAGCCCGCCGAATAGAGCCGTCGCATGGCCCCGGAATCGCCGGGGCCATGCACCCACTGCCTGTTTCCCGCGGAGTTCCCCCAATGACCGTCGCCCCAATCGCCACCAAGGTGCCCAATGTCCGCCCCATCGCCGACAGCCCCGCCTACTACAGCCCGTCGGGCAACGAATGCAGCCTGTTCGAGCGTGCCTGGGCGCGACGGCTGCCGCTGCTGCTGAAAGGTCCGACCGGCTGCGGCAAGACCCGCTTCGTCAGCCACATGGCGGCCAGGCTCGGCCTGCCGCTTTCCACTGTCTCCTGCCATGACGATCTCGCTGCCGCCGATCTCACTGGCCGTTACCTCCTGATGGGCGGCGACACCGTCTGGGTCGACGGACCGCTCACCCGTGCGGTTCGCGAAGGCGGCATCTGCTACCTCGACGAGATTGTCGAGGCGCGCAAGGACGTCGCCGTGGTGCTACATCCCTTGACCGACGATCGCCGCATCCTGCCGCTGGAACGCACCGGCGAGCAGCTGACGGCGCCGGTGAGTTTCATGCTCGTCGTGTCCTACAACCCGGGCTACCAGAATCTGCTGAAGAGCCTGAAGCCGAGCACCCGCCAGCGCTTCGTCGCCATCGAGTTCGATTTCCTGCCCAAGGCCGAGGAGATCGCCGTCGTGTCGACCGAGAGCAGATTGGCCGAAAGTCAGGTCGCGCCGCTGGTCGAGCTGGCGCGGCGCATTCGGGCCCTCAAGGGCCACGACCTCGAGGAGGGGGCGTCGACCCGCCTGCTCGTCTACTGCGCCAGCCTCATCGAGGCCGGCCTGCCCCTGCGCGAAGCCGTACTTGCGGCGCTGATCGAGCCGCTGACCGACGAGCCCGACGTCAAGACGGCGCTGGTCGAGTTGGCCGACTCCCTGATCCGCTGAGGCGCGGCCATGCTGGATTTCCTCGAACTCGAAGAGACGGTCGGCCGCGCCTGGCACCGCCTCATCGGGCATGTGCAGACCTGGCCGCGCCATCCGGAACATGCAGTGCACCTGGCTGCCATGCAGCCGGTGCTGGCCATCTGCTTCCGGGGCTTCGGCGGTGAGGGTGCGGTCCAGATCGCGACGGTGCGCGGCAGGACCTCGGGCCATCGCCTCGGCTGGCGGCAGCGCATGGGGCTCGGCGAGGAAAAGCTCGTCCAGCCCGCGCGCGATGGCTCCTCCCTGATGCTGCCAGCGGTGATCGACCTGTTCCCCGACAAGGCACTCAACCGCGACCTCTATGTCTGGCTGGCTGCCTACATGGCGGTCATGCCGCTGGACCCCATCGCGGAAACGACGGATCCCTTGCTGCGCGACCTTGCAGCGCTGCGGCGGGCGGAGGCGACGGCTGCCAGCGTGATCGCGAGCTTTCCGGGGCTTGGCCGCCGCTACCGGCACCTGGCGGCGGCAACGCTTGCCGCGCGCCATCGCGGTCCGTTGCCGTCGGTCGAGGCGCAGGTCGAGGTACGCATCGCGAGCCTTCTCAGGAAAGGGGCGCAAGAAGCCGACGACGCGCTGCCGCTGATCTTCCCGCACCGCGCCCCGGCGGGGTACCTGCCAATGCTTCCGGTGCCGCTCTGGCCCGATGCCTTGCTCCGCCAGGAAACAGCGCCCCGCCGCGGCGAGGACGAGCCCGTCATTGGTGGAAAGGACGTCGCCGGTGCCGAAACGGAGCGCCAGGTCGCAGTTCGCGAGAACCAGGAGGCACGCAAGGACGAACGCAGCCCCTTCATCCTCAACCGCTTCGAGAAGATCCTGGCGATGGCGGAGATGGTCAATGTCGACCGGCCCTCGGACGACAGCGATGACGATGCCAAGGCTGCTGAGGATCTCGACGACATGACGCTGGGCGAGCGCAAGGGCCGGCCGGCGTCGCGCTTCCGCTTCGATCTCGACCTCCCGCCCGAGGCGCTGGACCGCACGCCGCTGACGGCGGAATGCACCTATCCGGAATGGGATTTCCGCACCGGCACATACCTTTCCGATCACTGTCGGGTATTGGCCGCACCGGCCGCGATCCTTGGAACCGTCGGCGAGCCCGATGTCGAGACCAGGCGCCTCATCCGGCGCGTGCGCCGCCAGTTCGAGGTGCTCAGGCCGCGCCGCGAGATGCTGCGCACCCAGCTCGACGGCATCGATCTCGACCTCGACGCGGTGGTGCGGGCCCGTTGCGATCTCGCCGCCGGCGGCCAGGGCAGCGACCGCATCCACCTGATGAGCCGGCCCCAGGCACACGATCTGGCGGTTACCATCCTCGTCGACGTGTCGCTCTCGACGGATGCCTGGTTCGACAACCGCCGGGTGCTCGACGTCGAGAAGGAGGCGCTGCTGATCCTGGCCAACGGGCTTGCCGCCTGCGGCGACAACCATGCGATCCTGACCTTCACCTCGCGTCGCCGCGACTGGGTGCGCATCGAGACGGTGAAGGCCTTCGACGAGCCTATGGGTGTCACGGTCGAGGCCCGCATCGCTGCCCTCAAGCCGGGCTACTACACCCGCATCGGCGCGGCTATCAGGCATGCAGCGGCGGAGCTGGCAAGGCAGCCGAACCGCAAGAGGCTGCTTCTGGTGCTGACCGACGGCAAGCCCAACGACATCGACCACTATGAGGGCCGCTTCGCGCTGGAGGACAGCCGCCGTGCCGTGATCGAGGCACGACGCAGCGGCCTCGGTGTGTTCGGCGTTACGGTCGACCGGGAGGCGAAATCCTACATACCGGCGCTGTTTGGCCAGAACGGCTACGCCGTGGTCGGCAACATAGCGAAGCTGCCGGCAGCTCTTCCCGCCGTCTATCGCAGCCTTGCAGGTTAGGGGAACAAGGCTGTGATGGCGGAAGGCCCGGCGCTCCCACGCCGGGCCTTTTCGCTTCCTGATCGGCGGTCAGGCCGCCTTGCTATGCGTCCGGGTCGAATGGTCGATATAGGCGTCGAAGGCGGCGGCGACGGCGCGGATGACGAAGCGATGTTCCCGGCTGACGCGCAACACGCCGTCGGCAATGGTGAGCACTCCGTCACCGGCCAATTCGGCCAGCCTGTCGTTGCCGGCGAGCAGTCCCGAAACGTCGACGCCATGGACCCTGCAGATGGCTCCGATGTCGGCGCTGAAATCGCACATCAGGCGTTCGATGATCTCGGCCCGCAGCCGGTCTTCTTCCGTCAGGCGATAGCCCTTGGCGGTTGCCAGCCGACCGGAGGCGATGTGCTGGGCGTAGAGACCGGGCGCCACCTCGTTCTGCACGTAGCCGTCCTTCATGCGCCCGATGGCCGATGCACCAAAGCCGATCAGCGTCTCGCAACTGTCCGTCGTGTAGCCCTGGAAATTGCGCCTGAGCCGTCCCGCTTGCTGAAACCGCACGAGGTCGTCGCCCGGCAGCGCGAAATGGTCGAGACCGATCTGCCTGTAGCCTGCGGCGACCAGCGTCTCGGCGATCGCCTCGGCCTGTTCGTTGCGCGCTGCGCCATCGGGCAGGGCGGCCTCGTCGATCATCCGCTGGTGCTTCTTGAAGGATGGGATGTGCGCATAGCCGAACACCGCGAAGCGGTCCGGCAGCATGGCGATGGCCGCATTGGCCGTGTCGATGCAAGACTGCACCGTCTGGTGCGGCAGGCCGTAGATCAGGTCGAAATTGATGCCGCCGACCCCGGCGCGGCGGAGATTGTCGGTGGCCTCTGCCGTCTGCTTCTCGGTCTGGATGCGGTTGATCGCCTTCTGCACCACAGGATCGAAGCTCTGAACGCCGAGGCTGGCGCGGGTGACGCCCGCCGCGCCCAGCGCCTGCGCCATCTCGGCCGTCAGTCGGCGCGGGTCGATCTCGACGGCGATACCTGTCGTGTCGGAGAAATCGTAGTGTTCGCGCAGCAGCGCCATCAGCGAGAGGAATTCCGCCGGCTCCATGATGGTCGGCGTGCCGCCGCCGAAATGCACCTCGCCCACCGGCAGGCGATGCGGGATGCGCCCCGCCACCATGCGGATCTCGTCGCGCAGCACGGTGAGATAGTCGAGGATCGGCTGGTCCTGTCTCGTGATCGTGGTGTGGCAGCCGCAGTACCAGCACATCGACCGGCAGAACGGGATGTGCAGGTAGAGCGACACCGGGTCGCCGGCGGGCAGCTGGCCGAGCCAGTCGCCATAGGAACCGGCTCCGATGGCTGGCGAAAAACGTGGGGCCGTCGGATAGCTCGTATAGCGGGGCAGGCGCGCCTCGCCGTACTTCTCCAGGATGGTTGCGGGCATGGCATTTCCAGTTCTGTCGCGTTTGCCTTGCGACGGTTCTAGTCCCAAGGCCGTCCGGCCTCTTTGCGAAATGCCAAGCAGGTGCCGTTTCCCGGATTTGTTTGCGTTTCGGCAATCTCGCCGCCCGCCCTCCGCCTTAGGGTCCCCGCGTCGGGGGGGAGGGCGGCCGCTGCTCCCGGCTTTCCCTTTTCGGGCCGAAGGACAGAAAACACATGGCAACCGCCGAAGCTGGAACCATCTCCGTCATCGATGTCAGGACCATTCCACGGATGGAGCGTCATCCGAGGATATTCGCCATGGTCGATGCGCTGGCCCCCGGCGCCGCCTTCGTCATCGCCAGCGACCACGACCCGCGACCGCTGCACTACCAGCTCGAAATGGCGTTTCCCGGCCAGCTCACCTGGGAGTACCTGGAACAGGGGCCGGAGGTCTGGCGTGTCGAGGTCGGCCGCAAGGACGGTTCGGGTTGCGACTGCTGCTGCGGTAGCCGCTGACCGGGCGCCGCCGGTTGTCTCAGGGCATGGCGACCGGCTGGCAGCCGGGCTTGCCGTGGAAGAAGCCGTCCACCATGCGCCCAGGCAGCTCGAGGCAGGACAGCAGGAAGCGCGCTCCATCGGCGTCCTCGTTGCCGTCGATAAGGTCGCGATAGACCTTCGCTACTGCGACCATGTCGCAGGTCTGCGGCGACAGCCTCAGCCGCCTGATGCCGATGGCTGCCAGCTTCTCGGGCGTGGGGCAGGCGGCCTGAACCTGGTTGGACAGCGTCTGCACGCCGTTGATGGCCAGGAATTCCTGGTCCTCGGCGGTGTCCACCGCCAGCCCGTCGAGATCCTTCTCGCAGGTGAAGCGACACGAATCCTTGTGCAGGCCGTGCAGCCGCGCGTGGTAGCAGCGCCCCGACAGCGCCAGCGGCAGGCGCCCGAATGCGAAGACCTCGAACTCCGCTTCCGGGCAGGCGCGCGCAAGGCTGCCGATACTGGCCAGAGACAGTTCCACCGGCGGGCAGATCGTCAGGGCGCCCTGGCCGATGAGGTAACGCGCCGTCCCCTCGTTGTAGACGTTGATGAAGGGACCGGCGACGAAGGATTGGCCGCGCCTGCTGGGCAGGGCCGTCAGGTCGTTGATCTCGACCATGCGGGTGTCATGACAGAGTTCCCTGACGACCTTGCATTCGCGTACGTTTGCGGGGGCGGCGAGCGTGGACAGCACTACCTCCTTGCCGCCTCGTTCCAGCCGCTCGATGACATCCGGCCAGACCGGATCGGAGAACGGCAGCCGCTTGCCGCAAACGACCTCGCCTACGTGCACCCGGTCGACCGGCGCCTCGTCGGCGATGCGCCTATAGAAATCTTTGAGGCGCTCGGCAGGCCAGTGGTAAAAAACCGGTCCCAGGGTCAGTTTCGTCGGCCACATCGGTCTATCTCCACGTTTTTCGGTAGGCGCCAGCCGTCTGCCTGCCGCCTTCCGACATGCCGGCCAGGATGCGGTCGATCTCGATGGCGTCGCCGCCGGTCTCCACCGCGTCGACCGCGCGGCGGAAGGCGCTCACGACCTCCGTGACGTAGCCCTTGCCGCGCTGGCGTCCTTCGATCTTCAGCGCCGTCACGCCTGCCGATTTCAGGCCCGCTAGCATGGAGCCGGCATTCAGGCTGACCGGGTCCTCGAAGAGGTAGGAGGTCCTGTCGCCGGCCTTGAAGCGGCCCTTGCAGAGTGTCGGGTAGCCGGCCGGTTCGCCGGGCGCATAGCGGTCGATGGCAAAGCCCGCGAGCCGGGCGGTGGTGCCGCTGCCGTCCTCGACATAGTTCACCCACTCCGGCGGCGAGCAGACGCCGTTGAGATTGGGCGATTTGCCGGTGGCATAAGACGAGAGGTAGCAGCGGCCCTCGACCATCACGCAGAGGCCACCGAAGACGAAGGCTTCGGTTTCCACGTCGATCTGCTTGTTGAGCGCTGCGATCTCCTGGATCGACAGAACGCGTGGCAGCACCACGCGGCGCACGCCGAAGGCCTCGGCGTAGAAGCCGATCGATTCGGGCGTCGCCGCGGCGGCCTGCACGGACAGGTGCAGCCGGACGTCGTGGTTCTGTGCCACATGGTCGAGTACGGCGATGTCTGCTGCGATGATGGCGTCGGCGCCGCTGATTACCGCGTCATCGACCGCCTTGCGCCAGAGATCGACGCGGCCGGCCTGCGCGAAGGTGTTGATCGCGACCAGCACCTTCTTGCCATGCGCGTGAGCTAAGCGCGCGCCCTCGGCGAGCTCCTCGGTCGAGAAGTTCAGGCCCGGGAAATTGCGCGCATTCGTCTCGTTGCGGAAACCGCAATAGATAGAATCCGCGCCGGCGAGTACGGCCGCCCTCAGCGTTGCCGGCGTGCCGGCAGGGCAGACGAGCTCCATGCGTCCGGGGTCGCTCATGCTTCCGCCTTCGAATGGACGGCGGTTCGTTCGGCCAGATGGCGCGCCGCGCTCAGGCCGGCTAGCACGCCTGCATCGGCCAGTCGCGCCAGGGTGCCGTGCAGCCCAAGCAGGTCGGACGGGCGCAGTTCGGCGTCCTCGATGGCATTGCGCAGGGCGACCACGGCCTCGGTGCGGCCGCTGACCGAGAGCACCCGATGGAAGAACAGGGCATCGCCGTCGAGTGTGCCGTCAAGCAAGCCGAGCAGCATCAGGATCGGCCCCTTGATGGTGACGTCGGCCGTTGCGGGATCGTCCCTGCCGACGACCCGGACGAACGCCATTGCACCGTCCGGCACGACGATGAACGAAAAGGCCAGGTCGTTGGGATCGATGCGGTAGCTCGCCCCGCGGTGATCGCCGAGCCGGTCGAACAGCTGCGGCCGCCGCCGGGCCAGCGAACGCAGCGATAGCGTCAGCATCGGTCCGAGCGGCCGGCCCATGAAGCTCGGTATCAGGCGCCGCACGAATGCCGGCAATTGTCCTTCGGCGACCAAGTCCGGCGCTCCGTTCTTATGTTCAAATCATTCGCTGCAGCATAGGTGCGCGCCTGGACAGCATGTTTGATCAAGGTCAAACAGAAGCGCGAAAGCCGCGAGGCCGGCTCGCGAGCCTCGTAGCCTCATGGCGCGTTGCGATCATCCGAAGCATCGAGGCCGAAAGTCTGGATGGCGTCCGAGAAGAGGATGCTCGAGGCAAAGGGTGATAAGATTGCAGCGTCGAAATTCTCGCGCCGCATGTCCCGTTCGATGCCTTCCTCCGACGGTATGGCCCGCCGGGCGAAGTGCCGATGCCGCCACTGCCGGAAAGCCATCGCCGCTTCGCGCACCAGATCCCAACTCTCCGCCGCCGGAATGCTCATGCTGTTCTCCTGTTCCGAACGCGCGCCACGATGCCGGCGCCGGTAACAGCTAGGCGAATTGAGGCCGGGCTTCTTTGCTGTGGAGCAAAGTTGGTCCCGATGTGCCGTGCCATAGAGCCGGGCCCGCTGTTGCGGCGATGGATACATCGAGAATGCACGAACGCAGCCTTCCATCCTTTCCCGACCTTTCGTCCTTCCTTGCCCATCTCGACCGGGAAGGTGCGGTGCGCAATGTCGACAGCCCGGTGTCGATGCATCTCGAAGCGACCGAAATCCATCGCCGTGTCATCGCACGAGGCGGACCGGCGCTGCGGTTTGGCGCGCCGCAGACTGGCGCGGGCAGCCTCTCGCCCATACCGGTGGTCGCCAATCTGTTCGGCACCGTGGAACGTGTGGCGGCGGGCCTCGGCACCAACCGCGAGGGGCTCGCGAGCTTGGGCAGCCTGCTTGCCTGGATGCGTTCGCCGAGAGCGCCACGCACGCTTGCCGAGGCGCGTTCGCTTCTGCCTGCAGCGCGCGGCGCGCTTTCGTCGCGGCCGCGCGTGGCCTTTGCCGACCGTGTGCTGCGCGACGCCGCGCCCGACCTCTCGCAGTTGCCGGTGCAGACCTGCTGGCCCGGCGACGCCGGTCCGCTCATCACCTGGCCTGTTGTGGTCACTCGCCCTCCGGGCAGCGACGATCCGGCCGGCTACAATCTCGGCATCTACCGCATGCAGGTGCTCGACAGCGACCGCGCCATCATGCGCTGGCTGCCGATGCGGGGCGCGGCCGCGCATCACCGGCAATGGGCGGCGATCGGCGCGGACATGCCCGTGGCCGTGGTCATTGGCGCCGATCCGGCGACGCTGCTCGCGGCGGTGATGCCGGTGCCCGAAGGTGTGTCGGAACTTGCCCTTTCGGGGCTCATCAACAACAGGCGGGTCGGGCTAGTATCGTGCCGGACCATTGCGCTGCATGTCCCGGCTAGCGCCGAGATCGTCCTCGAAGGCACGATCTCGCCGACCGAGACGGCACTCGAAGGTCCGTTCGGTGACCACACCGGCTACTACAATGCGCCGGAGCACTATCCGGTCTTCCGCCTCACCGGCATGCGCCTCCGCGAGGGCGCGAGCTACCTCACTACCTTCACCGGCCGCGCGCCGGACGAACCTTCGGTACTCGGCGAGGCGATGCTTGAAGTTTTCAAGCCTTTGTTGCGCCAGCAGATTCCCGAGATCGTCGATGTGTGGCTGCCGCCCGAGGCTTGTTCCTACCGGATCGCGGTCGCTTCGATCGCCAAGAAATACCCCGGTCAGGCGCGACGGGTGATGATGGGGTTCTGGTCGCTGCTTCCGCAGTTCTCGATGACCAAGCTGGTCATCGTGGTCGACGACGACGTCGACATCCGCTCGTGGCCGGACGTGATGTGGGCCGTGTCGACGCGGCTGGACCCTTCGCGCGACGTGATGCTCGTCGAGCGCACGCCCATCGACCTGCTCGATTTCGCCTCTCCGCTGGAGGGCCTCGGCGGCAAGCTGGGCCTCGACGCGACGCGCAAGATCGGCTCCGAAACGGCGCGAGAATGGGGCCGCGAACTCAGCATGTCGGCCGATGTCGAACGGCAGGTGTCGCAGCGCTGGGCGGAGCTTTTTCCAAATGCGGAGAACGCGCGATAGCCATGACCAAGCGTGTGATCGTCGGCGTGAGCGGGGCGTCCGGTTCGGTCCTCGCACTGGAGTCCCTGCGCCTGCTGGGCGGGGTGGGCGTCGAAACCCATCTCGTCGTCTCGCCCGGGGCACCGGCCAGCATCGCGCACGAACTCGGCGAGGATGGCCTTGCCCTGCTCGCCGCCTCCGCCAGCCGGGTGCATGAAGCGGGCAACCTCGCGGCGCCTATCGCCAGCGGTTCGTTCAGGGCCGACGCCATGATCGTCGTGCCCTGCTCGATGCGCACGCTTGCGGCGATGGCGCATGGGCTCGGCGACAACCTGCTCACGCGCGCAGCCGACGTCACGCTGAAGGAAAAGCGCCGGCTGGTCGTGGCCCCGCGCGAGGCGCCGCTGCATGAGGGGCATCTGGAGGCGATGCTCCGGCTGGCCCGCATGGGGGCAGTGATCGCGCCGCCGGTTCCGCCCTTCTATGCCAGGCCCGCCTCGCTCGGGCAGATGGTGCGCGAGATCGCCGCGCGGCTGGTCAATTGGGCGGGCGTCGATCCGGGGGAGGCGCTGACCCGCTGGGGCGGCGATGACTGATATTACGGCATGGCAACCGGCGATGCCGCAAGCCGGCGCATCGCGCTGGCACCTTCCGCGGCGGCCTCTGCCAAGTCGTCGAACAGGAGGGCGATCTCCTCGTAGAGGCCATGGTCCTGTTCGGTCGGCGCCAGCATGTCCAGGTCCTGCAGGAAATGCAGCACGGCCTCGATGCGCTCGCGCTGCCGGCGGGCCGTGGCAAGCTGCTGGCGCGCCGACCGCCTGTTTTCCAGCGCCTCGAAACGGGCGAGCGCCTGGTCAAGGCGGCTGCGGCAGTCACAGTCCAATTCCACGCCTTGCAGGACGGTGGCGAGCCGCCGGACGACCGTTCCGCTGGCGGGTTGGGTCGGCTGGACGTCGTCCATTTGTCGGGTCATCTTCTTATCCTTCTTGCAGGCGAGGTTCCGTATGCCGGGCCTGGCTGGAGCTTCCGAGACAGTTCCGGAAGTGTGCCCGCCTGGTCCGGCAATTCGTTGCGCCAGAGCAAATGCTGCGTATCCAGGCCGGACGCCGCGGATGAAATCCGAGCGCGGAGCGCCATTCCGTCCCTTCTTCATGCTTGCGGCGCTGGACGCGATGCTGGGAGGTGCCGTCTGGGCATTGCCTGCGGAGATAATTGTTCTCAGTGTGAGATCTGCCGGCAACTGGCATCGCCATGTGGTCCTGTTCGGCACCCTGCCAGCGATCCTCGCTGGATTCCTTTTGACCGCACTTCCGCGCTGGACAGGACAGAAACCGGTGCCGCCGGTCGTCACCTGGCGCCTGGTCGGCGTCTGGGTCCTTGGCAGGATGGTCTTTGTACTCGTCGACCAGATGACGGGGTCGGCCCTTTTCGCCCTTTTCTTGCTTCTCGTGATGCTCGTGTTGGCAAGGTCAATGCGTGTCGGGCGCGATCGCCGCAACCTGAAGGTCCTCGCTCTGCTGATGCTCTATTGGACGGCGATGCTGCTCATCATCGTCGGGTGGCAGGCAGAACTGGCGACGCGCACGGCGCTGGCGGCCATCGTCGGGCTTGTCATGGTCATCGGCGGCCGCGTCGTGCCGACCCTGACGGAGGCCTATCTGCAGAGCGGAGCGCAAGGAGCCGAGATCGCGCGCGCCCGTGTCGAAACGGCCGCGGCCCTTGCCGCTGTCGGCGCACTCGCCGCATGGACCGCAGCACCCGGGTCATGGCTCGCAGCGATCGCCTGCATCGCCGCAGCATGCCTGCAACTCGGGCGCCTGGCCGCATGGCGCGGTTGGCGGAGCCGCAGATCGGCGGCGATTCTGGTGCTGCATATCGGTTATCTCTGGATAGTCGTGGGCTTTATGCTCGCCGCCGCGAGCAGCTTCCTTCCGGCGATTGTCGGGCCGGCGGCTGCCGTCCACACCTGGACGGTCGGAGCGGTCGGCACCATGGCCATGGGCATCATGGCAAGCATGGTCCGCAAACATGCCGGACGTGCCTTCGCTGCCTCCATTCCGGCCACGGCGGCGTTCGTGGCGATGTCCTCTGCCGCCGTCCTGCGTCAGGTCGTCGAATTCTCCCCAGCCTTGCCATACGCGCTGCAACTATCCGGCATTTGTTGGGTTGCCGCATGGGCTTTGTTCATTGTTTTCAGCTGCAGTGTCGGCGGGTTACGGGGCGCAGTTTCCTGTGTCCGGCGGCAACGCAGTTGTAGTCGATACTCGCGTCATGTTTGATCCAGTGATTGTCGTTACTCGCCAAGTAGCTCCCGCAGTCGATTTTTGACCTGGCTCAAAGCGGCATCGATTGCCGGAGATATATTGCCGCAATCGCCTCTCAGCCGGCGGCGTTGATGCTCGGCTGTCGAGAGGTCTTCAACTGGCCAGTGGGAGCAAGAGATGAAAGTGACTAGTGGGGCAACTCCAATGAGCGGCCGGATCGAAACCTCGCCGGGCCCGAGGCTGGCAACGCGCCGGACGAGGGCCTTCACGCTGCTCGCGGTGGCCTTGATCGTTGCCGCCTGCCAGCAGGTGCCGTCCGGACATTGGAACAAGCCCTGCGGAACCAAGACGGGCGCGGACTGCTACGGGCAGGCCTCTCCGCCGCCCGCCGCACATTGACCCGCTGCGCCGGCTCCCCGTGCATGAACGGCGGTTGGCCGCGCCGGGCCTGGAGGCTCGCCGGGGGGGCACCTTGGAACGCCGGCGGAATGGGCACGGCATTTTTGATCCAGGTCAATGCCGCCTTGGCGGGGAGGCGCAATCTCTCGATCCGGAGCTACCGCGGCTTACGCGGGTCTTGGCGTTGCCGCCCTAATGCGACGACGCGCGGCGGCCGGCCTTCGGGCTGCCTCGCCGTGCAGGCCCGAGGAGATTAGGCGATGAAACTGAGGGCACTCACGACCATCGAATGCACCAAGGTTCTGACGAACAGTCACCTGTGCCATCTGGCATGCGCTCACGGCGGCCGGCCCTACGTCGTGCCGATCTACTGTTGCTACTCGGGCAACTGGCTGTACGCCTTCTCCATGCCGGGTAAGAAGATCGAATGCATGCGGGCCAACCCGCAAGTCTGCGTTCTGGTGGAGGAGCGCGGTGAGGGGCGGCAGTGGCGGAGCGTGCTCGTCGACGGTCGATACGAGGAGCTCGGCGATTCGCCGGAGGAGAAGCAGCTACGCGAACATGCCTGGCGGCTTCTCAGCGCCCATGTCAACTGGTGGGAGCCAGGCGGCCTCAAGCTGGTCGAGCAGCCCATGGCCGACCACTCGTCGCACCTGTTCTTCCGCATCTTCGTGGAGCAGATGTCTGGCCGCGAGGCGCTCGAAGACTGACGTTTTTCGAGGGGGCAGCCTGAAGCAGCTGCCCCCGGCGTCATGCTTCTACCGCGCCATGAGGATTGGCAAGGACGGCTCGCCGAGCATGGACTTGGTCACGCCACCGAAGATCCGCTCGCGCAGCCGCGAATGCCCGTAGGCCCCCATGACCAGCAGGTCGGCGGACATGTCGCCGGCGTGGCGCCTGAGCACGTCGGCGACATCCTGGCCGGACCTTGGCAGCCGGTCCACCGCGACGTTGGCGCCATGGCGGGCGAGATACACTGCTACGTCCGCTCCCGGTTCCTCGCCATGGTCATTTTCCCCCTCCACCGGGTCGACGAGAACGACACGGACCTCGTCGGCCCGGGTCAGGATTTCCAGAGCTTCACGAACGGCGCGCGATGCCTCGAGGCGGGAATCCCAGGCAACCATGACCTTTTTGGGCCTCAAGCTCGGCATGCTGCCGGCGGGTGCCAGAAGAACCGGCTTTCCCGACGAAAACAGTGCCCCTTCCAAAGCCTTGTTCCTGAGCGTTCCGCCTGAAAGCATCTCCGGGCCGATCACGGTCAGATCGGCATAGCGGGCACGCCGGCCGATGATCTCGTCCGACCAGCCCATCTCGGCATATGCGCTGGTCACGTCGCTGGAGATCGGCATGGCCGCCAGGAGGCCCTGCACCGCCTGGGTCCGCTTGTCGAGGTTCGCCATGTCCATCCGCCGCTCCTCCGCCCAGGCGTCGGACAGCGGGGCTGCATAGTCGCCGATCGGCGGCGGAGCGGCCAGCGCGACGGCCATCACGGAAAGATGGGCTCCCGTCTGTTCGCTCAGTCCGGCGGCCAGCTTGATGTCGCCGTCTCCGTCGCGGACGCCCGTGATCGCAAGAATTGTCCTGAATGGCATGGCTTGGGACCTTTCGAAGGATTTGCCTGGCGCCAGAACTAGCGCGAAGCGAGCCGTCGTGCCTTGCGCTAGGTCAAGGCACGGCGTCGCCGAGCAGGATTGACGTGCGTCAAGGCGCGAAGCCCGGCGATCCCCGAAAGAGGAACGACAGGAGGGATGGAACTGCGATGGGAAACGTTATGGCTGCCTGCGGAGCAGGTGCCGGCTGGAAGACGCGCGACATCGGCGGCGCGACGCCGTTCGGCTGCCTGAATGCGGCGACGGTCGGTTTCGAGCGTTCGCTCGCAACCGGAACGCATCCCAGCTGGACCTAGTAGGCCGCGAGACCGCCGTGAACGAGCCGCTGCTCAGGAAAACCTTGCTTGCGATCGCACTGGCCGGGCTCGTTGCAGGCTTCCTGGACGAGGTCCAGACCGTCGTACGCATTCCCTCCGACACGATACGCATATTGGCGACGGTGCCTGTTGCGGTGAGTCTTGCCAGGTCCATTGCCTTGGATCTTCTAGCTGGTCGCGTCGGCGTCGACGTGATCGCCCTGATTTCGATGTCTGCCGCGATCGTCCTCGACCAGAGCCTGGCGGGGCTCGTGGTCGCCATCATGTATGTCGGCGGCACGGTCATCGAGGATTTTGCAAGGGGTAAGGCCGAACGCGATCTCAGGGCCTTGACCGACCGCTCACCCCGCATCGCCCATCGGCTCTCGGCTGCGGGTCTGCAGCGAATTCCCGTCGACGAAGTCCGGATGGAGGACCGCCTTCTGGTTCGCGCCGGGGAGCTTGTGCCGGTCGATGGCGTCCTGTTGGAGCGGTCCGCCCGGATAGATGAATCGGCGGTCACGGGAGAGCCCCTGGCGAAGCGCTGCCAAACCGGGGAGCCGCTCCGTAGCGGCACCGTCAATGCGGGCGAGCCGTTCCACATGCGCGCGACCGCCATCGCGCGCGAGAGCACCTATGCCGGCATCGTGCGCATGGTCGAGGCGGCCCAGACCGCCAAGGCGCCGTATGTCAGGATGGCGGATCGTTTCGCCATCGTCATGCTGCCGCTGACCCTGGCGGTGGCGGCGATTGCCTGGCTGCTCTCCGGAGACCCGATCCGTGCGCTCTCCGTGCTGGTGGTTGCGACGCCTTGCCCGCTGATCCTCGCCGCTCCGATCGCCTTCGTCGCCGGAATCTCGCAGGCGGCAAGGCGAGGGGTTCTCGTGAAGGGAAGTGCCGCGCTGGAGGCGCTGGCCAAGGCCCGCACCGCGATCTTCGACAAGACCGGTACGCTGACGCATGGCGGCGCGGAACTCATCGAAGCGACGGCCGCGCCGGGGCGCGACAGCGACGAGCTCTTCCGCCTTCTCGCTTCGCTCGAACAGGCTTCCCACCATGTGCTCGCGGAAGCCATCGTCGCGACGGCCAGGCGGCGTGGCCTCGTGCTCGGCCACCCGACGGACGTTCGCGAATTTCGCGGCTCGGGACTGAGGGGCCGGGTCTGCGGGCAGGAGCTGTGCGCCGGATCGAAATCCCTCGTCCTTTCCGACCGCGATGTGCCAAGCTGGGCGGAGGGCGTGCTTGCCCGCTATCGGCAGCAGCCGGTGCTCACCGTCTTTGTCGAGGTGGACGGACGGCTCGCCGGGATCTTCATCTTCGGCGACGGGCTGCGTGGCGATGCCGTCGAGACGGTCTCTGGTCTCCGGAAGGCCGGTGTGGACCGGCTTCTGATGCTGACGGGCGACGATGCCGAAACGGCGGAGCGCGTCGGCACGACGCTCGGCCTCGACGAGGTCTTGGCCGATGCAGCGCCTGCCGACAAGGTTGCCATCGTGCGTCGCGAAAACGAGAAATCGACGACCATCATGGTCGGCGACGGCATCAACGATGCCCCGGCGCTCGCCACCGCCACGGTCGGAATAGCGATGGGCGCCAAGGGGGCAACCGCCTCATCGGCTGCCGCCGACGTCATCGTTCTTGCGGATCGCCTGCGCCCAGTGGCCGACGCCGTCGAGATCGCCCAGCGCACAAGGGCCATCGCTTCCCAGAGTGTCGTCGTCGGGCTCATACTATCCGGCGCGGCCATGGTGGCGGCCGCCGCCGGCTTCATCACCCCGGTTGCCGGTGCGCTGCTGCAGGAGGCGATCGACGTGGCGGTGATCGCCAACGCCCTGCGCGCCCTTGGGCCGGGTCAACCACCTCGCTGGCGAAGCGATGTGCCTGGGCCGAAGAGCGAAGGGGCAGCGCAACCGGACCGTCGGCGCCGCTCCGACGATGCCGTTGCCGGCTTCGCGAAGTCGCGGGGCCCGGACAGCCGCAAGACGGCCACGCGCCGATGAAAGAACGGACATGGAGGCGATCATAGCCCGCCTGGGACTCGCGCTGGCAATCGGCCTTCTCGTCGGCCTGGAGCGCGGCTGGCAGGAAAGGAACGCGCCGGAGGGCAGCCGGACGGCCGGCATCCGCACCTACGGCGTTTCGAGCCTGCTCGGCGGCGTTCTCGCGGCGCTCGCAATAGCCCTGTCCGCATCGTCGATACTGATCGCGGGCTTCCTCGGATTTGCGGCGGTTTTCTCCTGGTTCAAGGCCAGGGAGGCGATCCACGACGACGACTTCAGCGTGACCAGCGTGATGGCGGGGCTGGCCGTGTTCGGCCTTGGCGCGCTGGCGGTCGCGGGGGACTATCGCGCGGCGGCGGCCGGCGGTGCAGCGCTCGCAGCCCTGCTGGCCAGCCGCGAGGTGCTACACGGCCTGCTCAGGCGGCTCACCTGGGTCGAGCTTCGGTCGGCGCTGATCCTGGCGGTGATGACCACGATCGTCCTGCCTCTCCTGCCGGACCGGGCGATCGATCCGTGGCAAGGCTTCAATCCGCGCGAGGTCTGGATTTTCACAGTCCTGATCGCCGCGATTTCCTACCTGGGCTACGTGGCCGTGCGCGTGCTCGGGCCCGCGCGAGGGCTTTTGGTGAGTGCGGTCGCTGGCGCGGTGGTTTCGTCGACCGCGGTGACGGTGGCACTGGCGCGGGCCGCGAAGTCGAGCGAGAGTGTCTGGCCGATGGCCGGCGCTGCGTCCTTTGCCGCCGCTGTATCCGTCGTCCGTGTCCTCACCATCGCGCTGCTCGTGCAGCCGGCCGTGGCGGTCGTCGTGGCGCTGCCCGCCGTGGCGGCGGCAGCCGGCTTCGTTGCCAGCGGCGTGCTGCTGTTTTCGATCCCCGGTGCGAAGCAGCTTCCCGAAGCTGCGATGCGCAATCCGCTCGAGTTGGGACCGCTGCTCGTCTTTGCCGGCCTCTTCGCTACGGTGTCGGTGGCTAGCGCCATCCTGTCGGGCTTTTTCGGAGACGCGGGCATGGTCGCCGCTTCGGCCGTTTCAGGTCTTTTCGACGTCGACGTCGCAGTCCTCAGCGCGCTTCGCCGCGTCGCGGAGAGTTTGGTCGGTGCGTCGGCCTTGGCCGTCCTCGTCGCGCTCGCCGCCAACGCGGCCGGGCGCTTCACCCTGGCGGCCATCGCGGGACCGCCGCGCTTCTCGGCGGCGTTCCTGGCGGCCACCGTGACCGCCCTGGCCCTGGGAGTGGCCGCGTTTGCGCTGTCCCCGATCGAATGAGGGAGCAAATCGGGATTGACCTCGATCAACGCCGCTTGCGCACCGTGCGGTAGTCATGGATCGGAAAGGAACCTGCCATGCCGACGATCAAGGATTTCACCCCGGGCTTCCGCAGTGTCCGGCTGCTCCTCGCCCGCGAGAAGGGGCATCCCGAGGGTGACCGGGACGCGGGCTATGACCTGCTCATTCCCCTGGACGATGTCGGACGCATTGCCGCCGCCGAGTGGAAATCGCACCAGACGCTTTGTCGCGTCAGGAAATTCTCCGGACGGGCGGAAGACCTGATCGGCCTCGTCCGGCGCAAGCCCGGCGGCCAATGGTACTTCGACTATGCCGAAGGCGAGGGTGACGACGAGATCGGATTTCGGCTCGGCGAGGAGCAGTTCATCGTCGGCGAATACCTGTCGATCGGCCGCAAGGGAGCCACGCACACCTACCGTGTCGCCCGGGTGGAACACCCGTAGCTCGCCCGCCTATGCCTGCCCGTCGGTCGGGCATTGCGGACGGCAATGCTGTTGAATTCTTGTAATACCTTCGTAGCGCATTGATAGAAATCAACAAACGCGCGATGTCTTCATATGTCGAGGCAGATTCGATGGCTGAGCGGCAGGGGCTGTTATATGTCGACCCTGGCGCTTACGTCCGGCAACCGATGACATTTGAGAAGATCGCATCATGGATGGCGGTTCCCTGTCCACGCGCGTCAGCCCGCATTCCTTCCCTTTGCGATACAAGGGGATGGCAGGCTATCTTGTTGCGTTCCTCACGGTAGCCGCGGCTCTCCTTGTCCGCATCGTACTGCAGGATGTGCTTGCCGAGCGGGCGGCCTTCACGCTCTTCGTGCCCGCAATACTTCTCGCCTCGATCCTGGGCGGCATCGGTCCCGGCCTGCTGTCGGTGGCAATGTCGGTCTTCGCAGGCTCGTACTTCTTCGGGGAAGACCTGTCTCGGACCGACAACGCGGCGGCCGTGCTGCTGTTTGTCGCCGTCGGTGTTGCCATAGCGGCTATCGGCGAACTTCTCCACCGCGCCTGGGATTCCATCGAAGTCACGCGGAAGGCTCTGGAGGAACGCGAAGTTCATCTCAGGTCCATATTGGACACGGTCCTGGACGCCACTGTCGTCATCGAGGGCGACGGGACCGTTGTCTCCTTCAATGCGGCGGCCGTCCGGCAGTTCGGATACAAGGAAGAAGAAGTCCGCGGCCAGAACATCCGCATGCTGATGCCGGAACCTTACCGGAGCGGGCACGACGGCTACATCCAGCGCTACCTGGCCACCGGCGAAAGGCGCATCATCGGAGTGGATCGCGTGGTTGTCGGCCGTCGCAAGGACGGGTCCACCTTCCCGATGAAGCTTGCGGTGGGAGAGATGAAGGTCGACGGCAAGACCTACTTCACCGGCTTCATTCGCGACCTGACCGAACGAGAGGAGTCGGCTGCTCGCCTGCAGGAGATCCAGGGCGAACTGGCCCGGTTGGCGCGGTTGAACGAACTCGGCGAAATGGCCTCCACGCTGGCGCATGAGCTCAACCAGCCCCTTTCGACGATCGCGAACTATGCCCAGGGCGCGAACCGCATGCTGCGCGACAGCCCGGAGAAGGCGATGGCCTATCTGCCCGAGGCGCTCTCGGAAATGGCCAACCAGTCGCTGAGGGCAGGCCAGATCATCCGGCATTTGCGCGAGTTCGTCATGCGTGGAGAGACCGAGAAGGCCCCTGTGGACATTCGCACGCTCGTCGAGGAGGCCGGGGCGCTCGCGCTCATGGGCTCGAAGGAGCGCGGCGTTCGTTCGATCTTCGAATTCGCCCCCGGCGCGGCGATGGTGATGGCCGACAAGGTGCAGATGCAGCAGGTCCTGACCAACCTGATGCGCAATGCGATGGAGGCCATGCGCGACAGCGAGACACGGCTCCTGACCGTGCGTACGTCGCCGGGCGAGGCGGGCGAGGTCGTGGTGGAGGTCTCGGATACGGGTTCCGGGATTTCCGAAGAGGTGGCTTCGCAACTGTTCAAGCCCTTCACCACGACGAAGCCGGGCGGAATGGGGATCGGCCTGTCGATATCCAAACGGATCGTCGAGGCCCATGGAGGCGGCATCAGCATGACACGCAATGCCCATGGCGGCGTGACGTTCCGATTCACCCTGCCTGCATACGAGGAAGGGGCGAGCAATGGATAAGGGCGACTATGTCATTCACATCGTCGACGACGAGGAGGCCGTCAGGAAATCGCTGGCCTTTCTCCTGACCATGTCGGGGTTCACGGTGCGCCAGCACGAGTCGGCCCTCGCATTCCTCGGCATCGCGCCGAACATACGCAACGGATGCCTCGTCACGGACCTGCGCATGCCGGACCTGGATGGCATCGAACTGCTGCGACGGTTGCGCCAGCTTCCGAACCACGTGCCCACGATCGTCATCACCGGACACGGCGATGTGCCGCTGGCGGTGGAGGCCATGAAAGCGGGGGCTGTGGACTTCATCGAAAAGCCCTTCCAGGACGAAGTCCTGATCGCGGCGATCGAACGCGCCATCGCGGCCCTTGCGAAGGTGGCGGTTCAGGAGGACGCGACCGCGATCCGCAGCCGCGCGGCGACGCTGAGCGAGCGGGAGCGGGAGGTCTTTGCGGCGGTCGTTGCCGGGTTGCCGAACAAGACCATTGCCTTCGACCTCGACATCAGCCCGCGGACGGTCGAGGTGCATCGCGCCAACGTCATGGCGAAGATGGAGGCGAAAAGCCTGCCCGAGCTCGTCCGCATGGCGCTCGAAGCCGGCCTGGACTCCCGCTAGCAGCATCGTCCGCCGGCGGACTACGTAGAGCTACGTAGGGATGTAAACGAATTTTCCTGCGCTCGCGGGCGAGCCATAAAGCCCTCATACGCAGGAGGGAACCATGACGCTGCACCGCAGGATACAGTCCTTCAAAGATCGCCAGGCCTTGGACGCGGCCAGCTGGGATCGGGAAAGCCTGTTCGGCGACCCGATGCCCGTCTCGTTCCATCCCGCCGGTTCCGAGATATTCTGCGAAGGGGACGAGGTCAGCTGCCTCTACGAGGTCAAGTTCGGCTGCGTCAGGACTTATCGCCTGCTGGACGACGGACGGCGGCAGATCGCGGCATTCTACCTGCCGGGCGAAGTGTTCGGGTTCGAAGCGGACCGGACGCATCATTTTTCTGCCGATGCCGTCGCGACCACTGCGGTATGTTCGATTCGCCTTGCCGCCACGAACGACCTGTCCCGGCAGATACTGCCCCTGGCCTTGCGCGGCCTGGTGCGGGCCCAGGAGCACCTCCTGGTCCTTGGCCGGCAGAACGCCGTCGAGCGCGTGGCTGCTTTCCTGCTGGACATGTCGGTTCGGCAGGGCGACACCGACCTCATCGATCTGCCGATGTCGCGTTCGGACATCGGCGACTATCTCGGCCTCTCGCTCGAGACCGTCTCCCGGGTCCTGACCAAGCTCAAGGGGCTCGGCATGATCGAGCTCACGACGTTGCGGACCGTCAAGATCCTGAAGCCCCGGGCGCTGGCGGCTGCCACGGGCGGCTGACCGCACGTCTTGGACATTCACGACCCGGGACGATACACGCCATCATTGCTGCAGGCCTTGGCTCCGCTGGCGATCGGCTTGCTCGTCCGCGATTGGTCGGAGCAGCCGGGGCAGGCGCAGGCTCACCAGCAGGCCGGCGGCAACGATCACCGCCGTGACCGTAAATCCCGCATAGGGCAGCAACGTAACGTCGAACAGGAAACCGCCCGCAGTCGAGCCAACGGCTTGGCCGAGGCTCGCCGCGGCTGTCATCCGGCCGAGATCGGCGCCTTGCGTTTCGGTCGAGCCGAGCGATGCCCAGTAGGTGGCGATCGGCGACAGGGTGCCGGCGCTGGCCGCAATCAGGGCCACGGCGACCGTCATGGCGAGCGCACTCTCGGCAAGCGGAACCATCGCCAGGCCCGCGGCCAGGGTCGCGAGGCCGGGAGCGATCAGCCAGCGCGTGCGGGCGGGATCGATGAAGGGCGAAAAGACCAGCGCCTGGACGATGAACATGATCAGGCTGCATTCGGCGAACATGGCGCCGACATGAGCGGCGTCGAGTCCGAGGATCTGCTTGCCGCGCAGCGCCAGTCCGACCTCGAACGAGCCGACCGCCAGTGCCGTCACGAAAGCGATAACGCGCAGACGAAGCACGACCGCCCGATCGGCTTGAACGCGAGGAGCCGCGGCCATGGAGGCTTGGCGCCCGACGGCGGCCGGCAGCAACACCCGAACCATGAGCGCCGCCGCCAGGGCGAGGGCGACGATGGCGATGAACGGGGTCAACAGCAGGCGATCGCCTGTCGTGACCGGGAGCTTGCCGGCATCGCCGACAACAAGACCGCCGAGCAGGGGGCCGACGAAGAAGCCGGCCATGCCGGCGATGTTGATCATGGCGAACCGGTGGGCGCGCCACCTCTTCGACGGCGCGTGATCGCCGACCAGCGCATAGGCCACCGGGGTGATGGCGGCGGCAAAGAGGCCGCTGAGAAACCTGCCGGCGTAGAGCAGGGGCAGGCTTTCGGCCGCCGCGAAGAGCAAGGCCGTCGCTGCGAAGCCGAGCAGGCCGATCAGCAGGACGGGTCGACGCCCCTTGCGGTCCGATAGCCTGCCCCACATCGGCGCGAACAGGAAAATGGCGAGGATATAGGCTCCGGTCAGCAACCCCGTGTGGCGGGAAAGAGCGGCCGGGTCGGCGGTGCCGGCCACCCGCTCGAGCAGGAACGGCAGGACCGGCAGCACGATGCCGTAGCCGACGCTGATCGCGAACATCGCGACCAGAATGGCAAAGAAGGCATGCCAGGATAGACCACGCACGCTGGCCTCCGGTGTCAGGCCGCGGCCTGGGCCGGGCGCAGGGACGTTTCCTGCGCGTTATGGCGCGTGATGCCGGCCAGCCTTGTGCGCTTCAGCATCAGGGCGTTGACGGCGACGATCGCCGAGCTTCCCGACATGGCCAGCGCGGCAACCTCCGGGCTGAGCAGGACAGGGTAGAGGACGCCGGCGGCGAGGGGAAACGCGACGACGTTGTAGGCGACGGCCCACCACAGGTTCTGGTGCATCTTGCGCAAGGTCGCATGCGAGAGTTCGACCGCGCCGACGACGTCGTAGGGGTCGCTCTTCATCAGCACGACGTCGGCGCTCTCGATGGCGACGTCGGTGCCGGCGCCGATGGCGAAGCCGACATCGGCCTGGGTGAGCGCGGGCGCGTCGTTGACGCCGTCGCCGACCATGCCGACCTTCTTGCCCTGCGCCTGCAGTTCCTTGATCTTGCTGGCCTTCTGTCCGGGGAGGACGTCGGCGAGCACCATGTCGAGCCCGAGGTCGCCGGCGATACGCTGGGCCGTGCCGGCATTGTCGCCGGTGAGCATGGCGACCTGCACGCCACGCTCCCGCAGCTTGGCGACGGTCGCAGCAGCGGTCGGACGTGGCGCGTCGGCGATGGCGACCAGGCCGATCACCTTACCGGCGCGCGCCACGTGCACCACCGTGCGGCCGGCGCCCTGCAGCCTCTGCGCATCCGCTTCGATCGGCCCGAGATCGAGCTTCTCGAGGTCCATCAGCCTGCGGTTGCCCAGAAACACCGTATCGCCATCGACGTCGGCGCGGGCGCCCATGCCTTCCAGGTTCTCGAAGGCCTTCTGCGTCGGCACTGTCAGGCCCTGTGCACGACGAAGGATGGCTTGTGCCAGCGGATGGCTGGAGCCCTGCTCAACGGCGGCGGCCGCTGCAAGCACGCCGTCGGCGCTGGCCCCAGGGGCGGTCACCACCTCGACGACTTCCGGCTGGCCGACGGTCAGGGTGCCGGTCTTGTCGAAGATGATGACGTCGAGCTTCGTCGCGTCCTCGAGCGCCGCGGCATTCTTGAACAGGATCCCGTTCATGGCGCCGAGGCCGGTGCCGACCATCACCGCCATCGGCGTTGCAAGGCCGAGCGCATCGGGACAGGCGATCACGAACACGGTGATCGTCAGCGTCAGGGCGAAAAGCAGCGGCTGACCCAGCCAGAAATACCACGCCACGAAGGTGAGGAGCCCGATGACGATGGCGATGAGCACCAGCCATTGCGAAGCACGATCGGCGAGCAGCTGCGCCGGCGCCTTGGAATTCTGCGCCTCCTGCACCAGCTTGACGATCTGGGCGAGGGCCGTGTCGGCGCCGACCTTGGTGGCGCTGTAGCGGAAGGTACCGCTCTTGTTGATCGTCGCGCCGATCACCGCGTCTCCTGGCTTCTTGCCGACCGGCATGGATTCGCCGGTGAGCATCGATTCGTCGACCTGCGAGACGCCGTCCGTCACCGTCCCGTCGACCGGGATCTTGTTGCCCGGGCGGATGACGATGGTGTCGCCCACGACCACCTCGGCGGTCGGGATCTCGAGCTCGCGGCCGTCGCGGAGCACCGTCGCCTTGGGCGGCGCCAGATCGAGCAGCGCCCGGATCGCTTCCGAAGCGCCCGCCCGCGCCCGCATCTCCAGCCAATGGCCCAGCAGGATGAAGACCAGAAGCACCGCGGATGCCTCGTAGAACTGCTGGCCTTCGAACAGGAACGTCGTGCCGACGCTGAACAGATATCCCGTGCCGACGCTGAGCAGCACCAGCACGGCCATGTTGAGGACGCCGTTGCGCAGCGCCCGGACCGCGGCGACGACGAACGGCCAGCCGGGGTACAGGATCGCCGCCGTGGCCAGGAAGAACAGCCAGAGGTCGAGGCTCAGCCCGAACGGCGGCGCCGGCGGCGTGAACATTCCCATGGGCGAGTACAGGAAGATCGGTGCCGCGAAGACGAGGCTGACCCAGAAGCGGTTGCGCATGTCGCGCACCATCCCCTGCATGTCCATGCCGGCACCATGGCCCATTTCGTGCGCCACCTCGGGCGCCATCGGGCGTGACGGCTTCGCCGCGCCCGGGGCGGCGTGGCCGCCATGGTCGTGGCCATGCCCCTTCGCACCCGCCGCGGCTGCGGGCTCGGCATGCGCACCGTCGGGGTGCGTCGCACGGATGTGACTGGGCACGACCTCGCCCTTGCAGTGGAAGCCGCACTCGTCGATCTTCTCCTTGAGCAGCGAGATGCCGACGACGGCATCATCGTACTCGACGGTCACGCTGTTGGAGGCGATGTTGGACGTCGCCCGCTTTACCCCGCGCAACTGGCCGAGTTGCTTTTCGACGCATTGATAGTCGAGCATGGACAGCATGCCGCCGACATCGAGAGTGGCCGTCTTCATCCCTGGGACTCCTCTTAACCGGGTCGACCAGGTTGCTTGACTGGTCATCGTGTTGCGACGGCTCCGCCGCCTCGCGTTCGCGACCGGATTGCGCCACCAGACGTTGCCGGGGCTGCCAGCCGGTCGACCTCCTGGCTATCGCTAGGGCGTCCGCAAAACCTTGATGCAGATTAAATTCAGCCTGGTCCGCCTGATGTAGCGTTCCGGTGATCGAAGGCCCGGCAGTCGACAATTCTGTGGCTGCGGGACCGGACGTGAACCTTTGACAACCACTCCAGCTGCGAACCTTCGTCATGCGTATTGCTCCAGTGCTTGCAATTCTGGTCGTGGGTGCTGCCGCCGGCGGCGGATATGCGTATTGGTCGCAGCTGCAGGCCGCCCGCATCCCCGAAGGGCTGGCGCGCGCCAACGGCCGCATCGAGGTCGAGCGCGTCGACGTCGCGACGAAATATGCCGGCCGCCTGGCCGAGGTGCGCGTCGACGAGGGGGCGGTCGTGCAGAAGGGCGACGTTCTCGTCCGTGTCGACACGACCGAGACCCTGGCTCAGCTGGCCGCGGCGAAGGCCGCCGTCCACCGCGCCCACCAAAGCATCGCCCGCGCCCAGGCCGACGTCGTCCTGCGCGAGGCCGAGCTGAAACTTGCCGAGACCGAACTCGGACGGGTCGTCGAACTGGTGCGCACCAGCGCCTCGGCTCCGGCGGAGCTGGACCGGCGCACGGCGCAGCGGGACGTCGCGAAAGCGATCCTCGAGAACGCCAAGGTCGCCGTCGAGGATGCCAATGCCGCCACCGAGGCAGCCTTGGCCCAGGTGACGCAGATCGAAGCCGTGATCGCCGACATGACCTTGAAGGCGCCGGTCGCCGGCCGTGTCGAGTACCAGCTCGCCCAGGAAGGCGAGGTCGTCCCGCCCGGCGGACGCGTGCTGACGCTGCTCGACCTGTCCGATGCCCACATGACGATCTTTCTGCCCACCGGCCAGGCCGGGCGGGTCGAACTCGGGTCGGAGGCGCGCATCGTCCTCGACAGCGCCCCCGAATACGTCGTTCCGGCCATGGTCGAATTCGTCGCCGCGGAGGCGCAGTTCACGCCGAAATATGTCGAGACGGCGAATGAGCGGGAAAAGCTCATGTATCGCGTCAACCTGCATGTCGATCCGCAATTGCTGCGGGCCTATCAGGGCTACGTGAAGGCGGGCATGACGGGCACCGCCTATGTGAAGGTCAACAGCACCGCCACGTGGCCGGCCAATCTCGCGCCGAGGCTGCCGAATGTCCCCTGACGACACCGAAACGTCCGTTCGCGTCGAGCAGATCGTCCACCGCTATGGCGAAACGCTCGCGCTCGACGACGTCAGCCTCGCGATCCCGGCCGGGGCGAGCGTCGCCTTCGTCGGTCCCGACGGGGTCGGCAAGTCGACCTTGCTTGGCCTGATCGCCGGCGTGCGCCGCATCCAGTCCGGATCGGCCACGGTCCTTGCCGGCGACATGGCTTCGCGCGCCCATCGCGACGCGGTGGCTTCCCGCATCGCCTACATGCCGCAAGGGCTCGGCCGCAATCTCTACCAGTCGCTTTCGGTGGTCGAGAACATCGACTTCTTCGGTCGGCTCTACGGGCAGAGCGCCGAGGAGCGCCGGGCCAGGATCGCGGTTCTGCTCGAAGCCACCGGCCTCGCGCCGTTCCCGGATCGGCCTGCCGGCAAGCTGTCCGGGGGAATGAAGCAGAAGCTCGGGCTGTGCTGTGCGCTGGTCCACGATCCCGACCTTCTGATCCTCGACGAGCCGACGACCGGCGTCGATCCGCTGTCGCGCCGCCAGTTCTGGGACCTGATCGACCGGATGCGCGCGAGCCGCCCCTCGGTGACGATCCTGGTCGCCACCGCCTACATGGACGAGGCCGCGCGCTTCGAGCGCATCGTGGCGGTGGACGAGGGCAAGGTGCTGGCCGCCGGCCCGACATCGGAGGTTCTCGCACGCGTGGGCGCCGGCACCCTAGAGGAGGCCTATGTCGCCCTGCAACGGCCCGAACGCCGCGGCGAACGCTCGCCGCTGGTCATCCCAAAGCTGGTTCAGGCGGGCGGTCCGCCGGCGATCTCGGCGGAGAACCTCACCATGCGGTTCGGCGACTTCACCGCCGTCGACCATGTCAGCTTCGAGATCGAACGGGGCGAGATCTTCGGCTTCCTGGGTCCCAACGGCTGCGGCAAGTCGACGACCATGAAGATGCTCGCGGGACTGTTGCCGGCGACCGAGGGACGCGCCGAGCTGCTGGGCAAGCCTGTCGACGCCCGCGATATCGCTACGCGCATGCGGATCGGCTACGTGTCGCAGTCCTTCTCGCTCTATGAGGAGCTGACGGTGCGCGGCAACCTGGAGCTGAACGGCAGGCTGTTCCGCATTTCCCGCGGCGAACTTCAAGAGCGGGTCGACGCTGCGCTTGGGCGCTTCGACCTGGCCGCCGTCGCCGATGCGTTTCCGCCGGCGTTGCCGCTCGGCATGCGGCAGCGGCTCCAGCTCGCCGCCGCCTGCCTGCACAGGCCCGAAGTGCTCATCCTGGACGAGCCGACTTCCGGCGTGGATCCGGCCGCCCGCGACCGCTTCTGGCGCCTTCTGGCCGAGATGTCGCGCCGGGACGGAGTGACCATCTTCGTCTCGACGCACTTCATGAACGAGGCGGAGCGCTGCGATCGCGTGTCGCTGATGAATGCCGGCCGCGTGCTGGCGATCGGGACCCCGGACGACGTGCGCGAAGGCCGGAATGCGGCGAGCCTCGAGGATGCGTTCATCGCCTATCTCCAGGAGGAGGCCCAAAGCCCGGCGCTGCCCGCGGCGAACCAGGCTCCCCTGCGCGCCGAGGTGGCAGCCATTGCCCGTCCGGAGCGGGCGGCGGGACGCGACCGCAGCGCGTCCGACCGCACTGTCGCTGCGTCCCTCTACCGGATCTGGACATTTGCGCGGCGCGAAGCGATCGAGGTGCTACGCGATCGCATCCGACTGGCGTTCGCGCTGCTCGGACCGATCATCCTGATGGCGGCCTTCGGCTACGGCATCTCGTTCGACATCGAGAATCTTCGCTATGCCGTGCTCGACCGCGACCAATCCTACGAAAGCCGGCTCGTTCTGGAACAGTTCTCCAATTCCCGCTATTTCGCCGAGCGGTCGCCGCTGGCGAGCGAACTCGAGATCGATCGGCGCCTGCAGTCGGGGGAACTGCGCTTTGCCGTCGACATCCCGCCGGGGTTCGGCCGGGATCTGCTGCAAGGACGCCAGCCCGAGGTCAGCTTCTGGCTGGAAGGCGGCAATACCTTCCTTGCCGAGACCGCCCGCGCCTATATCGGCGGCGCGGTGCTGGCCTATACCAACGAGCGCTACCGCCGCGCGGAGGGCAGGGAGCCGCAACTGCTTCCGGTCTCCGTCGAGCCTCGGTTCCGATACAACCAGGACTTCCGCAGCGTGTTTGCGATCACGCCGGGAAGCATCATGCTCCTGCTGATCATTTTCCCGGCAATGCTGACCGCGCTCGGCGTGGTGCGGGAGAAGGAACTGGGCTCGATCACCAACGTCTATGCGTCGCCCGCGACCGTCGGCGAGTATCTGCTCGGCAAGCAACTGCCCTACATCGCCATCGGCCTGCTCACCTATGCGAGCTTGCTCGTCATGGCGGGCGGCATTTTGGGCGTCTGGCCGAAAGGTTCGATCGTCGCCCTTTCGGTTGCTGCGGCTCTCTACGTGTTCGCCGCAACCGCCTTTGGCCTTCTGGTTTCGGCTTTCGTGTCGACCCAGGTGGCGGCCATCTTCGGCACCGCCGTCGTAACCGCGATGACGGCTGCGCACTATTCGGGCTTTCTCATCCCGCCGTCGGCGCTCGAGGGCCCGGGACGCCTGATGGGGCTCATCTTCCCGTCGCTGTGGTTCCAGACCGTCAGCCTCGGCGTGTTCGCCAAGGGGCTGGGCATGAGCGCATTCCTGAAGGAAATGGGCGTGCTCTTCGGCTTTGGCATGCTGTTTTTGTTGGCGGCCCGCCTCGCCGTCCGCAAGCAGGGGGCCTGACCATGCTGCGCTGGCTGCAGAACGTGCTTCGGCTCGGCTTCAAGGAACTCGCCAGCCTGTCGAGCGACGTGGTGATGATGGCGCTCATCGCCTACGTCTTCACCTTCGCGGTCTATACCGAATCGACCGCCATGCGGACCGACGTGAACAACGCGCTGGTCGCGGTCGTGGACGCGGACCAGTCGGCGCTGTCCGCCCGCATCAAGGATGCGCTCCAGCCGCCCTTCTTCCAGCCGCCGCGCGAGATCGACCGCTCGGAGGTCGATCGGTTGCTGGACAAGGGCTACTTCACGTTCATTCTCGAGATACCGCCGAAGCTCGAAGCCGATCTGATAGCAAACCAGGGCCCATCCATCCAGATCAACGTCGATGCGACAGCCGTGAGCCAGGCCGCCGTGGGCACGGCCTACATCCAGCAGATCATCGCCCGCGAGACCGCCGCGTTCCTCAAGGCCGAGGGCGCCGGTTCGGTCATTCCCATCGAGCCGGTTGTCCGCGCCATGTTCAACCAGAACCTGGAGGCGATGCGGTTTTCGGCAAGCATGGGGGTGATCAACAACATCACCATCCTTTCCATAATCCTGGTCGGTGCGGCCGTCATGCGCGAGCGCGAGCGCGGCACCATCGAGCACCTCCTGGTGATGCCCGTGCGATCGAGCGAGATCGCGGTCGCCAAGATATGGGCCAATGCCTTGGTCGTACTGCTCGCGGCCGCCTTCTCGCTCCGCGTCGTGGTCAACACCGCGCTCGGCATCCCCATCGTCGGTTCGGTCGAGCTGTTCCTCGTCGGAGCCGCCGTCTACCTGTTCGCGGTGACCTCGCTCGGGATCATGCTCGCCACGATCGCCAACTCGATGCCCCAGTTCTCGCTCCTGTCCATCCCGGTGTTCGTGCTGATGTTCCTGCTGTCGGGCAGCTTCGCCCCGTTCGAGAGCATGCCGCCGTTGCTGCAGGACATCATGTACATATCGCCGTCGACGCATTTCGTGCGTTTTGCCCAGGCCGTGCTCTTCCGAGGTGCGGGCCTCGACGTCGCATGGATGGATCTTTCGATCATGGCATTGCTCGGCGCCGCCTTTCTGGCGACGGCACTGTCACGCTTCCGGATCATGCTGGCGCGGCAGACCTAGTCTCGCAAATTCGGATCGGCATGGCGGCACGCGCGACAAGCCGCCGTTGCCAATGCGGCCCAGGCCGTTTTCCGAGGCTCTCCCTCCAACCATCGAGGTCCGACATGTGCCTATCTGCTGAGGTCAGCTTCGCCGCGGCGGCCGTCCTGGTGCCTGCCGGGACCGCCACCATGGTCCGAGCCATCCGCAGCGATGTGCGCTACCTGGCGATCGGCACGCTGCCGCTGCTGTTCGGCCTGCAGCAGTTCGTGGAGGGGCTCGTCTGGACGGCCGGTGCCGCCGGTGACGCCGCTCTCGCGAGCCAATATTCGCTCGTCTACATGTTCTTCACCTGGATCGTCTGGCCCATCTGGGTGCCGCTCTCGGCCTATGCGCTCGAAACCGGGGCACGACGGCGCATCCTCATCCCCTTCATCATCGCAGGCGCGATGCTGGGCGGCCTGCAATATTTGCCCTATTTCGCCCATCAGGGCTGGCTGACGACATCGTTCTTCCAATGGTCGGTGCGGTATCAGGATATCAACCTGCTCGATTACCTCATTCCTCGCGCGGTGACATACGCGATCTATTTGACGCTCGTCATCGTGCCGTTCCTTCTGGTGCGTGATCGCGACGTCAAGATTTTCGGATTGCTTGTCATGGCGGTCGTGATCGTCACCTATGTCTTCTTTTCCTATGCCTACATCTCGGTATTCTGCTTCGGCGCGGCCATCGTCTCTTTCCACCTGATCTTCGTGGTCTGGCGCAAGGGACATGGAACAGGCAGCCGGGACGCAGCCCAGCCAGACGGGAGTTGCTCGAGGACCCAATGATTGGAAATGGCGATGTCTGGGCGATTGCATATCTGTCGGTGGAGTGGGCAATCCGCCTCGTGATGGTGGTGGTGGTGCCCCTGCGGCGTTCGGCGGAGGCATCGCGCAGCTGGCTGCTTCTGGTGTTCTTCCTGCCCATTCCGGCGCTGCTCATTTACCTTCTGATCGGAAGGCCGACCTATCCTGCCTGGCGCCGCAGGCGGTTTGGCAGGTTGAACGCAGTCCTTTCGGCGGCCTCGAAGGAGATAAGGCACTCGCAGTTCTGCCGGCGTCCGGACCTGCCCGCCAATCTGGAGGGTCCGGCCGCCCTGATCGAGAAGCTCGGGCATTTTCCGGCCCTGTCGGGGAACGAGATCGAGTTCGTCTCCGACTATGGCGAGGCGATCGACCGGCTGATCACGGACATCGACGGGGCGCGCGAGACCGTCCATCTGATGTTCTACATCTTCGTCGACGACGAAACCGGCCGCCGGGTCATCGATGCGCTCGACCGCGCCGCCCGGCGCGGGGTCAAGTGTCGTGTGCTTATCGATGCAATCGGTTCGCGGCGATGGGCGGGGCCGGTGTCCGCTCAACTCGCGGCCGCCGGCGTGCAGGTCCAGCTGGCGCTGGAAGTGGGGATATTCCGCCGCAGGTCGGCACGCGCCGACCTCAGGAACCACCGCAAGATCGCCGTCGTCGACAGCCGCATCGGATATGTCGGCTCGCAGAACATCACCAATGCGGAGTTCCGCAGCGGCCTGATCAATGAGGAACTCGTCGCAAGGGTCGTCGGACCGGTCATCGCCGAACTCCAGGCCGTCTTCGTCGCCGACTGGTACATGGAAACGGGCGAGAAGCTCGACGCACCCGCCCTGTTCCCCCACAACGCTCCCGGCGCCAAGGTGGTCGCCCAGGTGCTGGCGAGCGGACCAGACCATCCAGACGCCGGCATCGGTCACCTCATGGTCGCGCTCGTGCACGGCGCCAACGAGCGGATCGTGCTGACGACCCCGTATTTCGTGCCCGATGAAGCGCTTCTCCAGGCGTTGAAGATCGCCGCGCTGCGCGGGGTCGAGGTGCACCTTGTCGTCTCCTCGCTCGTCGACCAGGTCCTGGTAAGCTGGGCCCAGCGGTCCTATTACGCGGAGCTTCTCACCGCCGGGGTGCGTATTCACCTCTATGAAGGGCGCTTCCTGCACGCCAAGCACGTCACCTTCGACGATGACATCGCCCTTGTTGGCTCCAGCAACCTCGACATCCGGTCGTTCGTGCTGAACGCGGAAATCAGCCTGGTCGCCTTTGCCCCGAAGGTCGTCGACCAGTTGCGACGGGTGCAGGACCGCTACTTCGCCACAAGCACCGACCTCAAGCTCGACATCTGGGAGACGCGTTCGGTCTTCAGGAAGATCGGCGAGAACATCGCACGGCTGGCAAGCCCGCTCCTGTGAGTGGAGCGGGCTGAACGGCCTTACGACTCGACCTCGATGATGTCGCCGGCCGATCCGGCGTAGTCGAGCGCGTAAGCAAGCTCGCCGGAGGTCTCGGCATGGACGTGCAAATAGGGCTGGCCCCGGTCGATCTCGTCGCCGAGGCGAATCTCCATGTGGATGCCGGCTGCCTTTGTGTCGGGCGCGCCTGCGAGCTTGGCCAATCGGGCAAGCTTGCGGTTGTTGATGTGGACCACGCGTCCGGCGCGCGGTGAGACGAGCGCGTGGACCATGGCTGCCTTCGGCGGCGTGCGCAGGCCGCCCTGCGCCTCGCAGATCGCCGCGAATTTCGCCCAGGCGCGACCGTTCCTCAGCGTTTCGAGCGCCAATGCGGCGCCGGTTCCGCGCTCCGCCTTGCTGCCGATTTCGAGGGCTGCTCCCGCCAGCATGGCGGCGCGCCGGCGCAGGTCCTCGGGCGCACCCGGCGCATTCTGCAGGACGGCAAGCACGTCGAGTGCCTCGAGCGCAGGCCCGATCCCGCGCCCGACGGGTTGCGAGCCGTCGGTGCGGATGCAGGTGACATCGAGGCCGAAGCGCGATCCGACCGCGCGCATCCGCGCCGCAAGGCCGTCGGCGGCCTCCTCGCTGCGCACCTTGGCCGTCGAACCCACGGGAATGTCGATCACGACATGGGTGGAGCCGGCGGAGATCTTCTTGGAAAGCACGGAGGCGATGAGCTGCCCCTCGGTGTCGACGTCGAGTTCGCGTTCGACGCGGACGAAGATGTCGTCGGCCGGGCTCAGATGCACCGCACCGCCCCATGCGATACAGCCGCCCTCGACTTCGACGACGCGCTTGAGGGCCACGACGTCGAGGTCCACCGGTGCCAGCGTCTCCATCGTGTCGGCCGTGCCGGCCGGCGAGGTGATGGCGCGCGACGAGGTCTTGGGCATGAGCAGCCCGTTCGCGGCAACGATCGCCACCACGATGGGTGTGGTCCTGTTGCCCGGCAGGCCGCCGATGCAATGCTTGTCTACGACGATAGGGGCATCCCAGCCGAGGCGGTCGCCAACGCCCACCATGGCGGCGGTAAGGTCGGCCGTTTCGGCTTCGTCGAGGGGCAGGGCTGCACTCGCGGTGAGGAAGGCGGCGAGATGCACGTCGGTGTAGCGACCGGCGGTCACGTCCCGGACGATGTCGGTGAGGGCGCGTGCGTCGAGGCGGTTGCCATAGATGCGCCGGCGCACATTGGCGAGGGACTCGATGGCAGGCGCATGGGTCACGCGCACTTCCTCGCCTTCCTGGACCCCAAGGGCCGTCCAGGCGGTTTCCGACAGGCCGGCGTCGTCGATGCCGAGCATCGTGCCGCCCTCGACCTGAAACAAGGTTGCCTGCACCTGGCGCCCGCCGGCGGAGACGAGAACCTGCGAGCGGGCCGAAAGCCCCTCGGCCCGGCAGACGTGGCAATCGGTGCGCATCACCACGACCGGCTGGTGCTGGGTGTGCAGGCCGAGCCGCCTGGCGTGCAGTGCGGGCTGCGCGAAGGGAGCGGCGGAACCGTGCGACTGGGTCATAGCTCGAAGACCTGATCCTGCCGCGGCGTGGTGGCCTCCCACCCGAGCTCACGGTCGATCCGCACGCGCAGCGCTTCCGATGCCTCGTCCTCGCCGTGAACGATGAAGACGCGGTTGGGCCGCTTGCGGAAGCCCGAAAGCCACCGCACCAGTTCGTTGGAGTCGGCGTGGGCCGACAGCATCGGCAGCTCCGCGATCTCGGCGCGGACCGGAATCCACTCGCCATGGATCTTGATTTCCTGTGCGCCCTGAACCAAGGCGCGGCCGCGCGTTCCCGCGGCCTGGAAGCCGCCGAACAGGATGGTGTTCTTGGGCGACGGGGCGTTGGCCTTCAGGTGGTGCAGCACGCGGCCGCCGGTCGCCATGCCGCTCGCCGAGATGACGATCTTCGGGTAGCGGCTCGCGGTGATCGCCTTGGACGCCTCGACATCCCTCGTATAGGTCGCGACGGCGCAGATGGCGTCGCAGACCTCGGGCGGCAGGCGGTGATCGGCGCTGTGCGTATGAAGCAGTTCCGTGGCATCGATGGCCATCGGACTGTCAAGGAAGACGGGCACGTCGGGAAGCCGGCCGGCCGTCTTGAGTTTCCACAGATGATAGAGCAGCGACTGGGCGCGGCCGACCGCGAATGCCGGTATCAAAAGGGTGCCGCCACGGCGGACGGTCCGCTCGATGATCGCGCCGAGCAACTCGGACGGGTCGCCCGCCTCGTGCACCCGATTGCCATATGTGGATTCGACGATGACGTAGTCCGCTTCCGGCACCGCCACCGGGTCGGGCAGCATCGGATCGTCGTAGCGTCCGAGATCGCCCGAGAAGACGACGCGGCGGTCTGCCCATTCGATATCCACCGTGGCCGCGCCCAAAATGTGCCCCGCGTGACGATAGGTTGCGGTGGCTCCACCCGGAAGCTTGACGGGTTTGTCGAAGGACACGGGCCTGAACAGCGACAAGGCGCGCTCGGCATCGGCGACGCCATAGAGCGCCAGCGCCGGCTTGTGCTTCGAATAGCCCTTCCGGTTGGCGTATTCGGCGTCCTTTTCCTGGAGATGCGCACTGTCCATCAGGATGAGTTCACTGACGTCCTTCGTTGCCGCCGTGGCGAAGATCGGCCCGCGGAAGCCATCCCGCACCAGCTTGGGCAGATAGCCCGAATGGTCCAGGTGGGCGTGGGTCAGGACGACGGCGTCGATGCTCGACGCCTCGACGGGAAGCTGCGCCCAGTTGAGTTCGCGCAAGTTCTTCAGGCCCTGGAACAGGCCGCAATCGACCAGGATGCGGCTGCCCTGGTGACTGAGGAGGTGTTTCGAACCCGTGACCGTGCCGGCGCCGCCGAGGCTGCTTAAGGTGAGCATCTCTGATCTCATTTCCCTGGTGTCTTGAGGTCGGCGGGATTGCCGCTTCCATCAACGGCGGCGCGCTCGGCCGGCGTGAGCAGGCCGTCGCGCGGCCAGCCCGCGAGTGTTGCCGCGCCGTCGACGAGATGCGCCCAGGAGCAGCGGTTGGCGAACAGAAGCCCCGCCACGTCGAGCGTTCCCCCGCGGCTGATGTAGCCGCGCGCCTTGGTCCGCAGCGGTCCGCCATCGAGGCGGCGCAGGAGGCCGATCATCGGCTCGGGCCGGGTGTGGGTGATGATGAGGCGCGGCAGGTGCGGCGGGAAGAGCCTTGCGAGCTCCTCGTCGGTTGCGGTGAAGGCCGCTTCGAGCGGGTCGCGCGGGATGCGGAAGCGCCCCGGCTCGCCCACCGCCGTCACCGCCACCCGCCGGCCGCGCGCCTTCAGCCTCTCGGCCGCCTTGAGCGCTTCCTCGAGCTGGTAGGCGCCGATGGCGACGAACTGGAAGTCGGCGGCTGCCGGGTCGCCTTCGACATGGGCCGCGCCCGTGGCGATGAAGCGCTGCGCCGCCTCGCCGTCGAGGCGGTTTGGCATGTCGCGCTTCGACACGATGATGCACGCGACCTGGCCGCGGCCCCGGTAGACCGACTGCAGAGACGCCATCGCGCTGTTCGCGTCCACGGGGAACAGCACGCGTGCAGTGTCCGACATCTCGCCGAGCAGCGCCTCGCCGATGGTCGGATCCTGGTGGGACTGCTCGTTCTTGGAGTTTTCCCAGGTGTGGGAGGTCACCACCACCGGCACCGAAATCCAGCCGGGTTTATGCCCGACCTCGCGCTGCCGCCGCGCGAAGATGATCTCCTGGCGCAAGCCGCCGAGCATCTTCATGGCGAAGGCTTCGTAGCTGACGATCAGGTTGATGCCGCCCTTGTTGGCGACCGCCGCCCCGGCGACGGCTTCCTCGTTGAGGGCCGTGATCACCGCGCCGTCCCTGGCCTCGGCGACGTCCGGTTCGGCGATGTTGACCCGGTGCCGCAGCCTCTCGAGCGTTGCACCCATGTGGTTCGAGCTCAGTTCGTCGGGATTGCCCACGCGCGGCCGCAACTGCGGATTGGCGTCGACGACGCGGACGAACCAGCGGTCCAGCGCGTGCATGGCGCAATCCGCGGGCGCGTCCGGCATCGCCCATTTGGGCTCGGGCAGGCTCGGCGCCGCGGGATGCCGGACAGCCAGTGGGTGACCACTTTCGCGCGGCCGGACCTGGGACCGGTGGGTCGCCAGCGCCGCGACGGAACGTTCGATGTCCTGGGGAGATACGTAGAGCGCCCTGGCCGCCTCGTTGAACGCATGTCGGGCGGCCTCGTCGCGGGACGGATTGCCGCCGAGGGGCAGGTTGTGCGCGGCGTTGGTGCCGGCTCCTGGAAAGCCGAAGCCCTTGACCGTTTCGGCGATCGCATAGGGGACAGGTGCCGGATAGCGGCGATCGGGGCCGTCGCGGAACTGCTCCAGCCGGCCCTCGCCGGTGAGGATCGCCCATACGAATGCCGCCGGATCCCTGCCGTCGATCACGATCGGATCGAAGCCGTTGAGGCGCAGATGGGCCTCGAGCCAGCCGGTGCCGCCCTGCTGGGCGATCTGGGCGCGTTCCTCGATCCGCCGTCCGTTGAGGATCATCACCGGTATGGCCAGTCCGCAATCCTCGGCGCGCCACCAGCGCGGCGTCCAGTCCGAGCCCCGCTGCTCCTCGAAGGCACCGTCGCTCAGGAACGCGACGAGGCTCTCGCCGGGCAGTGCCATGTGCGCATACTGCACCTCGGCGAAGCCGAGATAGCCTCCCTCGGATATCGCCCCTGCGGTGTTCGGCCCGGCATGGCTGCCAATCGGAACGGCCGGCCGGCCCTCGGCATCGATCGCGTAGGAATAGAAGTCGGCGGCGAGCTGCGACAGTCCCTTTTCCGTCCGGTCGTAGCGGCCTTTCTGTGCCGGCGAGACATCGCCTGTCAGCGCGTTGACCGCCTCGACCGCGGCGACGCAGTGGCCCTGGCCCATCACCCAGGATCTGGTCTTGGCGCTCAGCGTGTTGGCGGCGAGATAGCCGACGAAGGCCGGGACCATGTTGAGCGAGCCGCCGGTATGGCCTTCCGGAGAAGGTTTGAAATCCTCTGGCGCGAGAGGCGCACCGGACAGGTCGACGCGGCGCGCATAGGTCATGTGGACGACGGTCCACATCGCCGCGCAGGCCAGCCTGTCGGCGGCCGCAAGCAGCCCGTAGAGCTTTTCAGGGTCGAACCGTCTGTCCGATGCCAATCGGACAATGCGCTCCACCGTCTGATCGGAGTGGATGATGGGGCCGTATTCCCTGCGCCAGGTTTCGAATGCGGATGAAGGTCTGTCGGTCATGATGCCACCTCGTTTCGGTGTCGGGTCTATTCGCCGGGCCTGGAGACGCCGCTCGTCCATGGCGGCGGGTCGCTTGCCGGAAAGGAGTCGAAGCCGGCACCCTCGACTTCGTCCATCGGCTCGGGCGGGCGCCTGTGGCGCACGAGATCGCCATCGGCTGCGCCCAGCGCATCGATGGTCCCCGCAATCAGCGGCGCGAGACGGATGGCGTTGCTTTCGTGCCGGACCGAATCCGTCGACACGATGCGGTCGGCCACCTGGAGGAGATTGCGATAGGACTGCTCGGCGAAGATGCCGTGGACGACCGCACAGACCGGCCGTGGGAAGCCCTGGAGCGGCAGCTGGCGCGCGGCGTCGATCAGCGTGTGGCCGGACGAGGCGATGTCGTCGACGAGAACCGGCTGGCGCCCGCGCCATTGCGTGAGGTCGGGCACGGCGACCTCGACATTGCGGTCGCCGTGCCGGATCTTGCGCAGCACCGCATAGGGCGCGCCGATGCGTGCCGCGATGGCCGCAACCCACTGCTCGCTCTCCTCGTCCGGGCCGATAACCAGCGGGCTTGCGACCTCGGCGGCGATCCAGGCGGCCAGAAGGGGTGCGGCATGCAGCACAACGGCAGCAATCCCGTAGAGCGAGGACAGCGCCGGATAGCGGTGAAGGTGCGGGTCGACCGTGACGAGCCGGTCGAAGGTGGAGGATACGAGCCGTGCGAAAGTCTTCGAAGTGACGGCCTCGCCCGGCTGGAACCGGCGGTCCTGGCGCATATAGGCCAGGTAGGGGGCGATCAGCGTTACCTGCGTCGCGCCGAGGCTGCGGGCAGCATCGGCGGCGAAGGCGAGGCCAAGGAAGCCCTCGTCGGGCCGCGCCAGGGTGCAGACGAAATCGACGGGGCGATCTGCGACGTCCGAAAGGATGCGCACATAACTTTCGCCGTCGGGAAAGCGGCGCGTCTCAAGGCGGCCGAGCTCCCATCCCCCGGTCGTCGCCAGATCGCTGGCGAGGGTCTCGTTGCCCGGCATCGGCAGGATGAGGCGCATGTCGAAATTTCCCACTCGGTCGTGCCAACCGCACCAAGGCGGCAGGGCTCTATCGTGACCGATCTTTGCCGCTCCCCGGCCGGCAGTCCTTGATCCAGGTTAAATCCGGCGCGATCGACGCGCCGGATGCGTGAAAGGGCTGTGCCCGCCGACGCCGCCCGTCACCTGGCGAAGAGCGTTCCCTTCCTGCCTTCGAGGATGGCGCGGGCATCTTCGAGTCGGCCGATGCCGGCCATGCGGCCGTCCCTGGCTGCGAACGCCATGGCGGCCTCGACCTTGGGGCCCATCGAGCCGGGCGGGAAGGAAGCGGAATCGAGGTCGCCGGGGCGGACGCGGCTGATCCGAGCCTGTCGCGGCGTTCCCCAGTGCTGGTAGACGGCCTCGACGTCGGTCAGCATGAGGAACGCGTCGGCCGAGAGCTCGTCCGCGAGCAGGCCCGCGGCACGGTCCTTGTCGATGACGGCCTCTATGCCGACCAGGTCGCCAGCCCCGTTCTCGATGACCGGGATGCCGCCGCCGCCGGCGCAGACGACGGTGACGCTGTTTTCGACCAGGAGCCGGATCGTGTCGATCTGGGTGATCTTGCGTGGCAAGGGCGAGGGCACCACGCGACGCCAGCGCCCTTTGCTCTCCTCGACGAGAGGCCAGCCGTGGAGGCGCGAGACCTCCTTGGCCTCGGCGGCATCGTAGGACGGGCCGATGGGCTTCTCGGGCTTGTCGAAGGCGGGGTCGCTGCGCTCGACCTTGATCTGGGTGAGGAGCGTGGCGAGCCGGGCGCCTTGCGGCAGCGCGTTCGCCATCTCCTGCTCGACCAGATAGCCGATCATGCCGACGCTTTCGGCGCCGAGTATGTCGAGCGGGTAGGGCGCGACGTCGGTGTAGGCGGCGGCCTGCAGGGCCAGCAGCCCGACCTGCGGGCCGTTGCCATGGGCGACGACGATCCTGTGGTCCCTGGCGAGGTCGGCGAGGGCAAGTGCCGCCTTGCGGACATTGGCGCGCTGCACCTCGGCCGTCATCGGCTCGCCGCGTTTGAGGAGGGCATTGCCGCCCAAGGCTGCCACGATCAGCATCTCACGCACCCAGTGTGGCGACCAGGATGGCCTTGATCGTGTGCATGCGGTTCTCGGCCTGGTCGAAGACAACCGATGCTTCCGATTCGAACACCGCTTCGGCGACTTCCATGCAGTCTATACCGAACTGCCGGAAGATCTTCTCGCCGATCTCGGTCTCGCGGTTATGGAAGGCCGGCAGGCAATGCATGAACTTGGCGTGGGGATTGCCGGTCGCCGCCATGATCCCGGTGGTGACGCGGTAGGGCGTCAGGAGCTTGATCCTTTCTGCCCAGACCGAATCCGGCTCGCCCATCGACACCCAGACATCGGTGTAGACATAGTCGCAGCCGCGCGCGGCCTCGACCGGGTCTTCCGTCAAGGTGATCTTTGCGCCGGTCTTGCCGGCGATGGCACGGCACTGTTCGACGAGTGCCTCGTCCGGCCAGCATGCCCTGGGTGCGCCGAGCCTGACGTCCATGCCGATCTGGGCGGCTCCGGCCAGCAGCGAATTGCCCACGTTGTTGCCCGCGTCGCCGAGGAAGCAGAAGGCGATCTGCGACAGGTGCTTGCGGGTAAACTCGCGCATGGTCAGGAAATCGGCGAGTATCTGCGTCGGGTGGAACTCGTCGGTCAGGCCGTTGTAGACCGGAACCCCCGCGTAGGCGGCCAGGGTCTCGGCCTGCTGCTGCCCGAAGCCACGGTACTCGATGGCATCATACATGCGGCCGAGCACGCGCGCGGTGTCCTTCATCGATTCTTTCTTGCCGATCTGGGTGCCTGTCGGCCCGAGATAGGTGACATGGGCGCCCTGGTCATAGGCGGCGACCTCGAAGCCCGTCCGGGTTCGCGTCGAATCCTTCTCGAAGATCAGAGCGATGTTCTTGCCCTTCAGGCGCTGGCTTTCGTAGCCGCCATATTTGGCCTGCTTGAGCGACGCGGACAGGCGAAGCAGGAAGCGAATCTCGTCGGGGGTGAAGTCGAGCAGCTTGAGGACGCTGCGGCCCTGCAGATTGACTGGCATATCGTCCTCCTCAAGCCGGATCGCGTATCAGCGGGCAGGTCATGCAATGGCCGCCGCCGCGGCCGCGGCCCAGCTCGGCGCCGGGCACGGTGATGACCTCGACGCCCGCCTTGCGCAGCTGGGTGTTGGTGTAGGTGTTGCGGTCGTAAGCGACGACGACGCCGGGTTCGAGAGCGACGACATTGTTGCCGTCGTCCCATTGTTCGCGCTCGGCGATGTAGGCGTCGCCGGCGGTCTCGACGACGCGGAGCTTCTCCAGGCTGAGCGCCTCGGCCACCACCTCGACCAGCCGCCGGTTTTCGGCGCGGACATCGAGGGTGCCGGCCTTCTCGCCGGGCCGGATCGAATAGGGCTCGATCCTGTCGGCCACCTCGGCAAACACGGTGACGAGATCGCGGTCGCAGAAGGTGAAGACCGTGTCGAGGTGCATGGACGCACGCTCGATCGGCAGCTTGCAGGCGACCACGTGGCTCGCGCCGCCCTGGGCGAAGAGAGACCGAGCCAGTTGCCCGATGGCCTGCGGGGTGGTGCGCTCGCCCATCCCGACGAGCACGAGCCCGTTGCCGAGCGGCATGACGTCGCCGCCCTCGAGCGTCGCCAGGCCATGATCCTGGTCGGGGTCTCCCCACCAGACGGGGAAGCCCGCGTCGCGGAAATCCGGATGGAACCGGTAGACTGCGGCGATGTTGACGGTCTCCAGCTTGCGTGCGTTCCAGCGCATCGGATTGAGCGTCACGCCGCCATAGATCCAGCAGGTGGTGTCGCGGGTGAAGAGGTGGTTGGGCAGCGGGGGCAGGACGAAATCCTCCGGCCGCAGCACGGGCGCCAGCAGGCCGCCGGGCTGCATCGGCAGCTCGGCCCGGCTCATGCCGCCCATCAGGATCATGGACAGGGCATCCGCATCGACCTCCATCAGATGCGCCTTCAGGTCGTCGGCCAGCCCGACGCCGACGGTATCGTCGTTGACGCGACGTTCGAGCAGCCAGCGGCGTGCCTCCGGTATCCTCATCGTGTCGGCCAACAGCTCGCGCAGGAAGACCACCTCCGCACCGCGATGGCGGATGGCGTCGACGAAGGTCATGTGTTCGACGCGGGCCTGCTTGACCCAGATGACGTCGTCGAACAGCAGCTCCCGGCAGTTCGACGGTGTCAGCCGCGACAGCGCCGCACCCGGGCGGTCGACGAGCACGCGGCGCAATTTGCCCACTTCGGAGTGGACGCCATAGGTGATGGACATGGAAGGCTCCGTTGGAGTTAGCTCAGCAGGGCTGCGAAGCTGAGGCTCGCAGCGATGATGACGGTCAGGATGAGAAGCAGCGGCCACATGAAGCGCAGCCAGCGTTCGTAGGGGACGCGCCCGATGGCCAGCGCGCCCATCACCACCGCGAAGGTCGGGTTGATCAGGTTCACCAGGCCGTTGGCGGACTGATAGGCGGTAACGACCAGCTCGCGGCCGACACCGGCGAAATCCGCCACGGGTGCCAAGATCGGCATGGTCAGCACTGCCAGCCCGGAGGAGGAGGGCACGAAGAAGGAGAGCAGTACCTCGATCCAGTACATCACGTTGATGAATGCGACCTGCGGGAGCCCGGCGACGGAAAGCTCCGCCCAGTTCAGGATCGTGTCGGTGATCTTTCCGGCATCCATCACCACGACGATGCCGCGCGCCAGGCCAATGATGAGGGCAACGCCGAGCAGGTCGCGCGCGCCGCTGAGGAAGGCATCGACGAACTTCGCTTCGCCCGGATGGGCGATCAGGCCGACAAGGACGCTCGATGCCAGGAACAGGCCGCTCATCTCGCCCATCCACCAGCCGCCGAGCAGCACGCCCCAGATCATCACGGCGAAGGTCAGCGCGAAGACGGCGAGGATCAGCTTGTGCCGGCCGGTGAACTCCAGCGTCGCCACCTGGGTCGAGAGGAAATGCGCCTCGTTTTCGGCCTTGCGGTCGTAGACGAGCGACTTCGACGGGTCGAGGCGTACTCGTTCGGCGTAGCGCATGACGTAGACGACCGAGGCAAGCCAGCTGAGACCCAGTATGGCGAAACGCAGCACGATGCCCTGGGTGAAGGGGATGCCGGCGGCATCGGAGGCGATGACCGTCGCAAAGGCATTGACCGTCGAGCCCAGCACGCCGACGCCTGCCCCGAGCAGGATGATTGCGACGGCGGTCACGGCGTCGTAGCCGGCGGCGATCATGATCGGGATCAGCAGGACATAGAAGGCAAGCGTCTCCTCCGCCATGCCGTAGGTGGTGCCGCCGATGGCAAACAGTGCCATCAGCACCGGGATCATCCACTTCTCCCGGCCCCGGAGCGCCGTCATGGCGCGGACGATGCCGGCGTTGATTGCGCCGGTCGAGGCGACCACCCCGATGAATCCGCCGATGACCAGCACGAACAAGGCGACGTCGATGGCGTTGGCCTGGTTGGTCGCCGGATTGTAGAGGCCGGCGATGGGGGCCATGATCACATCGAACACGCCCTGGGGGTTGGGATCGGTGAGCGCATAGGTGCCGGCAACCGGGACCTCGCGGCCGAGTGCCGCATTGAGGGTGCGCTGGTACTGGCCGGCCGGAACGATCCATGTCAGCGCGGCGACGACGATGATCAGGCCGAAAAGGATCGTGAAGGCGGTCGGAAATCGGAATCGCCGCTTCTGCGACGTGTCTGAAATAGAGGTCATGACAAGTTCCCCTGTGCGTTCGGGGAGCAGCGATGTCCCCCAAATCCCTGTGGCGAGCAGGACCGCTGATCGGGATCCGCTCCTTCGAACTGCGCTGCGGTTCTTGCCGCCCGCTCTTCGTGCCGTGGTCGCGACAATGCGCGCCGGGGGGCTGTTTATCTTTGATCTAGATTAAATCCCGCGGTCGCATCTCCGCCTATCGTTCCTTCATGACGGCAAATCATCCGGCTCGAAGCCGTTCGGGCGATGGCCACGGCGAGGAAGGCCTCGCGTGCGTCGCCCAGGTCGAGCGCTGATGGACAATGGAAAGGATGCCCCCATGAAACATGCAGCACGACTGGCTCTTGCGATCGGCTTGGCGATGTCGCCGGCCCTGGCCCTGGCCCAAAGTGATACCCACCACCCGAAGACCGATGGCGGCGCCCAGACTGCGCCCCAGCAGAATGCCATGGCTGGACCATGCGCCCCGATGATGCAGATGATGAGTGGCATGGGGCAGCAGATGATGGGCGGCAACATGGGCCAGCAGATGATGGGTGGCGACATGGCGCAGCAGATGACTGCCTGCATGAACAGCCTGCCCGAAGCATCGAAGGCCTACATGGCCGCCATGAGCGGCATAAACGCCCAGATGATGGAAGCGATGGTCGCGACCGACCCTGACGTGGCCTTCGTCAAGGGGATGGTCGCCCACCATCAGGCGGCGATCGGGATGGCGAAGGCAGTTCTGCAGCACGGCCGCGACGAGCGGGTGCGTGGCTGGGCGAACGACATCATCAAGGCCCAGCAGGGCGAAATCGACGAAATGCAGAAGTGGCTGCGCGAGCGCGGCCAGTAAAACCAAGACGTTTGCGCCGGAACGGCGCCAAGGCAACACCAGCAAAGGGAAATGACCATGACCACCGAAACGAAAGCCAATCACGTCCACGGCGGGTGTGAAGAGCATGCGCACGACCACGCTGCGGCAGCCGGGCATTGCGGCGACAAGGCGCAGGCCGCGCCGAAGGCGTCCGGCGGCTGTTGCGGAGGCTCCGAACGGAAGCCTGCCCACGAGCACGGCGGCGGCTGCTGCTCGGGCGATGCCGCGCGCGGCGCCAAATAGTCCGTCGACGAAAGGATATGGCAATGGACCGCCGGTCATTCTTGAAGGCATCGTTCGCCGCGTCGATCGCGGCTTCGGCTCCGACGCTCCTGATGAGGGCTGCCGCGGCGAATCCTGCATCATCGACGAGCGCTGGCCAGCCCACCTTGCTGCGGGTCGTCAAGCGAACGATCGAGGTCAATGGTCGCGACGCTACTGTCTTCGGGCTGCAGCAGAAGGACGGCAGCCACGGCATTCGCATCCGCGCCGGCGAGCGATTCAACGTGCTCCTGGCGAACGAGGCGGCCGAGCCGACGATCGTCCACTGGCACGGCCTGACGCCGCCCTGGCCGAGCGACGGGGTTGCCGGCGCGCCGATGCCGCTGCTCGACGCCGGCGCCGAGCGGTCGTTCGACTTTCCGGTCGCTCTGCCCGGCACCAACTGGATGCACGCCCACACCCTGCAGGAGCAGCAGCTTCTCGCGGCTCCCCTGGTCGTCGCCGATCCGCGCGACGACGGCCGCGACGAACAGGAGGTGGTTGTCCTCCTGCATGATTTCTCGTTCACCCCGGCGGGCGAGATACTCGAGAAGCTGAAAGGCGGCGGCCATGGCGATCAGGGCCAGGCTACGGGCGGCATGAAGATGGACGGCATGCAGATGGATGGCATGCAGATGCCGGGCGGCGGCGCTGCCATGGATCTCAACGACATCGAGTACGACGCCTATCTCGCCAACGACCGTACCCTCGACGATCCAGAGATCATTTCAGTGGAGAAGGGCGGCCGCGTAAGATTGCGGCTCATCAACGGCGCCACCGCAACGGCCTTCACGCTGGATCTCGGCGAATTGCAGGGAACTCTCGTCGCCGTGGATGGCCAGCCGGTCGAACCGGTCACGGGCCAGCGCTTCCCGGTGTCCATGGGTCAGAGGGTCGACGTGAGGCTGGAGCTGCCGGCCGACAAGCGCTCGTTCCCGGTGCTTGCGTTGCGCGAAGGCGCTGTCCAGCGCACGGGCTTCATCTTGAGGGTCGGCGACGCTCCGGTCGCGAAACTGTCTCCTGCCGGCGATCAGGCCGGGCCTGTCCTGGACCTCGATCTGGAGGCCCGGCTCCGCGCAGTTTCGCCGCTGGCCGAGCGTACCGCCGACCGGCGTTTCGACCTGGCCCTGGGCGGTTCGATGACGCCATACCAATGGAGCCTCGTAGCGGACCCCGCAATCACGGTCGCGCCCGGAGAGCGGGTGGAGGTCACCATGGCGAACAAGTCGATGATGGCCCATCCGATGCATCTGCACGGGCATCATTTCCAGGTCGTCGCCATCGACGGGGCGCGTTTCTCCGGCGCGATACGCGATACGGTCCTGTTGCCTCCCGGCCGCTCGGTGACGATCGCGGTCGATGCGGACAATCCCGGTCAATGGGCGTTCCACTGCCACCATCTCTACCACATGGCTACGGGCATGATGACGACCTTCGCCTACGCGGCCTGACCGTCGGGTTGGGCAGGCGCGAGTACCGCTCGCGCCTGCCCTCGAGAACACATCCAAAGCCAATGAACCAGAGGTTTTGACCAGTATGGGTGCGCAATCCGCATTTACACGGCGTGGCGCGATCTTAGCGCTCGCCGGAGCCGCGATCGGCCTGGTGCTGTCGGTGGGTGGGGCAGGGGCCGCCGATGGCTACCAGACTGCCGACGGACTGGCCGTATACCTGGGCATCATCCCCGCAGCGGTGGTCAAGGGGCACCCGGCGGGGCATCCCGAAGCCGACATGCATGGCGGGGCGCCCGCAGGCGCTCATGTGCGGCATGTCGTGGTCGCTGTGTTCGACGCCAAGAGCGGGGACCGCGTCGAGAACGCGACCGTGGCGGCCACGATCTCTGGCCTGGGCCATGTCGGCCGCAAGCGGGTCTCGTTTGAACCGATGGCGATTGCAGGGACGGTGACCTATGGCGGCTTCGTCGATTTCGCTGGCGCCGACCGCTACCAGATCGCTGTCGAGGTGAGCGTCCCGGGTCGGGACAAGCCCGTACGCCTCGATTTTACGGACGAACATCTGCGCTGATCAGATCGGCCCGCAAGCAAACTATGGAGATCCGACAGGCGCGACCCGGCGATGCTCGAGAAGGGCGGCGCTGGTCGCGTCTGCCGGTCGGTACCGTCGTCGAGGCCCCTCGAAGCGGCCTTCCCCCTCAATGCGTGTGGGATGCTTCCCTGTCCGCTGGAGACGATGGTTGCCGTGGCTGGCTCCCATGCTTGCCATGGCCGCGATGCATGAACATGTGCAGCAGCGGGCAGGCGAGGATGACCAGGAACGGCAGCCATGCGAGGAGATTCGCCCGGTCGGCCACGACATAGACACCCGCAGCGGCGAGCAGGCCGGCGAATGCTATTTTGGCAGTGAGCGAAAATTGCCGTGGCTTCTCGCCTTGATGTTGGTCCGGTGATCTCGTTTCCATGGTCAGTCCCCAGGCAGGAGCGCGCACGCTCGGAAGTCATAGACGCACAATGCGCCGGGCTGGGCGCCGATTCCTTGATCTCGGTTAAAGTCCTTTGGTGGATGCTGCGACGGCATGGCGAGCGGGCAGGGGCGGCCCGACAAGCGCCCCTCAAGCCGTGGGGAGCCCGTCGAAGTCGCGCGCGAGGTCGACGACCGGGCATGAGCAGGAGCCTATGCGCACGTCCAGGCCGGCGTCCAGGAGCCTGTCTCTTTCCGGCGCCGCGACGAAGCCGCAGATGAACCTGTTGACCCCGCTGCGCAGCACCAGGTCGCATGTCGCTTGTCCGGTACGTTGGGTGTTGGGCTGAAACGACCGGGTCGCCGCGGCCAGATCCAGCACCAGCAGGCCGTCGCTCTTCGCAAAGAACGGGCTCAGCATCACCAGATTGCCGCTCACCACGACAAGGATGGCTATGGGCGGCGGCTGCCGCGGGGGTGAAATCGAGGATGCCATGTCTGACCCGGATGAATGGAATCCAAATGCCATTGGAGCAGCGAACTCCGTGTCGGGCTTTAACCTCAATCAATCAAATAGCAAGGCGGCCTGTGGCCGCCACCGGGCGATCCGTTCGCGCGGCATTTCTGCCCGCGTCGCGCGTTTGATCAGGATCAATGCGGCGAAGGTCGACTTGTCGTTGATTGCGATGGTGAGGTTCACACGACGGGCGCGTGCACCAGGTTGATTCTGACGCGTTCGGTGTCGACAAGACGGGCGAATACTGCGGTGGGCGTGAGCGAATGCTTCGGCTTCTGGCTCTTTTGTTCTTGTACGCGGCGACGTTGCTATCAACGGAGCCGGCGTCGGCCAGCGGCAACCATCTGGACGAGATGTCCAATGGGCCTGCGGTCGTCCTAGCGCTGGCCATGGCGCCGGCAGGCGACGAGACCCGTTGTGCTTCCGAGCGGGCGTGCTGCATGGTCATGCATGCCCCCTGCCAGGCATCCTATTTCAACGATCGATGGGACGGACCGCAATTGCGGTCGAATTCGTCCCGCGTGACCTCCATGCGCAACGATTGCCTGCGCTCCCACATCCTCGGCCGCGATCCACCGGTACCTCGAAGCCGCTCCATCTAGGCCGTCGGACACAGGCCGCGCATCGCTGCATTGCATAGGTGCCGCCGCCGATGGACCGCGCGGTCGAACCGATCGTCTCGAACGCGAGCGGTCGGAACCAAGCATCCTCATCCTTGGCTGTGGAGCAGCCGCCGAAACGGGCCTGGGCCCGGGAGGTGTACTATGAGCTTGAATCAAGTATTGAGATCTCCGGATGTCCGATCGTTCCGCAGCGATTGGGATCACGTCGCGCACGGATGGAGCGAGCCGAACATTCGTGCACTCACAAGTGCTGGGCCGGGCGATCCCAAGAAGGCCGTCGCGGGCCAGACCAATCTGCTCCCGAGAACCGCCAACAGCGAAAGCAAGGCGGAGGCGTCCGCGCCCCTTTCCGTCGTACGCCCGGATCTGGAGACGCATCGCCTGATCCCCCAGTTTCGAACGGGCGACCGGAAGTTCGAAGCGGGCCGCGACCTGTTCGGCATCGGCTTTGACGGACACACCATCTACAATCTGCTGGACGGCTGGGTCGCGCTCTACACGCTGCTGGAGGATGGACGACGGCAGATCGTGCAGTTCGGTCTGCCGGGCACCGTCCTCGGCATCCTGCCCTGCGAAGGCGAGCAGTCGACCTTCGGCGTCCAGGCCCTGACCGACGTCGTCGTTTCAGTGATCCCGTATTCCACCCTGATTTCGTACAATCGCCACGACCCGGGAATAAGCCTTCGCCTGGCGCGGCTGTTTGCCCGCGATTGCAGCCTGGCCTTCAGTCATCTGACCAGCATCGGCCGGCGGTCGGCGCGCGAACGGGTGGCGCATCTTTTGCTGGAGCTCTTCATACGGTTTCGCGCGCAGTGGCCGGGAAACCGGATCGAGGAGATGTGCCTGCCTCTGACGCAGGAGCAGATCGGCGATGCTACGGGACTCACCTTTGTGCATGTCAACCGTGTGCTCAGCGCGCTCCGCAAGGAACGGATCGCTGAGTTTCACTATCGGCGGCTCCGCATCCTCAATCCGGACAAGCTGATGGACATCGCCGGCGTCGATCCGCAGATGGCAGCGGCCTGGATGGCGCGGAATTGGCCCAAAGGCGAGCCGGCATGAATCGGAATGACGTGACGCGCGTTGAGTGATCGGGCAAGGCGGCTCAAGGTGTGCGGATCCGCATGGCCGGAGGTGTGGCACTGCGACAGGGGGATGCCGTTGTCCGCACACCATGCGCGCAACCGGCTGCCTGGTTGGTCGAGATAACCGGGCCACAGCGAGTACAGCAATGTCGTCCGATCGGCCTGACGCAGGATGGGGTCTAACTCTTCGATCATGCTGTCCCTGAAGAGCAGCACAAAACGGGAGGGATCGGCTGCAATCTCTTCGGCAAAGACGCGTGCATGACGGAATGGCTGAAGCGTCTCGAAGCTCAGCGTTGCCAGAATCCGCCGGCGTTGGGCACGCGGCACATACACACGGAAACTCTCTTTGTTTGGCTTCGGCAGGCTGGGTAGGGCAACGGCCTTTGGGATGTGCGCCAAATAGGCAGAGCCGACAAACGGGTCGAGGACCAGCGCGCCACGTTTGGTGCAATCGCGAATGGCGTCGGCGACGAGCGCCACCGGCTTGACGGTGGGATGCAGTGACAGTTCGTCCATGCGACCGGCCCTGAACGTGTTGACGCCGGGATAGTCCCAGACATTGGTCCTGTAGCGGCCATGGCGGCCGAGCTGCACGTTGTTCACGTGTGGCGCCGTGCCATGTTTGTAGACGTGAACCAGTTCATGCTCGGAACGGTAGAGCGAGCCCATGCCGGCGTTGGTCTTGTTCCACACGCACAGGGCCTTGAACTCGCTGTAGACGCCCGATGCCGCCTCCAGCAGCTCGCGGGCGTGGCGCCAGTCCATGCAGTGATAATGAAGCGACCCGTCGGTGCTGAACTGACACAGATTGGTCATGATCTGGCCCAGGAACCCGGTGAACTCCGATGACGACATTTCGCCGGAGGCCATGGCAAACTCGGGATGCTTTACCTAGCCGAGCCCAGAGACATGCCCGTCTATGGCGACATTGTAGGGACTGTCGCAGAACACCGCATTGGCGCGCTCTTTGCCCAACAATGTGGAATAGACGGACGGATCCCGGGCATCCCCGCAGATGACGCGGTGGATGCCGAGCTGCCACAGATCGCCGGGTCTGGACACCACCGGCGCGCCCTCGTCGTCGGGAAGGTCGTCCGCAGCATCGGCCGTTCCGACTTGGGGCTGCTTGAGCAACAAGTCGATCTCGGCCGTCTCGAACCCGGTCAACTCGAATTTGAAATCGACATCGAGCGCGCACAGCGTTTCCAGCTGTTTGGCGAGCGCCGTCGGATCAAACTCGGACATGTCCGACAGTTTGTTGTCGGCGAGCGCCAGCGCGATCTTGTTGACCTCTGACAAACCCTCGATCCTGATGCATGGAACGGTTTCGAGGTGAAGCTCTTTGGCGGCCATCAGCCTTGCGTGGCCGGCGATGACGATAAGCCGTTCATCGACAAGGATCGGCACCGTGAACCCAAACTCAGCGATGACCGCCTTGAGCCGCGTGATTTGCCGCTGCGAGTGCTTGCGGGCGTTGTTCGGATCGGGGGTTAGCGATGAGGTCTGAAGGTATTCTACCTCCAGGCCTCGAATGGACTTCTCTGATATCATGGTCGGCAACCTCCTGAGATGGAGGAGCGAAGTGCGGGCACTATGGCCCAGCACCCGTTCTCCTCAGGGCGAGGAGGATTCCGCGCCCCTCTTATCCCAGCGTATTAACTGAGTAACAGAGCCAGCCTGTCGCAGCTCACCGATGGGGCGGACGATTTACATATTTTCAGGCTGCCAAAGGCCGTATGTGACGGACCTTCCGCACGGCTGTTCCCTGCAGACGCCAGGTGCCTTGAGAGCAAATTCCCTGTTTCGAATGATCAGGGAATTTGCAGTTCCTTGTCCGGGCTGTGGTGGCTAGAGCGCACTCGGAAGGGTCAAAATGGCAGCTCAGTACCAGAAATCCCTGCAGAATTCCCTGAGACCAGGAAATTATTCGCGAGACCGGTTCGCCGAAGACTGCCTCCACCACCAAATCTTCTTCCGCCCGCTTGATCGTCTCCGGATCGGCGTGGACATGTCCATGCCGATCCGGCCGCGGGTGTTCGCATCTGCTGTCATCTCCGCCATTCTGACGATGAAGCCGCGAGAAGGCGGCTTCTCGATCTTTTCGATGTCGACGGTATGCGCCGAATCGCAAGCGTTGCTGCGGACAGGCCACCGATTCGCCGACCAACGGGTCGCCGGCCTTGCTATCGGCTGACAGAATCGCTTTTGTGATTCAAAATTCACTGGAATGAAAATGAAATTCATGCTATGAATATAGCATACTCGGATTTGGGTCGACAGGACGACCGCTTCCGAACATTCGCAGGCACAACAATCCGTAGCTTCGCTGAGGCGGTCCGCGCTTCAGGCGGATAGCTTTTGACTGGCGAAGACCATGAGCACCGTATCGTCGTTTCTCCAGCTTATCGCGCTGAGCGCATGCCTTACCGCTTACGCCTGCTCGGCGGGCGCGTTTCCAATACCGGGTGTCCGCCGGGCCATGCAGACGATGGCGGGATCAGGCCAGGTCGTGGCGATGGAGAGCCTGGGGCAATCGTTTTCGGTGTGAACTTCCCGGCCGCGGTTCGACCGTTCTCCGATGGCGCCGCCCCCCCCCCAGCGCGTATCGTCAGGTACCTGCGAGGCGTTCCTCACATTCCCGAATGCACATGCGCGGACCGCCGCCAGCCAAGCCCGCACTGCGGTTCAAGGCACGGCTGCTCGCTCCGCGGCGCCCGCCGCGCGGGTGTGCCGCAGGCGTGCAGGTAATCAACGGCGAGCCAAGCTGGACGTGTGCTTTCGGACCTGCCCCGCTGTTCCTCGCGAGGCGGGCCGCCGGTTGGTGTCGCTTGCGATTCGAGGTGTGGCCAAAGCTGGAACCTTGTGCTATTTATTGCGAATGGTTTGCAATTGCAGAAAGGTGGAGGCGTGAGCGAAACGAAATTGTGGCTGCGGCAAAAGATCGATCGGCGGCTGCTCCTGGCGGGCGGGCTTGCTGCCGCCGGCGGCACGGCGATCGCGGCGGGCGCCGCCCGCGGCGAAACCGGACACGCCGGTCATGGAGTTGCAGTGGCCCCCGGCGGAGCAGAGCCGCCGGCCCACAACGCCGCTCATGGTGCGATGATCACGGTTGGCGAAGTCGACGACGCGCGCAACGGGTTTGACCCTGAGCTGCTGCTTTCGGAGTGGGAGACCGGCACCGTGTCCACGCTACCCGACGGGCGGACGCTGCGTACCTTCGAGCTGACGGCCGAGGACAAGGAGATCGAGATCGCGCCCGGCATCTTCTTCCCGGCCTGGACCTACAATGGCCGGGTACCCGGCCCCGCGCTGCGTGCGACGGAAGGCGAGCGGCTGAGGATCGTCTTCAAGAATGGCGGTTCGCACCCGCATTCCATCCATTTCCATGGCATTCACGCCGCCCGCATGGACGGCGTGCCCGGTGCCGGCCTGATCGGACCGGGCGAGGAGTTCGTCTACGAATTCGATGCCAAGCCGTTCGGCTGCCATCTCTATCACTGCCACGCGCTGCCGCTGAAGCGGCACATTCACAAGGGCATGTACGGCGCCTTCGTGATCGACCCGGACCCCGCCCGCCATCCCGACTACGAGGCGGCCGCGCGCTCGCGGCTGCTCGGCAGCCCGGAGAACGCGGGCTGGCAGGAATTCGTGATGGTGATGAACGCGTTCGACACGAATTTCGACAACGAGAACGAGGTTTACGCGGCCAACACGATCGCCCACGCCTACGCGAAAAAGCCGATCCGGGTGGTGAAGGACAAACCGATCCGCGTCTATCTCATCAACGTGGTGGAGTTCGATCCCATCAACTCGTTCCATCTCCATGGCAATTTCTTCGACTACTACAACCAGGGCACGACGCTGACGCCGACACTGCGGACGGTCGACCTGATCACCCAATGCCAGGCCGAGCGCGGCATCCTAGAGTTCAGCTTCAAGGAGCACGAACCCGGCCTTTACATGTTCCATGCCCACCAGTCGGAGTTCACCGAACTTGGCTGGGTCGGCATGTTCGATGTCGTGGAGGCCATTTCGTGACCAATCTTGCCAGTTCTTCCCCCGATGCGGGCGCCACGGCGCCGCGCCGCGCCTATCTGCTCTGGATCGCCGTGCCGCTGGCCATCCTTGCGCTTGCGGTCGCCTGGCTGATCGCGGCCGACCCCCTGTCGGCGTTCCGCAACGGTGCGCCGCCGGTCGAGGCGATCACCTTTGAGCGCACGATCCTCGACGGCAACGGCATCCGCGTGTTGGTGCGCGCCGGCGGTTCGGAGCCGATGAAAATAGCCCAGGTCCAGGTGGATGACGCCTATTGGCAGTTCACCCAGGAGCCTTCCGGCCCCCTGGCGCGCGGAGATACGGCCTGGATCAGCGTGCCTTTCCCCTGGGTTCTGGGGGAGGCGCACGCGGTCAATATCGTCACCAATACCGGCGCGACATTCGCGCATGAGATCCCCGTGGCGGTGCCGACACCGACTCGGGACACCATGAGCCTGACCTCGCAGGTCCTGTTGGGCGGCTTCGTGGGGATCTTGCCTGTCGCCATCGGACTGATGTTCTACCCGGCTCTGCGTGGTGTCGGACGCGACGGGATGACCTTCCTGCTTTCCCTGACCGTCGGCCTGCTGGCATTCCTGTTCGTGGACGCCTCTGCAGACGCGCTCGAACTTGCAGGCGAAGCGGCGGCGCTGTTCCAGGGGTCGACCATGGTCGTACTGGCTGCCACCGCCAGCTTCCTCCTGCTGCTGGCGGTCGGTCGCTGGAAGGGAGCGCCACGGGGACTGGCGCTTGCCACCTTCATCGCGCTCGGCATCGGGCTTCACAATCTCGGCGAGGGGCTCGCGATCGGCGCGGCGTTCGCCACGGGCGCCGCGGGCCTGGGCACCTTCCTGGTGCTCGGCTTCACATTGCACAACATCACCGAAGGCATCGGCATCGCCGCGCCCATTCTCAAGCAGCGCCCGCCGCTGTGGGCCTTCGCCGCGCTGACCCTGCTCGCCGGTGCGCCCGCGGTCGTCGGCCTGTGGATCGGCAGCCTCGCCTATGCGCCGCAGTGGTCCGCGCTGGCCTTGGCCATCGGCGCCGGCGCGATCCTGCAGGTCATCGTGGAGGTAGGAGCGATGCTTGCGAGAGATCGCGGCGAGGGATCTCGGGCGCTCCTGGCTCCCAGCGCCATGGCTGGCCTGCTCGCCGGTGCCGGCTTCATGTACGCCACCGCCATGCTGGTGAAGATCTAGAGGGGCGGCAGCCGGTCAGGCTGCCGTACTCGCCAGGGGTCTCAAACCAAAATCGGACCGGCACTTGCTGGCGACGGACGACCCGGCCACGATGGCCGGGTCGAAGGACGGGCACGATGGCCAGTTCCTCAGGCAACCCTCCTGCGACAGAAGTACGGCAAGCCGGCCGTCCTCAGTTGGGCTATGCTGACCTGACGAGCCCTGGAGAGCCTCATGACCGACACCTTCACCGCGATGATGATCGAGGACGTCGACGGCAAGCCGCGTGCCGGCTTCCGCGAGATCACCAGGGCGGACCTGCCCGACCATGATGTGCTGGTAGAGGTCGCCTATTCGAGCCTCAACTACAAGGATGGCCTCGCCATCTCCGGCAAGGGCCGTATAGCCCGCCGCCTGCCTATGGTCGCCGGCATCGATATTGCCGGCACCGTCGTCGAATCCCGTTCGCCTGCCTGGAGGCCTGGCGATCGCGTCGTTGCCAATGGCTGGGGCATGTCCGAGACCGAATGGGGCGCCTATGCCCGCTTCCAGCGGCTGAGGCCGGAATGGCTGATCCCTCTGCCCGAGGCTTTCACCATGGAGCAGGCGATGGCCATCGGCACCGCCGGTTATACCGCCGCTCTCTGTGTCGATGCGCTCGAGGCCTGGGGTGCCATCCAGCCGGGCAAGGGCGAGGTGCTGGTGACGGGTGCCGCCGGCGGCGTCGGTTCCACCGCCGTCAGCCTCTTGTCGTCCAAAGGCTACAATGTCGTCGCCTCGACCGGGCGGGCCGAAACGCATGACTATCTGCGCGGGCTTGGCGCAGCGTCCTTCGTCGATCGCGCCGAACTCGCCGGCGAGGTGAGGCCGCTGCAGAAGGAGCGCTGGAGCGGCGCCGTCGATTCGGTCGGATCGACCACGCTCGCCAACGTGCTGGCGCAGACGGTCTATGGCGGTGCGGTCGCCGCCTGCGGTCTGGCCGGCGGCGCCAACCTGCCGGGCACCGTGATGCCGCATATCCTGCGCAGCGTGGCGCTGATCGGCGTGGATTCCGTCTTCGCGCCCTTGGCCAGGCGCCAGAAGGCCTGGCAGACGCTGGCTGCCCATCTCGACCGGAACAAGCTGGCGGCCATGACCGAGGTGCACCCGATGAGCGAACTGCCCGCCCTTGCCGAACGCATCGTTGCCGGCCAGGTGCGCGGCCGGGTCGTCATCGAGGTCAGCGTTTGAAAGGGGTCAGCCGGCGTGGCGATGCCAGCGCAGCGACATGCAGGACAGGCCGGCGTCGATCTTGCCGATCTCGGTCGTCTTGAGCGGCACGACCTTGTAACCCAGCTTGTCGAGCATCTCGATCGTGCGCGGATAGTCCGAGCCCACCATCACCACGCCGTTGACGCGCAGCGCGTTGGCCGCCGGCTCCTCCCCGGCGGGGATCGTCACCTGGCGGAAGCCGGAGAACACGCCCGAGCGCCCCAGCCTTTCGGTGGTCAGCATCGTCTCGTCGTCGAGCAGCGAGCAGTCGGTCTTGAAGTGCAGCACGCCTTCGGGCGTCTGCACGATCTCGCCCTTGCGGCCGAGCCGCTCGAGGCTTGATATCAGCCCCTCGGCGCCAGCACGGTCGGTGCGCGCCGACAGGCCGATCATCACGCTTTTCGGCGTCGTCAACACGTCGCCGCCGTCGGCATAGCCGGGCGAAGGCAGGTCGAGCACGGTTTCGAACATCGCCTTCAGCGTCGGCGCGATTTCGGCTGTTTCCCTGACGCGCGTCTCCGCGCCCGGCCTGAGCAGGATCGCTCCTTCCGGGAAGACGAGCGCCGGGTCCTCGACGAAGATCGAATCCGGAAACGCCTCCAGCGCCGGCAGCACCGTTACCTCGACACCTGCTGCCCGCATCGCCGCGATATAGGCCGCATGCTCCGCTTTCACGCCCTCATAGGTCGGGTTGCCGCGGTCGTCGGCGCGCAGACCGTTGACGACGGAGCGCGACGGCTCGCGCACGATCGCCGCGTTGAACTCGTAGACGGTTGGCCTTGATGTCATGTCGCTGCGCTCGTGCTCTGGATATCCAGCCTCAACCTGCCCGAATTGGCCGGGCCTGTCGACGGGCACGGCATGGTCCAGACATGGCAGCGGCGCGCTGCGCTCTACTGCCCCCGCGCGCCGCGAAATTCGCTCGGCGACTGGCCCGATATGCGGCGGAAGTCGCGGCTGAAATGATAGGGATCGGCATAACCCGAGCTCGCTGCAACGGCCGAAATCTTCGCGTCGGAGTCCGTCAGCAGCCGCTTGGCGAAGTTCATGCGCTCGTGGCGCATCCAGTCCATCGGCGTCGTGCCGGTCTTCTGGCGGAACTGGCGATGCAACTGCGAGGCGCTGAGGCTGGAGATCTCGGCCATGTCCTCGATCTGCCAGTTGCGGGCGATGTCGGCCCGGAGCGTGCGCATCAGCCGCTGGATGCGCTCGCCACGGTCTTCCTCCTGCTCGCCGCGCTCGGCGACCAGCAGCGCCACCAGCTGACCGACCACGGCGCTCGACAGCGCATCGGTAGTCTGGCTTCGGTGCGCGAGCCTGTCGATCGCTTGCTCGAACAGCGGCTCGGCTGAACTCGATCCTGAAAAGACCGGCGACTGGCCGACGCGCAGGAAGGCAAACACTGCGTCGAGCCCGTGGCCGTCGATGCTCATCCAGAGATAGCGCCAGTGGCCGGCGTCGGGGTGGCAGCCATGGGCATACTGCATCGCAGTGTCGAGCCAGACGACGCTGCCGGCCTGGGCGGCGAAACGCTGGCCCGCGACCTCGATCAGTCCGCGCCCCGACATGGTCAGGATCAGCGTGTGGTGGTGGAAGCGACGCGTCACCAGCCCGTCTTCGGCTGTGAAGCGCGTGCGCCCGGCAACCAGGATCTTGTAGGGATAGGCCTCCGCATGCCGCCCCGGCGTGTGGAACAGGATCTCGTTACGATGCTTGTCGGTCATTTTTGCGCAGGTCGTGCGGACAGGTCGTTGCCGACGTTGTAGCGGCATGCCGATCATGATGCGAGTTTTATCCATCAAGGCGCGACTGAAGTGCATTCATATCGGCGATGATGGCGCTAGCCTGGGGCAGGCGGCCGCACTGCTGCGCCTGTCCATTTCAGTTGGAGCGACCAGATGGCGACCGCCACCCCAAAGGCAAGCGAACCCGGCACGGCATTCGAGCCGCTGTCGACCGCCTTCGCCCAGAACCCGTATCCGGCCTATGCTGCGCTGCGCGACATGGGTGAGCCGCAGTTCTTCCCCGATTTCGACATGTGGCTGGTTGCCCGCTTCGACGACGTCGCTGCAATCGCCCGCGACAACTCGATGGTGCGTTCGCCCGATTTCTTCATGTCGGCCGAGGAGGTGCACGAGCAGAGGCGGCTGCAGAACTGGCTCGACATGCCGCACCACGAGCGCTTCGTGCAGTTCTCCATGCTAGACAGCGACGGCGAGGTGCACGACCGGCTGCGCAAGCAGGTATTCCGCGAGTTCACGCCAGCTTTCATCGCCCGCCAGCGCGGCATGATCCAGAGCTTCGTCGACAAGCTCGTCGAAAGCCTGATCGACAAGGGCGAGATCGATTTCGTCGAGGACCTCGCCGCCCAGGTGCCGGGCCACATCATCGGACGCGTGCTCGGCGTGCCGGACGAGGATTGCCCGCAGCTGCGCGGCTGGTCGGAAAGGGTCGTGCAGTTCTTCGACATCAACCGCACCGACGAGCGCAAGGCGCTGGCCGAAAAGGCGACGACCGAGTTCTACCACTATCTGCAGAAGCTGATGGCGGAGCGCCGTGCCGCCCCGCAGGAAGACCTGATCACCCGCCTGATCGCGGCGCAGGATGCCGGTCACCTCAACGAGGACGAGTTGGTCTCCACCTGCATGCTGATCCTGATGGCCGGCCACGGCTCGACCATCGACGTGCTGGGTTCGGGCATGCATGCGCTGCTGCGTTTCCCCGACCAGATGGAGCGGCTGCGACAGGATCCCGGCCTGATCCACACGGCGATCCAGGAGATGTTCCGTTTCGAGTCGCCGCTGCCCTTCTTCCACCGCTATTCGACATCCGACTGCGTGGTTGGCGGCAAGGCGTTTCCGCGCGGTACCAAGTTCGGCCTGCTCTATGGTGCCGCCAACCGCGACCCCGCCGCCTTCGGAGAAGGCGCGGGCAGCTTCGATGTCGGCCGCAACCCAAACCGTCACCTCGCCTTCGGCGGCGGCGCCCATTTCTGCCTCGGCAACCATCTGGCGCGCCTCGACATGGAGGTGATCTTCACCACGCTGATCAAGCGGCTGAAGTCTGTCTCGCTGGCCGAAGCCGAACCCCAATACAAGCCCGGCCTGTCCGTGCGCGGCCCCAGGGCGCTGCGCCTGACGCTGACGCCGGCCTGATCCAGGAGAAACACATGTATCGCGTAACCTTCGTCGATGCCGACGGCCAGGCAACCGAACTTTCGGCCAATGAAGGCCAGAGCGTCATGTCGGTGGCCGTCGCCAACGGCATCGACCAGATCCTCGCCGAATGCGGCGGCTCCTGTGCCTGCGGCACCTGCCATTGTTATGTCGACGACAGCTGGACCGGGAAGCTGCCGGCGCCTGACGATTCCGAGCAGGGCATGATCGAGTGCCTGATGAACCCGACCGAGCGCAGCCGTCTGACCTGCCAGCTCAAGATGTCGGCCGCTCTCGACGGCCTCGTCGTGCATCTGCCGCGCGAGCAATATTGAGGTTGGCCGCCCCGGCCTAAAGGCGCTATCTCTAGGGCTTCCCGGTAACAGGAGGCTCTGATGACGCTGCAACTGACGGGCATTCACCATCTGACCGCCATCACCGCCGACGCGCCCGGCAACCTGCGCTTCTACACGCAGGTTCTGGGCATGCGGCTGGTCAAGAAGACGGTCAACCAGGACGACACCAGCGCCTATCACCTGTTTTATGCCGATGGCAAAGCAAGCCCGGGCTCGGACCTGACCTTCTTCGACTGGCCGGTGGGCCGCGAGCGCCGCGGCACCCACAGCATCTGCCGCACTGGCCTGCGCGTCGCCGGCGAGGCGTCGCTGTCGTGGTGGCGCGACCATCTTGCCGACAAGGGCATCGAGGCATCGGAGATCAGAGAGGTCGGCGGCTACCGGTCGGTCGATTTCGACGATCCCGAGGGCCAGCGCCTGCGCCTCGTCGACGATGGCGGCAAGGGCCCAGTCAACGAATGGTCCGCCAGCACCATCCCGGCGGAACACCAGATCAGGGGCCTCGGGCCGATCACCATCAGCGCGCCCGACCTCGCCAACACCCAGTTGGTGCTGACCAAGGTGATGAACCTGCGCCAGGTGCGCGATTTCGCCTCGCCCGACGGCGAGGGCCATGTCCATGCCTTCGAGATGGGCGAGGGCGGGCCGGCGGCCGAACTGCATGTCGCGGTGCAGCCGAAGCTCGACCCGGCCATGCAGGGCGCCGGCGGCGTTCACCACGTCGCCTTCCGGACCCCCGATGTCGAGCAGATCCACCAGTGGACGGCGCGGCTGCAGGAGTTCCGCCTGCCGTCGAGCGGCGAGGTCGAGCGCTATTACTTCCGCTCGCTCTATTTCCGCGAACCCGCCGGTGTCTTGTTCGAGATCGCCACCGACGGTCCCGGCTTTGCTGTCGACGAGCCGATGGAGACGCTCGGCGAACGCCTGTCGCTGCCGCCGTTCCTGGAGGGCAAGCGCGCCGCGATCGAGGCCAAGCTCAAACCGCTGGGCTAATTCCGTGGGGATTGCGCGCGGCTAGATCCCTTTCGCCGCGAGCCACTCCCTGACGATCCCGATGTCGGCGTCCTCGAAGGCGTGGCCGGAAGAAATGGTGCGGGCGTCGACTTCGGCGCCGGCATCGCGCAGCAGGCTGGCGAGTTCGGGGCCATAGCCGCTGAACACGTCGACATCGCCGGTGACCATCAGCACCTCGGCATCCGACAAGTCGGCCGCCGGCGGCCACTCCAGCACCATCGCCGCCCGCAGCAGGGCGGCGCGGCGGATGACATGCGGGTGCAGCAGCATGGTCGCGGCGAGCATGTTGGCGCCGTTGGAATGGCCGAGGAACACGAGTTCTTGCGGGTCGAGCCGGTAAGCCTCGACGGCGCCCTCGACGAAGGCGGCAAGCGCCTCGGCCTCCGACCTGACATCCGCCTGGTCGAACCTGTTGGCCGAGAAGCGGCGGAACCAGCGCGGCGTGCCCTCCTCGGTGGCGCGGCCGCGCAGGGCAAGCAGCGTGGCGTTGGGCGCGGCCTTGGCGGCGAAGGGCAACAGGCTCGTCTCGTTGCCGCCGGAACCATGCAGCAAGACGATCGTCGTGCCGTCGGGATTTTCGGGCGTGTAGAAGCGGTGGACGAAGGGCAGCTCGCGATAGATGACGCGCTCCTCGCCCGGCCAGGAGAATTGCGGCAGCATCGTCCTCAGCTCGTCGATCTTGTCGGCGCGTTCGGGTGGCACGAACAGGTGCGTGCCGAGTTCCGACGGAGCCTCGTCCACCGCCATGCCCGGCGCGTCGGTCGCCAGCTCGAACAGCGTGCCTCCCGGCTCGCGCACATAGAGCGAGTAGAAATATTTGCGGTCGTGAACGTTGGTGATCGAGGAATTGCCCTTGGCAAGCTCGGCATGCACGGCCTCGACCTGTTCAGTGTCGCGGGCGCGGAAGGCGATGTGGTCGATGGTGCCGGTGCCCGGGGCGCTCGACCAGAAGCCCTTGGCGTCCCTGACGTCGATGATGTCGCCGGAATCCGAGACCAGCCGGCGGATGAACTCGGTGCTTTTCTCCGGCCGGTAGCCGAAATGCCTGGTGACGAAGCTCTCGGTCAACTCCGGCACCTCGGTCATGATGGTTGCGCCGCGGATGCGGCGGATGGCGTGCTCCTGGGGAACGGTCGAGCCGTCCCAGTCCGCCGGCGCCGGGAAGCCGGTCACGCCGACCAGCTTGACGATCACCCCGTCGGGGTCCTTCAGCCGCAGCGTCGGCTCGCCCATCTCCTCGCTCGGCCCAGAAATATCGACGTGGTGCGACAGTGCCCGCGTCAGCCAGAAGCCGATGCTGGCGGGATCGATGGCGAGAGAGATCTCGCTCGGTTGGCCATGGCCGACACGGCCCGGCGCGCCGTCCTCCCAGACGAGGAAGGTGATCAGCGTGCCGGGATTGGCAGCTCCATCGCCATAGAACAGGTGAAGCTGAGTTGCGTCCTCATAACCGCCGGTCTGCTTGACCAGCCTGAGCCCGAGGAAGCCGACATAGAAATCGACATTGGCCTGCACCTTGCGGGTGATGAGCGTGATGTGATGGATGCCCGTGCCCATGACGCACCTCCGGCCGGTTTGCTTCCGGCCGACATTCCCTCAGCGATGCGGGAGGCGCAACCCGGCGAACGCAGCACAATGAGAAAAGGCCCCGACGAGCGGGGCCTTTCGATCTCGCGTCTCTGCCTCAGGCCGACAGCGCCTTGGCCTCGCGGCGGCGGGCATGCAGCACGTGCTCGGTATAGCCGTTCGGCTGGATGCGGCCCATGAACACCAGGTCCCCGGCTGCCTGGAAGGCCGGGCTGTCGAAGCCGGGCGACAGCGGCCTGTAGCCTTCGGTCTCGGCGTTCTGCCGGTCGACCACGACGGCCATGCGCTTCATCGTCTCGCGCACCTCGGCCTCGCCGACGACGCCGTGGTGCAGCCAGTTGGCGACGTGCTGGGAGGAGATGCGCAGCGTGGCGCGGTCCTCCATCAGCCGGACGTCGTCGAGGTCGGGCACGGTCGACACGCCGACGCCCTGGTCGACCCAGCGCACGACATATCCGAGCAGAGCCTGAAGGTTGTTCTCGAGCTCGGCCTTGATCTCGTCGGCCGTGTAGCCACGGGTCGCCAGCGGGATGGTCAAGAGGTCTGCGAGCGACGCCTGCTCCCTGCCGCGCAGCTCGTCCTGGACCGCCGACACGTCGACCAGATGGTAGTGCATGGCATGCAGCACGGCGGCCGTCGGCGTCGGCACCCAGGCCGTGCTGGCGCCGGCTCGGGGATGGGCGACCTTCTGCTCGACCATTTCAGCCATCTGGTCGGGTGCCGTCCACATGCCCTTGCCGATCTGGGCGCGGCCGGGAAGGTTGCGGGCGATGCCGACGTCGACGTTGTTGGCCTCATAGGCCGCGAGCCAGGCGGTGTCCGCCATCTCGCCCTTGCGCAGCATCGGGCCCGCTTCCATCGAGGTGTGGATCTCGTCGCCGGTGCGGTCGAGGAAGCCGGTGTTGATGAAGACGGTGCGGTCGCGCACCTTCGACAGGCAGGCGGCGAGGTTGGCCGAGGTGCGCCGCTCCTCGTCCATGACGCCGATCTTCATGGTGTATTTGGGCAGGCCGAGCAGTTCCTCGATGCGCTTGAACAGCGCGTCCGACAGGCCGACCTCGTCGGGGCCGTGCATCTTGGGCTTCACGACGTAGACCGAGCCGGTGCGGCTGTTGCGCACCGCATTCTCGCCGCGGATGTCCTGTGCGGCGCTGGCGACGGTGATGGCCGCGTCCAGGATCGCCTCGGGCACCGGGTTGCCGGCTTCGTCGAGCACGGCGTCGGTGAACATGTGGTGGCCGACATTGCGCACCAGCATGGTCGAGCGGCCATTGAGCGTGAGCGTGCCGCCGCCGGGGGCGGTGAAGACGCGGTCGCCGACCAGCCTGCGGCTGACGGTCTTGCCGCCCTTGGTGAACTCCGAGCTCAGGCTGCCGTCCATCAGGCGCTGCCAGTTGCGGTAGACGATGACCTTGTCCTCGGCGTCGACGGCGGCCACCGCGTCCTCGAGGTCCATGATGATCGAGATCGCCGCCTCGATGACGATGTCGGCGATGCCGGCGGCATCGAGCTGGCCGACCTGATGCTCACGGTCGACCACCAGTTCGACATGCAGCCCGTTGTTGACCAGCAGCACGCTCTTCGGCTCGTGGCGCGGGCCGGTGAAGCCGGCGAACTGGGCCGCCGACCTGAGCCCGGTCTTCACGCCGTCGGCCAGCGTCACCTGCAGCCTGCCGCGCTCGACGATGTAGCCGGTGGCATCGGCATGGCTGCCCGTGGCCAGCGGCATCGCCTGGTCGAGGAAGGCGCGGGCACGGGCGATGACGTTTTTGGCGCGGGCCGGGTTGAAGGCCGCGCCCTTCTCGGCGCCGTCGGTCTCGGCAACGGCGTCGGTGCCGTAGAGCGCGTCGTAGAGCGAGCCCCAGCGCGCGTTGGCCGCATTCAGCGCGTAGCGGGCGTTGGACAGCGGCACCACCAGTTGCGGACCGGCAACGGTGCCGATCTCGGCGTCGACGTTCTTGGTGGCGACCTGATAGGCGTCCGCCGCCGGTGCCGGCACCAGATAGCCGATGTCGCGCAGGAACTGCTCGTAGGCATTCGCGTCGTGCGGCTTGCCCTTCCGCTCGCGGTGCCAGGCGTCGATCTTTGCCTGCAGGTCGTCGCGAATGGCAAGCAGCTCGCGATGGCGCGGCGCCAGGTCGCGAACGATCTCCGCCAGGCCCAACCAGAAGGCCGCCGGATCGACGCGGGCGCTCGGCAGCACTTCATTGTCCACGAAGGCGCGCAGCGCCGGGTCGACCGACAGGCCGGCGACGCTTTCATAATTCCTGCTCATCTGGGGTTCCTTCCAAACTCGGTTCTGTCGATGCTGATGGCAAAGATTGTATCCATTGACAAGGATTTTATGATACAAGATAGTACCCATACGCTGCAACTGTCAGCCGCGGGACTGCAGCTCGCTCGCAGAGCGTGACGCCCCCCGAATTTGTCCGACGAGGTCGCTGCATGATCGGCATCATCAAGAGTTCCCTGCCGAACGGCCGCGCGCTCAACGCGACCGAGGCGCTCCGCCAGGCGGCGGAACTCGGCTTTCGGGGACTGCTGTTCAACTCGCTCTTCGACGTCAGCCCGACGCTCGATGCAGCCGAAATGACGGCCGTCCGGGCCGAGGCCGACAAGCTTGGGCTGGAAATCTCTTCGATGCTCGGCATCGTCAACCCGGCGCTCCCCGCCCGCAGCCAGTCGATCGTCGACGCCGGCGGCGGCGACATGCAGGCGGGCATCGAGCGTCTGGCGACGCTCGCCGCCGGCATCGGCATCCACGACATGTTCTTCATCATCGGCATGATTGAGGATCGCTTCGAGGCCGATGTGAGCTGGCAGACCCAGCTCGACGGCGTTGCCGAGCTGCTTTTGCGCTGTGCGCCTGCCCTGCTCCGGAATGGCTCGAAGCTGCTGCTCAAGACCCATGAGGAGATCGCGACGGCCGAGATCGTGGCACTTGTCGAGCGGGTCGGCCCCGACGTGATCGGCATAGCCTTCGATCCGGTCAACGTGCTTTGCCGCCTCGAGGATCCGGTCGCCGCCGCACGGCGTGTCGCGCCATATGTCGGCCAGGTCTATGTCGACGATGCGATCGTGCGGTTCCAGGAGGGTGGTGTCCGCCGCTTCCTCGCGCCGCTCGGCGAAGGTTTCGTCGACTGGGATACGATCAGGTCGATCCTGCCTGATCGCACGGTGTGGTTCGAGATGCACGCCGGCCAGTTCGCTATGCCGGTCTTCGATCGGGATTGGCTGAAGCAGCAGCCGCCCGTCGCTCTCGAGGAGTTTGCGGCGGTTTTGGCCATGGCCGCGAAATTCGGGACGCACGACGTGCCGTGGGACCAGGCTGCACCTGTCGCGCGGCTGCCGCGGGCCGTCGCCAACTGGCCCAGATAGGATCATTTTCCGCCGAATGCTCGACGACGATTTCAGGCAACGATTTCAGCCCAGTTTGGGCATGCACACCTTTCAAGCACCCATCTTGCGCGGTAGGCGACCGCGCCTGTCACCCGCAGGAGAGCCGAGTGTCCGTCAGTCCCTCTAGCAACAGCCCATCGCAGCCGCTGCCGTCGCGGATGCAAAGGCAGGCATTCCTCGAGACGTTCAGCAATTGCTTCCGCAATGGAACGACGCTGGCCGGGCGCGCCTTCGACAAGGGGCTCGATTGCGATGCGGACACGTCTCGCGGTCTGTTCGAAATCCTGCGGGCGGAGTTCCGTGCAGCAAGCGAGACCGAGAAATTCGAGGTGCTCAAGGGCTACACGCCGCTCGACCCGCGCATCGAGGCAGCGAAGGTCGTCGCCGATGAAAGCCAGGCGGCGAGCCTCGACGCCATGACGGAATATCAGAAAGGCAGGCTGCTGGAACTGCTCGGCGCCTATGTCGAAAAATTCGGCTTCGACGCTATCTTCGTGGTGCGAAGCTACACGACCGCGCAGCTCCTGGCCGCCCTGGAGGCGCGCATCCATAACGATCGCCAGACCGAACTCGCCGTCACCTATGGCGAGGTCGAACTGCTGGCCGAGATTCAGGTCGTGGCCCGCTTCGCGGCCTGAATTGCTGATGTTCCTTCGAGGCTCGCCCTCGGAATGAGCGCTTCAGCTCAGGCGTAGCGCGCCAGGATTTCGCTGAGATTGCGCTTGGTGCGCTTGGTCTGGCCGATATTGGCCTGTTCGAATACCTGCCGCAGGTGATCGATGATCGCAGCGGCGCTCGCCTGCGGGTCGCGCGCGCGCAACGCCTGCAGGATAGCGACATGCTCGTCGACGCTGCAGTCGGTCTCCTGGTGCGTGCTGTGCTGCGCGAGGATGAGCGACGTACGCGAGATCAGCGACTTGAGGAAGCCGGCCAGCACCTCGTTGCCGGCCATGTGCGCGGCGAGCAGGTGGAACTCGCCCGACGCAACGATAGCGGCGGTGTGGTCGCCGGAATGGCTTATGCTATGCTCCCTTTCGAGGTGCTCTTCCAGCATGGCGATCTGCTTGTCGGTGATGATGGCGGCGAGCTTGGAGAAGATCTCGCGTTCGATGGCGTTGCGCGCCTCGAATACCTGCCGCGCCTCGTCCGGCGTCGTGCTGGCGACGAACGCGCCGCGGTTCTGCCGGAACTCGACGAGCGATTCGGAGTGCAACCGGTTGAGCGCGGCGCGCACGATGGTGCGGCTCACCGAAAACAGCGACCCGATCGATTCTTCGCTGAGCTTCGTCCCCGGCATCAACTCGCGCGCCAAGATTGCCCTGAACAGCGCCTGGTAGATCGAGTCGATCTTAGAGCCGGCTTTATCGTCGAAATCAGTATTCGCAGCTTTTGCCATTCCAACACCAGACAATGTTACACGGGCAGCACGCAAGAATGCCACGTCTCAGATGCATCGGCTGGGGGCTGAAGACAAGAAGAATGCTGGCTCTTGCCATAATCCCGGTAATGTTTTAGCCGGACTGAAAACGCCGTCTGCTGCTCTCCCTTGCAGCAGCCCGGTTCGTCGGCCGTCAGAACCTGCAATCCGCCAGGACGGTTGCGGCGTGCGGCCACCAAGCTGCGCTGGCGGCACTTTAGCATAAGTTGACGGATACAATAGAGAAAACTATCGCGCTCAATCTACAGGCATTTTGAATACGATTCTAAAATGATGCGGTCCGGCGCCATGTGTGTTCGCATCGCTGCCGGTCACCGGCCCCCGGCCAGGCGTCGAACCGGGTTGGGCGAACCGCCCAACAGCTCTGCGAGGTGCGGCGACAGGCCGGAGGTCTCGCCGACGGCCGGAACCCCGACAGTTGTCGGGCGCGGCAGGCTGGCCAGTCGCAGCGCCTTGCCGATGGCGATGCGATGCGGGTCGAGAACCGGCACCGGCGACAGCTCGGTCACCTCCGGCAGCGAAGGAATCAGGCCTGCGCCGCCCAGAACGATGCGTTCGGCGCCAAGCGCCTCTGCTTCGCCCGCCAGAAACGCGGCAACGGCTGTTGGCTCGTCCGCCACGTCCTCGATTGAACGGATGCCGGCGATTCTGCCGCCGATGCCGAGCTTCAGCACCAGTTCGCAAAGCATCTCGCACCAGACTGTGCCGTTGGTGGCGACGAGGGATGTTCCCGGCAGATCGGCAGCAGCGAGCAGTCCCGCTTCGGCAAACCCGACGACCGGAAGCCTCGTCATCTCGGCCAGCGCTTCCCGACCCGGATCGCCGAAGCAGGCGAGCAGGATCGCGTCGGGCGCAGCACCCTCGGCGATCGCCCTCGCAGCGGCGTCCAGCACCGCATGCGCGGCAATCGACACCGCCACGCGCGTGGAGATGTAGCCGAAGCCGAAGTTGGCGGTCACGGTCCGGACATCGGCCACGCCTGCTGTCTCGGCGCGCACGAGCGTGTCGATCGTGTTGCTGACGCTGATCGACGTGTTCGGATTGATGACGAGTAGGCGACGCATCGATTCCCTCGAAGAGCAATGAAACGGCAGCTGCACCAGCGGCTTGGGGACGGCCTCCTGGGCTAACCCCTGGTGTAGTTAGGTCTTTATCATTGTATCATATCCTCTGTAAAGTTTGTATCCAAATTTGTCGTTCGTTCGTTTCATGTATGCGACGGTAGGCAGATGTATGATTTCCGGATTGGGGTATCCAGAAGCGCATGATTTGATCGCATGCAAGCGGCCAGAGGGAGGGCTCGATCAGTCGTTCACCTAGTGCTGGAATAAGTATAGTCATATTAACACATTGAGTTTGAACAGAAATTCGGCAAACGTCCGGCGCGGGAACCATTTTGCATCCGCACGACAATATTTATGTATCCACTGAAGCATAAATCGGATACAAAAGTGTCAGGGAGAGCCTTTGCCAAAAAGGCAGTGTCAGTTCAGCCAACGGGAGAGACAAACATGCATTCGTTCCTGTCCGCCTTTTCCACGCTGTCGCATGGGCGGCGGCAATTCCTCGCGACTGTTGGAGGCGCAGCGATCGCCGTGGCTATCGGTTTCGGCGGATCAGCCGCAATGGCGGCCGATCGCGAGCACACGATCATCGTGGGCCTCGGCGGCCAGATCAACACGCTCGACCCGCTGCGCGCCGATTACAACCAGACCAACACCATCATCAGCGCCGTCTACGATACGCTGGTGACGTATGACGAGACCAAGCTCGTCGGATCCCTGGCGACGGAATACGCCTATGGCGCTGACGCCAAGTCGATCACCTTCACCCTGCGCCCCGACGTGAAGTTCCACGACGGCTCGACGCTGACCGCCAAGGACGTCGCCTACACGCTCGACCGCCTGAAGCGCCTTGGCACCGGCGTCGCCTCGCTGATCGGTGGCTACGAATCGACCACGGTCACCGACGACACGCACCTGACCATCAATCTCTCAAAGCCCAACACGCTGTTCCTGCCGTCGCTGAGCAAGGTCTACATCATCAATTCGGCGCTGGTCGAAGCCAACAAGGGCGCCGATGACGGCCAGGGCTGGCTGCAGGCGCATGACGCAGGCTCGGGTCCCTATGTGATGGGCGACCAGTCGCAGGCCGTGGTGATCGACCTGTACCCGGGTTACTGGGCCGCCGAGGCTGGCCGTCCCGAATCCATCGTCTTCCGCCGCATCGACGAAAGCTCGACGCGCCGCGACGAGCTTCGCGCCGGCAACATCGACGTCGCCTTCGGCTTCGCTGATCGCGATGCGGCTGCCATGGCCACCGACCCGGCGCTGAAGGTCGTGCCGATCAACACCAGCTATCAGACCGAGGTGCTGTTCAATACCAAGGTCGGCCCGACCGCCGATCCCAAGGTGCGCAAGGCTCTGCGCATGGTCTACGACTATGCCGGTGGCCTGCGCGGCATCCGCGGCGGCAACGGCAAGATCGCCAACGGCCCGCTGCCGGCGCGTCTCGACTGCCGTCCGGACCTGCCCGAGGTGAAGCGCGACCTCGACGCCGCCAAGGCGTTGCTCGCCGAGGCAGGTGCTGCCAACCTGAAGCTCAAGATGAATTTCCAGCCGGTGTTCGAGTTGCAGAAGCAGGAAGCGACGCTGTTCCAGTCCAACCTGCGTGAGATCGGCGTCGAACTCGAGCTTGAGCCCATCGCCTTCCCGAACTATCTCGCGAGCCTGAAGGACCCGAACTCGATCCCGCAGATGATGCTGCTGGAAGACTTCGCCCAGTTCCCTGATGCCGGCATCATGCTGGTCAAGGGCTACAAGTCCGACGCCATCGGCACCAACCGCACCGGCTACGCCAATCCGGAAGTCGACAAGCTGCTCGACGAAGCGCTCGCCACCGCCGACGACGCCAAGCGTTGCGACCTCTACAAGCAGGTCCAGACCATTCTCGACAATGACTCCGTGATGGTCGACATGTATGGTGTCTACAAGCCGGCGGCCTATCGTGTCGGCACGCTCGCCGACCTCAAGGCCAGCATGCTGGCAACACCCGCCGAGCCGGCGGACTTCCGTCTCGCCAAGCCGTAAGCGAGGCCGACAATGCTCGCGTTCCGCGCCTACTCGTGGTTCCTGGGCCGACGCCTGGGCCTGACCCTGCTGACCCTTTGGGGACTGGCGTCGCTGGTCTTCCTGATGATCAAGCTCATGCCCGGCGACGAAGCCCAGATGGCCGCTGGCGCGGACGCCTCCGCCGCCCAGATCGAGGCGGTGCGTGAACGGCTGGGGCTCGATGCCCCGGTCATCATGCAATATCTCAGCTTCCTGGGTCGCCTCCTGCGCGGCGACCTGGGCACCTCCATCGTCACGCTCCAGCCGGTTCTGGCGGACCTTGAAAAGGTTCTGCCGAGCACGCTGGAACTCGTCTTCATCGCCATGCTGCTCAATCTCGCAGTTGCGATCCCGACCGGCATCGTCGCGGCCTATCGCCAGGGTGGCATCTTCGACACGACGAGCCGTATCACCGCCGTCATGCTCGGCGGCATGCCCGCCTTCTGGCTGGCGCTGGTGCTGCAATATGTGCTGGGCAGCGTCTGGCGTGTGGTGCCGATCTCGGGCCAGCAGGGCTATGGCATGAACTCGCCCGTGATATCGGGCGCACCGACGCTTGACGCGTTGATCGCCGGCAATCTCGCCGGTTTCTTCGACGCGCTCCACCACATCATCCTGCCGGCGGCGGTGCTGGCGGCGCTGTTCGCCACCCAGATTTTCCGCACGCTGCGGGCGGCGTTGCTCGGCGTGCTGCGCTCCGATTTCATCATGGCCGTGCGCGCCAAGGGGGCGACGGCCCGCCACATGCTGGTGCGCCACGCGCTGCCCAACAGCCTGAATCCGGTGCTGACGCTGTCGGGCACCCAAGCCGGCGCCATGATCGGTTCGGCTGTGCTGGTCGAAACCGTCTTCGCCCGCCAGGGCATCGGTGCCTACATGTTCAATGCGGTGGCGCAGAAGGACGCGTTCGCGGTGCTGGGCTCGGTGATGTTCATCGGCACCGTCGTCTGTCTCGTCAATCTGATCGTCGACATCCTCCAGCTTCTGGTCGACCCGCGCATCCGCGCCGCTCAACTGGGGAGCCAAAGCCAATGACCGCCCCCGCCATCGTCCAGCCGGCAACCGCGCGTCGCAAGGAAGGCTTCACGCCGTTCGAGGCCTTCGTGTTCGCGCTGGTCGTCGCACTGCTGGCCATCGCCATCGTCGGCCCGTTCTTCGCGCCCGACAGCGTCTACAACTCCGACATCGCCAACTCGCTGATGCCGCCGAGTGCCGCCAACTGGTTCGGCACAGACGACCAGGGCCGTGATGTGTTCTGGCGTCTCATCGTCGGCGCCCAGACGACGCTGCTGTCGGCATTCTTGGTGGTGACGCTCTATTCGCTGATCGGCGTCACCATCGCCACCGTTGCCGCAGCCGGCCCGCGCTGGCTCGACGAGGGACTGATGCGCATCACCGACATAGGCCTGGCGCTGCCCGGCATGATCGTGGCGCTCGGCTTTGCCGCCGCCATGGGCGCCAGCCTGCGCTCGGCGGTCATCGCCATGGCCATCACCGGCTGGCCGATCACCGCCCGCATGCTGCGCGGCATCATGCGCCAGACAATGGAACAGCCCTTCGTCGCCGGCGCCCAGGTGCTCGGCGTGTCGAAATGGCGGCTGATGACCAAGCACGTGCTGCCCAATTCGCTCGACGTGCTTATCGTCAAATGGGCCGGCGACATCGGCACAACGGTTCTGGTTCTGGCGAGCCTCTCCTTCATCGGCGTCGGCGCCCAGCCGCCGAGCGCCGAGTGGGGCGCCACCATCGCTGCCGCACGCGGCTATGTCTCGACCGCATGGTGGACCGTCGTCGCCCCCGGTGCCGCCGTCGCCATCACCTCGATCGCCTTCGGCCTGCTCGGCGACATCATCCAGGTCCGCCGCGACCCGTCGCTCAGGGGCAACTGAGATGAGGACCGCGCACCCCATGCCCGATCAGTCAACCCTCACCCCCGTTCGTCCTCCTCTCGTCACCGTCGACAAGCTGACGGTCGATATGCCGCTGGGCCGCAGCGGCGCGAGCGTCCGCATCGTCGACGGTGTCGATTTCATCGTCGGCGTCGGCGAGCGCGTGGCGTTGGTCGGCGAGTCCGGCTCGGGCAAATCGCTGACGGCACGCGCGCTGATGCGGCTCGACCGCCTGGCCAAGCTGTCCGGCCGCGTCGACTTCGACGGCACCGACCTGCTCAAGCTCTCCGACCGCGACATGGGCAAGCTGCGCGGCAGCTCCATCGCCATGGTCTTCCAGGATCCGATGAGCTTCCTCGACCCGCTGATGACCATCGGCGATCAGGTCGCCGAGACACTGCGCATCCGCGGCATCGGCAAGGTCGAGGCGCGCAAGCGGGCGCTGTCGGTGCTCGACGAGCTCGGCGTCGATCGTGCCGCCGAACGGCTCGATTCCTACCCGCACGAATTCTCCGGCGGCATGCGCCAGCGTGTCGTGCTGGCCATGGCGCTGGTGGGCGAGCCGCGCCTTTTGATCGCCGACGAGCCGACGACGGCGCTCGACGTGCGCGTCCAGGACCAGGTGCTCGACCTGCTCGACGATGTCTCGACGCGGCGCGGCCTTGCGGTGCTGTTCATCACCCACGACCTCGGCGTGGTTGCCGGCTTCGCCGAGCGTGTGATGGTCATGTATTCCGGCCGTATCGTCGAGGACGGCGAGGTCGGCAGCGTCTTCGCCAGGCCGAGCCATCCCTACACGCAGGGCCTGATCAAGGCGGTGCCGCGCATCGACCAGGATCTTGCGACGCTCTACGCCATCCCCGGCGCGCCGCCGCCGCCTTTGGCCCGGCCAAGCGGCTGCCCGTTCCACCCGCGCTGCGACCAGCGCTTCGACCGCTGCGACCGGGAGCTGCCGGCGCTGCTGCCGATCGGCCGGACGCGAGTCGCCTGCCATTTGCATGACGGGAAGGGTGACTGACCATGCTCATGTCCGTCGACAACATCAGCAAGTCCTATCACGCCTTCCCCAATCCGCCGGCCAAGGTGCTGCACGATGTCTCGATCGACATCGCCGCAGGCGAGGCCATCGGCCTTGTCGGCGAATCCGGGTCGGGCAAGTCGACGATCGCCAAATGCATGCTGGCGCTGATCAAACCGGAAGTGGGCGCGATCAGCTACGACGGCATCGACGTGGTCCACGCCAAGGGCGAGGACCTCAGGCGCTTCCGCCGCGAGGTGCAGATGGTGTTCCAGGACCCCTATGGCAGCCTCAACCCGCGCATGACGGTGCAGGAGCTGATCGGCGAGGGCCTGCTGATCCACAAGCTCGAGGCCACGGCGGCGGCACGGCGAGCCCGCGTCGCCGAGATGATGGAGATGGTCGGCCTCAACCCCAACGACATGGACCGCTACACGCGCTCCTTCTCCGGCGGCCAGCGCCAGCGCATCGCCATTGCCCGTGCGCTCGTCATCCGCCCGCGCATCCTCGTCTGTGACGAACCGGTGGCAGCCCTCGACGTGTCGGTGCAGGCGCAGGTCATCAACCTGCTGCAGGACATGCAGAAGAAGCTCAACCTCGCCATCGTCTTCGTGGCGCACGACCTTGCCGTCGTCCGCCATCTCTGCGAGCGGATCGTCGTGCTGCACAAGGGCAGGGTGGTCGAGCAGGGCACGCGTGAGGAGATATTCGGCAACCCGCGGCAGGAATACACGCAGTCGCTGCTGGCCGCCGTACCCGTGCCCGACCCCGTCGTCGGCCGCGCCCGTCGTGCGGCGCGCCATCTCGAACCTGCCAACTGACATAAAGAATAGGGAGACTGCCGATGCGTATCGGTGTCGACGGCCGCAAGATTCCCGAAGCCGCCAAGCGCGGCCCGGTGGCCAGCTTCGATCATGGCAAGGAATTGGGCATGGAGGGCCTGTTCTTCCGCACCGTGCTCGACATGAGCCCGACGCTCGACGCCGGTTACCTCCGCGAGATCAGGCAGCGCGCCGACGGGCTCGGCATGTATCTCGAAACCGGCCTCGGCAAGGTCAATCCCTATGCCACCCCGGAAGGGCCCGAACTCCGTCTGATCGGCGACGGCGACATCGTGCTCGGCTTCCGCCGCATGATGGAGGCCTGCGCCGCCATCGACTGCCGCGAGCTGTGGGTGGCGACCGCCAACTACAAGCCGGCTTATACCGGCCGCTTCGCCTATGACCGCTTCCGCACCGACGTAACCTGGCCCGAACAGCTCGAGGCCACCGCGCGCTTCCTCAAGAAGCTCGCGCCGATCGCCCGCGACCTCGGCATCCACATGAACCTCGAGACCCACGAGGAGATCACCTCCTTCGAGCTGGTGCGGCTGGTCGAGGAGGTTGGGCCGGATACGACCGGCATCGTCTTCGACACGGCGAACGTCTTGCAGCGCGCCGAGCATCCGGTCTGGGCGGCGAAACGCGTCGCGCCCTATGTCCGCCAGACCCACATCAAGGACGCGCTGATCGCCTATGACGGCGAGGTGCTCGATTTCCAGATGCGTCCCTGCGGCGGCGGCGTGGTCGACTTCCGCGCCATCATGCCCATCCTGGCCGCGGCCAACCCCGATCTCAACCTGTCGATCGAGAACTACGAGTCGTTCTCGGACCGGCCGCGCAACCCGCCGAAGATGATCATCGAGATTGCCGACCCGAAATGGCTCGACGGCCATCCCGACCTCGGCGTCGAGGAATATGCCGACTTCATGAAGATGGTGCAGGACTACGCCGCCCGCATCGCCAGCGGCGAGGTCATGGACCGCGAAAGCTTCGCCGCCTGGGCGGTGAAGAACTACCACTATGACGAGACGGTCGCCTACATCAAGGACAGCGCCGCCCATGTCCGTGGCATCTGCGAAGAACTCGGCCTGCCGCTGAAAAAGGCGGCTTGAGGCATTCCAATTGTCCGAACGAGAAACCCGCGGAAGACAGCTTCCGCGGGTTTTCTGTTGCCCAATCGTTGACTTGTCATCCCCCTCTCCGACCCTTCGGGCCACCTCTCCCCCAAGGGGGCGAGGAACCCAAGCTGGACGACGCCGTCGCCTTTTGGGGAGCGATTTATTTCAGGACTTGGGTTCCTCGCCCACGCGAAGCGAGGGGAGAGGTGCCGAGCGAAGCGAGGCGGAGAGGGGCCTTCGTGAAACTCGACGCCGCATAAGAAAAAGCCGCGCACTGGGCGCGGCCTTTTTCGTCTTCAGCAGGTGTGAGACCCTACCACTCCAGCACGATCTTGCCGGCCTCGCCATTGGCGGCGTTGTGGAAGGCGGCCTGGTAGTCGTCGGCCTTCATGCGGCTGGTGATGACCTTGCGGATGTCGAGGCCGCTTTCCAGCATGGCCAGCATCTTGTGCCAGGTCTCGAACATCTCGCGGCCATAGATGCCCTTCAGCGTGATCATCTTGAACACGATCTTGGCGAGGTCGATGGGGAAGGGCTTGGCCGGCACGCCGAGCAACGCGATGCGGCCGCCCATCAGCGTGTGCTCGATCAGCTGGTCGAAGGCGGCGGGCGAGCCGCTCATCTCGAAGCCGACGTCGAAGCCTTCGCGCATGCGCAGGCGGGCCATGGCGTCGCGCAAATCTTCCTCGGCGACGTTGACCGGGGTCACGTCCGCCACCTGGGTGGCGAGTTCGAGGCGCTTCGGGTTGACGTCGGTTATGACGACATGGCGCGCACCGCAATGGCGGGCGACCGCCGCACCCATGATGCCGATGGGCCCGGCACCGGTGATCAGCACGTCCTCGCCGGCGACGTCGAACGAGAGCGCCGTGTGCACGGCGTTCCCAAGCGGGTCGAGGATGGCGCCGAGTTCGTCGTCGATCGAATCGGGCAGCGGCACCACGTTGAAGGCGGGGATGCGCACATATTCGGCGAAGGCGCCGGGCAGATTGACGCCGATGCCCTGGGTTTCGGGGTCGAGGTGGAAGCGGCCGGCGCGGCTGGCGCGGCTGCGCATGCCGATGACGTGGCCCTCGCCGGAGACGCGCTGACCGACCGTGAAGCCGCGCACATGGGAGCCGAGTTCGACGATCTCGCCGGCATATTCATGACCGGTGATCATCGGCACAGGCACGGTCCTGGCCGCCCATTCGTCCCACTTGTAGATGTGGATGTCGGTGCCGCAGATGCCGGTCTTGTTGACCTTGATCAGCACGTCGTTGGGGCCGACCTCCGGCACGGGCCGGTCTTCCATCCAGATGCCGGGTTCAGCCTTGGCCTTGACCAGTGCGCGCATGGGAAAACTCCAGAAGCTCAGATGATGCCGAGCGACTTGCCGGCGTCGGCGAAGGCGTCGATGGCGAAGGTGATGTCCTGGTCGGCGAGGGCAGCCGACATCTGGGTGCGGATGCGCGCCTTGCCCTGCGGCACGACGGGATAGAAGAAGCCGGCGACATAGACGCCGCGCTCGTCGAGCGCCTTGGCCATGCGCTGTGCCAGAACCGCGTCGCCCAGCATGACCGGGATGATCGGCGTCTCGCCCGGCAGCAGCGTGAAGCCTGCCTGGGTCAGGCCCTCGCGGAAGCGGGTCGTGTGGCGGCTGAGTTTTGCACGGAGGTCATTGGCGCCGCGCGCGATCTCGATGGCCTTGAGCGAGCCGGCGGCAACCGCTGGCGCGAGCGAGTTGGAGAACAGGTAGGGGCGGGCGCGCTGGCGCAAGAGGTCGATGATCGGCTGCGACGCGGCGATAAAGCCGCCCATGGCGCCGCCAAGCGTCTTGCCCAGCGTGCCGGTGACGATGTCGACGCGGTTGCCGACGCCGGTCAGCGCCGGCGTGCCGCGGCCCTCTTCGCCGATATGGCCGGTGGCATGGCAGTCGTCGACGGCGACGAGGGCGCCGTAGCGCTCGGCCAGATCGCAGATCTCCTTGAGCTTGGCGATGTGGCCGTCCATCGAGAACACGCCGTCGGTGACGACCATCTTGAAGCGGGCGCCGTCGGCATCGGCCTGCTTGAGCTGGGCCTCGAGGTCGTTCATGTCGCCCTGGGCGTAGCGGAAGCGCTTGGCCTTGGAGAGACGTACGCCGTCGATGATCGAGGCGTGGTTGAGGCTGTCGGAGATGATCGCGTCCTCGGCGCCGAGCAGCGGCTCGAACAGCGCGCCATTGGCATCGAAGCAGGCGGCGAACAGGATGGCGTCGTCCTTGCCGAGATAATCGGCGATGGCGCGTTCCAGTTCGCGGTGCAGCGTCTGGGTGCCGCAAATGAAGCGCACCGAGGCCATGCCGAAGCCGAACTCGTCGAGGGCGGCCGCGGCCGCCTTGCGGATCTCTGCATTGTCGGCGAGGCCGAGATAGTTGTTGGCGCAGAGATTGACCATCTGGCGTTCGCCCGCCGTACCCTTCACCTTGATGCGGCCGGCCTGCATGCCGGCGATTTCTCGCTCGCGCTTGTAGAGGCCGTCGGCCTCGATGCCCCGGAGAAGGTTCGAGATGTGGGAAAGGAAATCCTGGCTCATCGGCGTCAAAATCCATTAAGATGGAAATTCCGATATATTGGATTATCTGGAAAGTCTAGTGGAATTGCTGCGGTGCAGGCGAGGCGGCAAACTGCTCGCGACGCGCCTGCCGCAATGCTATCAGTCGGCCCGCATGAGGGGATCGAGATGGAACTGAACGACGCGCCGAAGATCGGCCCGGTGATCCAGAAGGAACGCAAGGAACGCCACCTGACGCTCGACCGGCTGGCGGCGATCTCGGGCGTGTCGCGATCGATGCTGTCGCAGATCGAGCGCGGGGAGGCCAACCCGACCTTCGCCGTGCTCTGGGCGCTGACCCAGGCGCTCGGCATCGACTTTTCCCAGCTCATCGCCGGCGGCGTCGCCCAGCAGAGGAAGGCGGACGCCATCGAACTGGTGACGGTGGCGCTGACGCCCGAGATCAAGAGCCCCGACGGGGCCTGGCGCCTGCGCATCCTGAGTTCGCCGGCGCTCGCCGGCCGCATCGAATGGTACGAGGTGGAGATCGCGCCCGGCTCGAAGCTGCAGAGCGCCCCGCATGCGCCGGGCACCTTCGAACACCTCACCGCTCATAGCGACGGACTGACCGTCGAGACCGAATACGGCACCCAAGCGCTCGCCACCGGCGAAACCGCCCGATACCGCGCCGACGTCGCTCACGAGATCGCCAATAGGGCCGACGATACTGCGCGGGCATTGATGGTCGTGCTTTACGATCAGGGCGGCTGACGGCCACCGCAATTCTCCCGTTCGACGACGTGCGCCGAAAGAGTCAGTTCCGGTAAGCCGGTTCCTGCTCATCGAGGATGGCCTTGAGTTCGGCAAGATGGCGCTCGGCCTGGCCGGGATAATCTTCCTGCTCCAACGCGGCCTTCTCGGCAATCTCGTCGGATAGCACGCGCAAGGGCCGGCCGGTCCACAGCGCCTTGATGTAGGTCTCGCAGGCGCGCTCGAAATAGTAGAGCCGGTTGAAGGCGTCGGCGACGCTGTCGCCGATGACCAGCACGCCGTGGTTGCCCATGATCATCACCTTGACCTTGGGATCGGCGAGCAACCGAGAGCAGCGCTCGCCCTCCTCCTCGAAGGCGAGCCCGCCATAATGGCTGTCGACGACATGCCGGCGGAAGAAGATCGCCGTGTTCTGGTCGATCGGCGGCAGGGTGGAATCGGCGAGCGAGGCGAGCACGGTGGCGTGGATCGAGTGCACATGCATGACGCAGCGCGCATGGGCGCAATTGCGGTGCACCGCACCGTGCAGGCCCCAGGCGGTCGGGTCGGGCGCGCTTGGACCGTTCATCGTCTCGGGGTCGTTCGCGTCGATCAGCAACAGGTCGCTCGCCTTGATGCGCGAGAAATGCACCTGGTTGGGGTTCATCAGGAACCTCGAGCCGTCGTCGTCGACGGCGAGCGAGAAATGGTTGGCCACCGCCTCGTGCATGTTGAGCCGCGCCGTCCAGCGGAAGGCGCAGGCGAGGTCGACGCGCTCCTCGTAGAACGACAGGTTGGTCTGCTTGAGCTGGGTGACGGCCATCTTTTCCTCCCTCTGGTCGGAAGAGAATGCCGCGCCTCCACCGGCGCGGCAACCGCCGCTCAGGCCGATTTCCGCTGCTCCAGCCTGAGCCCGCCTGTCTCGACGATGAAGTCGATGACCGCATCGAGCCCCTTGCCGCGCGAAAGGTCGGTGAAGCCGAACGGGCGCCTGCCGCGCTGGCGGGCGGCGTCGCCCTCCATGACGTCGAGGTTGACGTTCACATAAGGCGCGAGGTCGCTCTTGTTGATGACCAGGAAGTCGGAGCGGGTGATGCCGGGGCCGCCCTTGCGCGGGATCTCCTCGCCCTGGCAGACCGAGATGACGTAGAGCGTGATGTCGGCGAGGTCGGGCGAGAAGGTCGCCGCCAGGTTGTCGCCGCCGGATTCGATGAAGACGATGTCGAGGTCGGGGAATTTCCGGTTCATCTCGGCGATGGCCTGGAGATTGATCGAGGCGTCCTCGCGGATGGCGGTGTGTGGGCAGCCGCCCGTCTCCACGCCCATGATGCGCTCTTCCGGTAAGGCCTGGAGGCGCGCGAGGATCAGCGCATCCTCCTTCGTATAGATGTCGTTGGTGACGACGGCGATGGAGAATTCGTCGCGCAGCGCCTTGCACAGCTTCTCGGTCAGCGTCGTCTTGCCCGAGCCGACGGGGCCGCCGATGCCGATGCGAAGCGGGCCGTTTTTCGAAGTCATTGCTGGAAACCCTTGATGGCTAGGAAGATGAAGCCTGCGCCGATGATCAGGCACAGCGGCGAATAGTACAGCCTGTCGAGGCGGGCGAACGGCATTTCCGGTGTCAGCCGGCGCCAGCTGGGCGTGAAGCCGGCGATGCCGCGGCCGAGGAACACCAGCGCGATGATCAGTGCCGAGGCGGCAAGCCCAGCCGTGGGGAACGGCGTGGCGAAGATGCCGCCCAGTGCCAGCGGCCACAGCGTCGCCAGCACCAGGCAGGCAGCGACGGCAAAGCAGGCGAAGGGCGTCGGCATCGTGTCGATGCCGCGGAAGCCGGCGACCGCGCGGGCGCAGGAGGCCTGGTCTGTACCGGGCCAGACGCCACCGAGGCCCCAATAGACATGCAGTGAGGTGAGCAGATAGAGCACCGCGGCGAGCGCGAAGGCGACAGAGATCATGAGCGGAACAGCCTTGAATGCTGGGTTTCGTGGCGCATGGCCGCAATGTCGGAGGCCAGCGCTGCCGTGCCGAGATCGGCGAGGCTCGACGTCGCGGCGCGAGCGGCGACTGTCAGCGCCACAGGCTCGAAGCCTGCGACGATGCCGGTGGCAGCGGTCTGGCCGACGACGCCGAGTCGGATCGCCGCCTGCACGAGATTGGTGGCGAAGGCCTGCAGCCACGCCGCCAGCGCGTCTTCGAGTACGATGCCATGCGCGCCGGCAACCGCCCCGACGGAGACACAGTAAGGGCACTCCGCCGGCAACCCCTCGATGACAGGATGCGGCCAGGCGGCTGCTGCGGCCAGGAAGGCCTGTCCCTGCAGCATCGATTCCATGTGGCGTTCGCGCGAGCCGGCTAGCGCCTCGGCGAGCTCCGCAACCTCGCGCAGGTCGCCGTCGGTGCCGGCACGGCGCCAGCTCTCGGCAAACAGCACCGTATCGTTCCAGCCCGAGCCGATTTCGGCCAGTGCCGTAAGCCATGCGGCGAGGTCGTCGCGGTTGGCGATGAGGTCGTCATGCACGGCGCGTTCGAGCCCGTGGCTGTAGGAGAAGCCGCCCACCGGAAAGGTGGGCGACAGCCAGGCCATCAGCCGCAGCAGCGCCGTGCTGCCGCGCTCAGTCATGCTGGTGATGATGGTGGCCGTGGTGGTGGTGATCACGCCCGTGATTATGGCCGTGATCGTGGCCATGGCCGGAATAGGCGCCGCGCACCGGTTCGAACGGCGCAACGATGTCGGTCACGCTGGCGCCCAGCCCTTCCAACATCGCCCTGATGACATGGTCGCGCAGGATGAGGATGCGGTCGGCCGCGATGGCAGCCGCCAGATGGCGGTTGCCGATGTGCCACGCGAGCTGCGTCAGGTGCACGGCGTCGCGGGCGCGGATGTCATAGAGTTCTTCTTCCGCGGCAACGATGCCGGCCGTGCGGCCATCCTCGAGCACGAGCAGGTCGCCGGTTTCGAGCACCAACGGCTCGGGCAGGTCGACGAGCACGCGTTCACCTCTCGACAGCTCGATGGCGCGGCGGCGGACGTGGCGCTCGTCATGGGCGAGCACGGCGACGTCGAAGGCGGCCGTTTGGTCACTGGCGGCGTCGGCACGGATGATCTGGGCTGCGCGCAGCATCGGTATCCTCGTTCTTCTCGGCGCGATGTCATGGGTGTGGGGTTCAGACGATGAGGCCGCCACACCCACGATACTGATAAACCAAAGTCGCCACCACGAAAGCCAGCGAATATCGCCTCTCGCTGGTCACTGTGACGATGAGGCAAAGTGCCACCGGGATCGCGGTACGTCACGTTCGGGGAGTGTCTTCTCGATCGCTTGCCTCACTCGGGCAGGAATGCCGGATCGAGGACCTGGGCGATCGAAAGGGGACATTCGGTAGAGAAGCTGTCCTCCGCCAGGCCGGTCTCTATGGCTGCTGCCGCGCGGGCAAGGGCATACTCACCGGCGAGCACTTTGCGCGGATAGCTGGCAAGGCTGGGGCTGTCCTCGATTACCCGCGAAATGCGCCACCGCTGTTCCGTGATTGTCGCCTTCCAACTTGCCGTACGTCCGTCCCGCTGATGCTGCCATTTGAGCAAGTGCACGAGCAGGACGTTGAGCCGGCTCTCGATCTCGCGTTTGTCGCTCCGCCCCAAGCTCTCGATCTCCTCCGCAAGGTTCTCCCGGTCCACCGCTTCGAGCTTTCCGTCACGCAGCAGCGAAGCTTGCTCTGAGCACCAGCGAGCGTAGTCGGCCTCATAGGGCGTCAATTGCGATTTGCCGAAAATCTTGTTCATGCCGGTTATCTTGCGCTGAAATGGACGGTCCGCCAACAGAATTGGAGCAGATGGAGCCTGGCAAGATCAGCAATCGCGGTCAAATCACGCTATCTTGCCTTCGAAGTTGACGATTGCGCAAAACTGCAATTGTCAAACCATGTACGGCTCTGGACAAACTTCATGAAAAACCCCGGCGCGCGGATGCGGCCGGGGTGTTCAGCGAAGACGCCGATGCTCAGGCAGCTTCGGCAACGCCGTCGTTCTTCAGTGCCGCAAGGATGTTCTGCGGCGACGACACGCCGTAGGGATCGCTGTCGCAGTTGTCGGAGAAGCCTTCTTCCTCGAACCACTTCTCGACCTGGCCGTCGTTGATGACGGCGGCATAGCGCCACGAGCGCATGCCGAAGCCGAGATTGTCCTTGGCGACGAGCATGCCCATCTTGCGGGTGAACTCACCCGAGCCATCGGGGATCAGCTTGACGTTGGCGAGGTTCTGCGACTTGCCCCAGGCGTTCATGACGAAGGCGTCGTTGACCGAGATGCAGTAGATTTCGTCGATGCCCTCGGCCTGGAACTCGCCGAACAGCTTCTCGAAATCGGGCAGCTGGTAGGTCGAGCAGGTCGGCGTGAAGGCGCCCGGCAGCGAGAACAGGACGACCCGCTTGCCGGCGAAATAGTCCGCCGAGGTCTTGTCTTCCCAGCGGAAGGGGTTCGGGCCGCCGACGGCCTCGTCGCGCACGCGCGTGCGGAAGGTGACGGAAGGAACGTTCTTCCCGATCATGTGAAACTCCATTTCCAAGATAGCCGGATGCCCCGATCTTGGGTTCGGGGCAACTTGCCGAATTTTTAGCTAGCGCCGGCACCATAGTGTCTGGCTGGGACCTGTCCAGCATTGCCGCCGTGGCATCCAGTCGCGGGCAGCCCGCGCACCGGCCTGTAGGGTCGATGCGCGGGTTCGCGAAGCCTCAGAACAGGAAGTAGCGCTGCGCCATCGGCAGCACCGTCGCCGGCTCGCAGGTGAGAAGCTCGCCGTCGGCGCGCACCTCGTAGGTCTCGGGATCGACCTCCATGTGCGGGGTGGCGTCGTTGAGGATCATCGAGTGCTTGCCGATGCCGCTGCGGGTGTTCTCCACCGCCACCATCTGCTTTTCGACGCCAATGCGCTCGCGCAGGCCGCCTTCGAGACCGGCCTTCGAGACGAAGGTGATCGAGCTGTTGGTCAGCGCCTTGCCATAGGCGCCGAACATCGGGCGGAAATGGCTCGGCTGTGGTGTCGGGATCGAGCCGTTGGGGTCGCCCATGGGCGCGGTGGCGATCCAGCCGCCCAGCATGACCATGTCGGGCTTCACGCCGAAGAAGGCCGGGTTCCACAGCACCAGGTCGGCGCGCTTGCCGACCTCGATCGAGCCGATTTCGCGGGACATGCCATGGGCGATCGCCGGGTTGATGGTGTACTTGGCGATGTAGCGGCGGGCGCGGAAGTTGTCGTTGTTGCCCTTTTCCTGAGGCAGCGCGCCGCGCTGGCGCTTCATCTTGTCGGCCGTCTGCCATGTCCGGATGATCATCTCGCCGACCCGGCCCATGGCCTGACTATCGGACGAGATCACCGAAAACGCGCCGAGGTCATGCAGGATGTCCTCGGCCGCGATCGTCTCCTTGCGGATGCGGCTTTCGGCAAAGGCGATGTCCTCGGGGATCGACGGTGACAAATGGTGGCACACCATCAGCATGTCGAGATGCTCGGCGATGGTGTTGACCGTGTAGGGGCGCGTCGGGTTGGTCGAGGCCGGGATCACGTTGGGGTACTGGCAGACCTTGATGATGTCGGGGGCATGGCCGCCGCCGGCACCTTCGGTGTGGAACGAGTGGATGGTGCGGCCCTTGAAGGCTGCGACAGTGTCCTCGACGAAGCCGCCCTCGTTCAGCGTGTCCGAATGGATCGCCACCTGGATGTCATAGGCGTCGGCGACCGACAGGCAGGTGTCGATGGCCGCCGGCGTCGAACCCCAGTCCTCGTGCAGCTTGAGCCCGCAGGCGCCGGCGAGCACCATCTCTTCCAGCGCGCCCGGCAGCGAGGCGTTGCCCTTGCCGAACACGCCGATGTTCATCGGCAGGCCGTCGAAGGCCTGGATGATGCGGGCGATGTTCCAGGGGCCGGGCGTGCATGTGGTGGCGAGCGTGCCGTGCGCCGGACCGGTGCCGCCGCCGACCATGCAGGTGACGCCGGAGTTCAGCGCCTCGTCGACCTGCTGCGGCGAGATGAAGTGGATATGCGTGTCGATGCCGCCGGCGGTCAGGATCTTGCCTTCGCCGGCGATGATCTCGGTACCCGGGCCGATGATGATGGTGACGCCGGGTTGCGTATCGGGGTTGCCGGCCTTGCCGATGGCAGCGATGCGCCCGTCCCTCAGGCCGACATCGGCCTTGTAGATGCCGGTGTGGTCGAGGATCAGCGCGTTGGTGATGACGCAGTCCATCGCACCCTGGGCGCGGCTGAGCTGGCTCTGGCCCATGCCGTCGCGGATGACCTTGCCGCCGCCGAACTTCACTTCCTCGCCATAGACGGTGAAGTCGTTTTCGACCTCGATGAACAGCTCGGTGTCGGCGAGCCGCACCTTGTCGCCCACCGTCGGGCCGAACATCCTGGCATAGGAGGCGCGGGAGATTTGTGCAGGCATCAGAGTTTCCCCATCACCTTCTTCTGGAAGCCGTAGACCTCGCGCTTGCCGCCGAGCGGCACCAGGGTCACGTCGCGTTCCTGGCCGGGCTCGAAGCGCATGGCGGTGCCGGCGGCGATGTCGAGCCGCATGCCGCGCGCCTGCTCGCGGTCGAACTTCAGGCCGTTGTTGGTCTCGTAGAAATGATAGTGGCTGCCGACCTGGATCGGCCGGTCTCCGGTATTGGCGACCTTGAGTGTGATGGTCGGCTGACCCTTGTTGAGCTCGATTGAGCCCTCGGCGGGAATGATCTCTCCGGGGATCATGGCTCTGTCCTCAGGCGCCAAGCAGCGAATGCAAGACGCCGTGCTGGGCAGGATCGAGGTGCACAGAGGTGGGCGCGACCGAGAGCGAAAGTGCCGAGAGGGCGAGCGCGAGGCGCGTAAACATTGTGAGTACCTTTCAAATCAAACAATCAGGCGACCGACCTCGGCGCGCATCCTTCGGCTTTCAGCACGCGTTTGGTCGATGCCGGGTATTTCAGAAGCATTGCCGCCGGCCGGATCGGCCGCGCGGAAAGATTGCCGCCGCAATTGGGGCAGGTACCGCCGAGAATGCCTTCCGCGCAATCGGTGCAGAAGGTGCATTCGAAGGTGCAGATCACGGCATTGGTTGCCGCGGGCGGCAGGTCGCGGTCGCAGCATTCGCAATTGGGACGCAGTTCGAGCATGGAAGCCTCAGCGGACGGGTTCGTGCACCGTCACCAGCTTGGTGCCGTCGGGAAAAGTGGCTTCGACCTGCACGTCGTGGATCATCTCGGCCACGCCTTCCATCACCTGGGCACGGGAGACGACATGTGCCCCGGCTTCCATCAATTCGGCGACCGCGCGGCCGTCGCGGGCGCCCTCGACGATGAAGTCGGAGATCAGGGCGACTGTTTCGGGATGGTTGAGCTTGACGCCGCGTTCGAGCCTGCGGCGCGCCACCATCGCGGCCATGGCGATCAACAGCTTGTCCTTTTCTCTCGGCGTCAGGTTCATTCGCGCACCAAAAAATCCTAGAGTGACCACAGTCTGGGCAAGCCTGCCTGTCCATTGAGCAGGGCCACCAGTGGCATGAGTCGCTTACGTAGCTGGTAGCCGTCTTCGGCGCAAAGCCTCGCAAGAAGCTTGCCAGTTTCACCCACAGTCCAGAAACTCGCGCCGCCGTCGTCGCCGATGATTTTCCGCGCGGCTTCCAGCATCTGTTCGCCGCGTTCGGAGACGAGCAGCAGCGTGGCGAAGGCGATGTGTCTGCCGGCCGAGGCCGGCCGCGCGAGCGTCGCCTCGATGTCGGGACCGACGGCAAGGTCTTCGGCGTGGACCAGCCTGCCGCCCTGACGGATACGCCAGCGGTCGCGGAACGTACCGTATCGGGCGCGCTCGCCCATGGCGCTGCGGCCGAAGATCGTCGCCTCCACGATCAGCGCCTCGGCTCGCGGCGCAAGGTCTACGTCGAGCCGGCGCGAAAGGGCGGCGCGGTCGAAGACGATTGTTTCCTGCGGCAGCCAGCCGAGGAAGCTGCCTTCGCCGACAATCAGGCGAACATCGACCTCGGCCTGACCGGCCAGCGCGCGATAGACCTTTTCGCAGGCCTGGGTAGTCAGTGAAGCCCTGGCCTTCGCCCCGATCTCCGCCTCCCATGCGATCCTGTCGCCGCCGGTCAATCCGCCGGCCATGTTGATCAGCACCGCCTCGAGCGGGTCCGCGCCGGTGTCTGGAAGCCGGATCTTGGCCGCACCCTCCTGGAAGAGCCGGGAGAGACGGCTGCGGCCGTCGCGCCACTGAACCTCGAGCCTGCCGGTCGCGGCGACGCGTTGCGAGGACATGGCCGCGGCGTCGGCCGCGGCGGATGGGGAAAGGCCAATGCTCATGATGCCCTGAGGTTAGCCGAGACGGCGGTTTTGTCGATATATAGCTTGTTGCCTCCCCGCGTTTCGGTTTCTATAGAGAAACGACGTCTTTGGCTCATATCGGGGGCTGGATTGCCCGAGGGTCTCATTCAGGCCCGCTGCGGGAAGGGGCGATTGCCTGACAATGAAAAGTTCTGGGGAAGGGTGCTTATGGCCGATCAACTGGCAACGGACATCATCGACAAGATCAAGGCCCACGCCGAACCCGGTGGCGAAGAGATCACCCTGGATACCGAACTGACGTCGCTCGGCATCCATTCCCTCGAACTCACCGAGATCATCTTCGACCTCGAAGAGGAATACGGCATCGAGATCGAGATGAACACGGTCGAGGCCTGGAGCAGCCTCAGGAACGTCGGCGACATGGTCGAAGCCGTTCGCGGCCTGATTGCCCAAAAAGCCTGACATGAACCGCCAGCGTATCGTCATCACCGGCATCGGCGGGCTGTGCGCGCTCGGCAACGGCGCGCCCGCCATCTGGGACGCCATGCGCAATGGCCGCTCGGCCATCGGCCAGCTGGTCCATTCGCCGCTGCATGACCTGAAGACCCGCAGCGGCGCCGAGATCACCGAGCTGCCCGATCACGGCATCGACCGCAAGCAGCTTGTTTCGATGGATCGCTTCAGCCTGCTGGCGGTGATCGCGGCGCGCGAGGCGATGGCGCATGCCGGGCTCGTTTCCGACGAGACCAATACCTACCGCATGGGAACCATCGTCGGCGTCGGCGTCTGCGGCTGGGAGGCGATCGAGGAGAACTACCGCGCCATCCTGCTCGACGGCAGGAACCGCGCCGGCATCTTCACCGTGCCCAAGGTCATGCCGGGCGCTGCCGCCGGCCAGGTCAGCATGAGCCTCGGCCTGCGCGGCCCGGTCTTCGGCGTCACCTCGGCCTGCTCTTCGTCAAACCACGCTTTTGCCTCGGCCGTCGACCAACTGCGTGCCGGCCGCGCCGACGTCATGGTCGCCGGCGGCACCGATGCGCCCCTGGTCTGGGGCATCGTCAAGGCCTGGGAAGCGCTGCGCGTGCTTTCGCCCGACACCTGCCGGCCGTTCTCGGCCGACCGCCAGGGCCTGGTGCTTGGCGAGGGCTCCGGCATGGCCGTGCTCGAGACCTACGAACATGCCATTGCCCGCGGCGCGACCATCCTGGCGGAGTTGGCGGGCGCCGGCATGTCGGGCGATGCCTCCGACATCGTTGCCCCCACAGTCGACGGTCCTGCCGCCGCCATGCGCGCCTGCCTGCTCGATGCGGGCCTGGCGCCCGAGGAGGTCGACTACATCAACGCTCACGGCACCGGCACCAAGGCGAACGACCAGATCGAGACTGCGGCCATCAAGCGGGTCTTCGGCGCCCATGCCGGCAAGCTGTCGGTGTCGTCGACCAAGTCGATGCATGCCCACTGCCTCGGCGCGTCGGGTGCGCTGGAGATGATCGCCTGCGTGATGGCCGTACGCGAAGGCCTGGTGCCTCCGACGGCCAATTATCGCGAGGCGGATGCCGATTGCGATCTCGACGTCACGCCGAACGTCGCCAGGCGGCGCGAGGTGCGCGTGGCGCTGAGCAACGGTTTTGCCTTCGGCGGCACCAATGCCGTCGTGGCGGTCAAGGCGGCCTGAACGGACTGAACGCCTTGCGGGTTGGCTGGCTGGGTTTGTGCGCATTTGCATATTGATGCGGCGCGCGACCATGCCTAACTCTTGCGTGCCCCCACCTTCCTGGCCGGCGCGTCGCGCGGGCCTCACGCCCAAGGAACCGTTCATGAGCGAGCTTACCCCTTTTCCTGTTGCCCTGCGGTGGCCGGCCAAGCATCCCGACCGCATCCAGCTCTATTCCTTTCCCACGCCGAACGGCGTGAAGGTGTCGATCGCGCTGGAAGAACTCGATCTCCCTTATGAGGCGCACGCCATCAACATCGGCAAGAACGAGAGCTGGACGCCCGAATTCCTGTCCCTGAACCCGAACGGCAAGATCCCCGCGATCATCGACCCCAATGGCCCGGGCGGCAAGCCGCTGGCCCTGTTCGAGTCGGGCGCCATCCTGCTCTACCTCGCCGAGAAGACCGGCCGTCTGATCCCTGCCGACCGCGCCCGTCACTACGAGACCATCCAGTGGGTGTTCTTCCAGATGGCGTCGGTCGGGCCGATATTCGGCCAGCTCGGCTTCTTCCACAAGTTCGCCGGCCGCGAGATCGCCGACAAGCGTCCCCTGGATCGATATCGCGATGAGTCGCGCCGGCTGCTCGGCGTGCTCGACAAGCGGCTCGAAGGCCGCAAGTGGATCATGGACGACGACTTCACCATTGCCGACATCTCCATGCTTGGCTGGGTGCGCAATCTGATCGGCTTCTACGAGGCGGGCCATCTCGTCGGCTTCGACGATTTCAAGAATATCGCGGCATGGCTCGAACGAGGCCTTGCCCGCCCCGCCGTGCAGAAGGGATTGAACATTCCGGCACGGCCCTGACGGCCGCGCCTTCCACCAGGCAGAATTCGAAAAGCCGGGGCCGCATTGCGGTTCCGGCTTTTTTCCAGCTCAGATTTCGAGATCCGCCCGTCGCCGCGCGTGCAGAACGCGGTCGATGTTCGGCATGTCGTTGGTGTCGATCCAGTTGCGGGCGTCGGCGTCCGAGCGGCCGTGTTCGCGCCAGCGCTCCACCAGCCGCCGCTCGAGCTCCTCGCGCGGCGCGTCGACGAATATGGTGAAGTCGAACAGCGGTGCGAGCCGCCGCCACGGGTCCTCGTCGAGCAAAAGGTAGTTGCCCTCGACGAGGATGAACTTGATGTCGGACCCGACCACGGCAGCTGCCGCGCGCGACAATTCGATGCTGCGGTCGAAAACCGGAATGGCGATGTCGGGCTCGGCGCTGCGCAGGCGCTTGAGCAGCACCTCGAAGCCGGCAAAGTCGAAGGTTTCCGGTGCCCCCTTCCGCGCCCTGAGCCCGCGCTGTTCGAGCACGATGTCGTCAAAGTGGAAGCCGTCCATCGGCACCACGGCAGCCGCGCCTTCCGGCAGCACGTCATGCAGTGCCGTTGCGAGCGTGGACTTGCCTGAGCCCGGCGGTCCGGCGATGCCGACGATGAACCGGTCGGCATGGTGGGCGCGCTTGAACAGGGTTGCGGCGATATGGGCGATCTCTGACATGGGCCTCCTCAGGAAAGTTTGGCATCCTGCCCCGGCTGACGTCAAAATTGAGGCCGCGGTGCCCTCAATTCAAGGGCGATTGTCCGATACGGAGGAACTTGTCGTCGAAAGCCACAAGCTCTTGCGCGCCGTCGGCGAATTCCACCCTCAGTGTGCCGTCTGCCGCGGAGACCGAAACCGGTGCGTCGCCGCCGTGCGAGGGAATGGCGCCGACGACGTGCCGGAAGGCGAATCTGCCACCCAGCTCGAAGGCGGTTGCTACGCCCTCGCGCCGCAGCCAGTTGTCTCCGAGCGAAGCGGCGTGCCCGACGGCGGTGCGGCCATCCTCCATGCCGATCACGCCGTGGCGGCCGTTCCACGGCGAGTAGTAGCGTCCGCCGTTACTGATCCACAGCATCGTCACCGGCAACTCCATCGGGTTCTTCATCACCAGAACGACGTCGGCTTCGGCACGCCTGGCTGCCGCCGTCCAGCCGATGCCGCCATGCGCCGCCTCGACGAGCGTGATGAAGTCTTCGTGGCGCAGGTCGGCCCGGAATTCGGCGAGATCGACCGTGCCTCCCGCGGCCGTCGGGAATCGGCCGAGATCCTCGCTGCGGGCGGGATAGGCCAGCATGCTCTTGCCGCGCCCGGGGTCGGGCTCCGGCGCAGTCTCCGGCGTTGCGGCAAGCCGCTTCGGTGAGAATGCCAGCCAGCCGCCGTCGCGCATCTCTGTCATCGGGTGACATGCTGCCGATATCGATCCGGAACCGCCGGTGAAGACATGTTCCTCGTAGAGGAAGGGATGGTGGTCGCGCAGCGTCAGCACCTTGTCCACGGTCGCGCCCATCACCTTGCGCAGCAGCCTGAACCTGACCTGCCTGCCACCCTCGACGGCGTCGTCGGAAACCGGCTCCCAGGCGCTGTTCGCCGTCCAGCCGTGCAAGGGCGCCTCTTCGATGTCGCTGCGCGAGAAGGGAGCGCAGAGAAAATCGCCCGACAGCCGCGCCACGCCGGCCGACAGGTCCGGTGGCAGCCGGTCTCGCGGGCCGTCCGCCCACGAAGCCCGGTGCAGGGGGCGGAGCAGCCGTCCGTCGCGTTCGATCGCAAGGTCGGCGATGTGGCCGACCGCGAGGTCAAGCTTCGCCGCAATTCCCTCTGCTCGAAATGCATATTCGTTCATCGCAGGACCTTCCGTTGCCACATGTTTTGGAGACAAGCCGATTTGGGGGCCGTGGCGCAAGGCCCGTGCAAGCGGCCGGGTGTAACCAATGTTCAACACTGTGGCGCCAACATGTACCGGACCGAGTGAGCCAAATGGACGGCGCGTCGCGCGTTCTATAGTTTCCCGGCTTCCGCCGTCCGAAGACGTCTGCTTCGGCCGGTCGGGATCGTCAACGACAGGGTTTGCTTTGTTAGCCCAGGCGCTTTCTCCTTCACCCTTGATCGGCCGTCCCCGGCCGCTGTGGTCCGGCCTATTGCGCCGGGTGGCAGCGCTGTTCGTCCTGGCTGCGTTCACTGCCGGCTGCGCCACGACGGAGACGCTCAGCGTCGCGCCGCCGCCGGCCGCGCCGGACAAATACGCGGCCATCGTCGTCGATGCCGGCAATGGAAAGACCTTGTTCCAGGCCTATGCCACCGCGCCGCGCTACCCGGCCTCGCTGACCAAGATGATGACGCTGTATCTGGTCTTCGAGGCGATGCAGCAGGGGCGGCTGTCGGGCTCGACGCTGATTCCCGTGTCCGACAATGCCGCTTCCCAGCCTCCGTCGCGGCTGGGCCTCAAGCGCGGCGGGCAGATCGACGTCGATTCGGCGGTCCAGGCGCTGGCCACCAAGTCGGCCAACGATGTCGCCGTTGCGGTCGCCGAATATCTTGGCGGCTCGGAGGATGGCTTTTCCAGGCAGATGACCGCGCGGGCGCGGCAGCTCGGCATGACCGGGACGGTGTTTCGCAATGCCTCCGGCCTTCCCGATCCGGAGCAGCGCACGACGGCACGCGACATGGCCGTGCTCGGCATGGCGCTGCGCCAGCGCTTCCCGCAGTACTATCACTATTTCTCGGCAACCGAATTCAGCTACCGCGGCAAGCGCATCCGCGGCCACAACGACACGCTTGGCAGGATCGACGGCGTCGACGGCATCAAGACCGGCTACATTCGCGCCTCCGGCTTCAACATCGTCACCTCGGTGAATGCCGGCGGACGCAAGCTGGTCATCGTGGTCATGGGTGGCGAAACCGCGCGCAAGCGCAACGCCCATGTCGAGGAACTCATCGCCCGATACCTGCCGCAGGCTTCCGGCGGCAGCCTCGCGGCTTCGCTGTACCAGGCGCCCCCGGCCGCGCCTGCCGTTGCGCAGGTGCCTGCCCAGGGCCTGGGGATGCCTATGCCCGTGGCCGCGGCGCCGGCGCTGCCGGACGGTTCACCCGTACCGGAAGCCGAGGTCCGCTAAGAAGTCCGAACGGCAAGCGTCAGGCCGACGGATGTGCGCCCGTGGCCGTGAGCCTCGGCGCTCGCCCGAAAATTCTTACTCCGGATGTCACATTCCGCTCGTTCCAGTCGTCATGTCTCCGAAAGCCCCTGAAGTGGAGATGACGATGACATTTGGACTGAACCCCGCCACTGCCGATTTCGAAGGACGTGATCATGCCGGCAAGATACTGGTTGTCGGCGGCGGCTTTGCCGGCTTCTGGGCGGCGCTCGCGGCCCGGCGAGTCGCCGGCCCCCGAGCACATGTGAGCTTGGTGTCGCCTGAGCCGACGCTTCAAATCCGGCCGCGGCTGTACGAGGCGCGGCCGGAGACGCTTGGCGTCCCGCTGTTGCCCCTCCTGCACAAGGTGGACGTCGCCTTCGTGCCGGGCGAGGCTGTCGGACTGGACGCTCTTGCCAGGACTGTGAAGCTGTCCGGCGGTGGGCGCCTCGTTTTTGACCGCTTGATCGTCGCCACCGGCAGCCGGATGCGCCGGCCCCCGGTGACGGGCGCCGACGCGGCGTTTTCGGTCGACACCCAGGCCGAGGCGGTCGCCTTCGATCGGCGCCTGGGCGACCTCGTCCGTGAGGTTGCGTCGCCGACCATCGCAGTCGTCGGCGCGGGCTTCACCGGCATCGAGTTGGCGCTCGAGCTGCGCGACCGGCTGGTTGCTCACGGTGGCGATAATGCCGCCGAGCGGCTGCACATCGTGCTGATCGACCGGGCCGAGACCGTGGGACCCGAGCTTGGATCCGGGCCGCGGGCGGAAATCGAGGCGGCGCTGGTGGCAGCCCGCGTCGAACGGCGCCTCGGTGCTGCGGTGCGAACCTTGGCTGCGGACCGCGTAAGCTTTGATGACGGTACCGTGCTTGCTGCCGATGCCGTGGTTCTGGCGACCGGGATGGCCGCCTCTGCTTTCGCGGCGCAGGTCCCGGGCGCGCATGACAAGCTCGGCCGGGTCGTCGTCGATACCGCGCTCAGGGCGCTCGCCGCGCCTGAGGTCTTCGTTGCCGGTGACGCCGCGGCGGCCGATACCGGCGATGGGCACCGGACGCTGCAATCCTGCCAGCACGCGGGGCAGCTCGGCCGTGTCGCCGGCGAGAACGCCGCGCGTGACTTGCTTGGCCTGCCGACGGTGCCTTACACGCAACTGCGCTATGTTACCTGCCTTGACCTCGGCCGCTTCGGCGCGGTCGTCACCCAGGGCTGGGAACGGAGGGTCGAGAAGACCGGCTGCGAAGGCAAGGCGGTGAAGCGGCTGGTCAACACGCAAGTCATCTATCCACCGGCCGATGGCACGGCCGAAGCGTTGCTCGCGAGTTCGAGCATCGACCTTGCCGAAAGGGCCCGCCGGGTGGACGGTCCGAAACCCGATCTCGAGCCGGTGCGGCGAAAGGTAGTCTGATGGCATCCGTATCGAGCCAGGACGCCGCCGCCGTGTTCGATCCGCTTCGGCCGGCTCTTGTCCGTGTTGCCTATCGGATGCTGGGCTCGGTCGCGGAAGCCGAGGATGTGGTCCAGGATGCCTTTCTGCGATGGCTCGGCGTCGACCGGGGCGCCGTGCGCGAGCCGATGGCATTTCTGCGCCGGGTCGTCACGCGCTTGTGTCTGGACCGGCTCAGGACGGTCCGGCGCGAGCGCGCGACATATGTCGGCTCGTGGCTGCCGGAGCCAATTGTGGAATCGGGCGAGGATGTGGCGGACGACGTCACCTTGCCGCTGCTGATGGCGCTGGAGCGTCTGTCGCCAATGGAGCGCGCAGCCTTCCTGCTTCACGACGTGTTCGGTCTCGGATTCGAGGAGGTCGCGGCCACTATCGGGCGTGACCTGGCCGCATGTCGGCAACTGGCAAGTCGCGCCCGTGCCCATGTCCGTGCGGATCGTCCGCGCTATCCGGTGCCGAAGGAATGGGGCCTCGAGATCGCGAAAGCCTTCTTCACCGCGTCCCGGGATGGTGACATGGAGCGCCTGCGCGCGCTGCTCGCCGCGGACATCACGGTCTATGCCGATGGCGGCGGCAAGGCGACGGCTCACGGCGCGCCGCTCTCCGGGCTCGACAACGTCATGCGGCTGTTCGCGACCTTCGCGTCCGCATTCGCTAAGAGCAGGTCCCGACTGCTACGCTATGGCTTCATCAACGGCCTGCCCGGGTTCGTCACCGTCGAGCGGGGCGACATCCTCCAGACCACGGCTCTGGAGCTTGAGAATGGCCGCATCGTCGGCATTTATGTCGTGCGCAATCCAGACAAGCTCAGGCACGTCGTGGAAACTCTGCACTGATCGACGCCGGCCGTGCCACCTCCGATGGCCTCCGTGTAGGCGGCTAAGCTGCGGTGAGCCGGCGGACGGTTCGCCCGTGCCGGCAGCCGAGGTTCGTTAGGAAGGGGGCGGTCAGGCCGGCGCCCGGTACTGTTCGTCCGACACGTGTTCGAGCCAGTCGACGGCCTTGCCGTCCTGCGCTTCCTGGATGGCGATGTGGGTCATCGCCGTGCTGGCGGTCGCGCCGTGCCAGTGCTTCTCGCCGGGCGCGAACCAAACGACGTCGCCGGTCCGGATCTCCTCGATCCGTCCGCCCCAGACCTGGGCCCAGCCGCAGCCCGACGTGACGACCAGCGTCTGCCCGAGCGGATGGGTGTGCCAGGCGGTGCGCGCGCCAGGCTCGAAGGTCACGGTCACGGCGCGCACCTGCGCGGGGGCAGGGGCCTCGATGATCGGATCCTGGCGCACCGCGCCGGTGAAGTAGTCGGGCGACGGCTTGGCCGAGGGCCTTGATCCGCAGGGCTTGATCTCCATTTGAGCCTCCTTCCGATTCCTGTCATTTGGGTCGAGCCAGTTCACCCTATCCGCTCGCGCTCGGCCGAAAAAGGCAAAGGGGTGCGGCCGGCTTTGATCAATCCGCGAACCTGATCGTTGCGCGCCCGCTGGTCAGGTCGGCGATCAGCCGGGCAATCGCCTCCGCCTCTGCTTCCGGCATCCTGACAGTGAGGTGGGCTCCGGTCGCGTTGAAATTCTCGGCTTGGATGGTTGTGCCCGGCGACGCGGTGAGCCTTGCCTTGACCAGTGCCAGGTCGGCGAAGTCGCAGCTGACGCATGCGTCCGTCGTCGCCACCAGCGCGGTCTTCTCGGCCGCTCGCAGGCAGGCGGCGGCGGTGCCGCCGTAGGCCCGCACCAGCCCGCCGGTGCCCAGCAGGACGCCGCCGAACCAGCGCGTGACGACCACTGCGACGTTGTCGAGCGACTGGCCGTCGAGTGCCTGCAGTATGGGCTTGCCGGCCGTGCCGCTCGGCTCGCCGTCGTCGCTGAAGCGATAGGCCTGGCCGACGCGCCAAGCCCAGCAATTGTGGTTTGCCCCAACTTCCGAACGTGCCGCGATGAACTCCTTTGCCGCCGCCTCGCTGGCCACCGGCCCGGCGACGGCCAGGAAGCGGCTCTTCCTGATCTCCTGGGAGAAGCTCTCGAGGCGCGTCAGCGTGAACATGCCTCCCCGATACACAAGCGACGCCCCGATCGCCAGCAGGCCTTCGCCTCGCCAGTCGAAAAGCCGCTAGCCGCCGCTGCCCTTGGTGCCCGGACTTCGCTCGCCGTGTCCGGAGCACCCCACTTTCCACTTCCCCGTTGAAGCGGGCGACGGCTTCGGCTATGACGGCTGCGTCGTCCGGCGCGCCGGGCGTGGTTCGCGGTCTGCCGTGGACGAGCACCCGTAGCTCAGCTGGATAGAGCGCTGCCCTCCGAAGGCATACGCAAGCTCTTTTTGGGAGGCGCGGGTGCGAAAAAAGTAGAGTGAAACCAAAGTTTTGGTGGAGCTCGGAAGAAACAGGGAAACGGCTTCTGAGGTCACGGAAGCACCGCGGAAGCAAACTGGAAGGAGGTTGTAGAGAACGAACGGCGACGATTGGCGGGGTTGGCCCGCTGTGAGTCAGCCGCATCCATTACCTAGTTTCGGGATTGACCCTGCTTGATCTCGGGCACTATCTGAATATCGATGCACCCATAGCTCAGCTGGATAGAGCGCCACCCTCCGAAGGTGGAGGCCACAGGTTCGAATCCTGTTGGGTGCGCCATTTACGAACAAAACTAGGCACTCCTGCCGGAGCCGCGCCGCCACCCATCACCAGACGCTCCAGAACTGTCCGCCTTCCGTGAATACGGATTCCGTGTCGTCCACCTCGACGCCGTCGATAATCGAGCGCAGCCAGGCGCGGCGAAACGGCGTATCGCCTGACAGCACGTTGCCGCGCATCGTTTCGACGAAGGCGGCAATCTTGTCTTCCGTGATCCGGCTTCCGGGCTCACAGGACCACTGGCTCGCCGCTCTAAGGAAAGCGCAGGAGCGCGAGTGCGACAGATTCCTTGACCGCGCCGTCGCGGGCGAGCCGGAGCTGGAGAAGCCTGCCATAGACGGCCTACGCCCCCAGCGGACGCCGTCGCAGGAATAGACAGCAAAACGCATTGCGGTCAGCGGTTCTTCCGTGCTTACGTTCTTGAATATGCTTAGCTATTTTCCAGAAAGTGGGGGCTCGCTGAATGATAACTGTGACACACCTGAACAACCGCCATCGCGGCATGACTCAACGTGTCCGCTGAACTCCCCGCTTATCCCGACTGGACCGACTACAAGAAAAAGAGCGGTCTCGACCCGCTCGGGATGCAGAACAGCAGCATCAATCTTTATCAGCGTCTGCTGCCCGGCATCAGCAACGTGACGCTGCGCATCCGTTATTACGGCCTCTATGCTTGGCTTGCATCGACCTACGCGCGCCGCGTCGGCGATACGAACCCGAAGACATGGCAGAAATTCGTGCGGCGCGCCGAGGCCGTTTATGCCCTCGCCGCCCAGAGGCGCGGCGATGAAGGCGGCATGGCCGGTGTCCTGTGGGCGCAGCGGAAGCTGGATTCGGATCAGGAATCCGTCGTGGAGTTTGCGCCTCACGCCGACCCCGGCAGCGACGGCGCGCCCTACCTACAGCAGGCATGGGGCGCTTACGGCGCGGCCTACGCCAGTCAGCTTTTTGAGATTGGCGTCTACGCCGTTGCCAAAGATCACCAGATTCCCGTTCCAAGCCCCGAGTTTGGAGAGGCGCTTGGAAAAGCCTTTGAAGAATCTGCTGGCCCGCTGGCGGAGCGCTTCTTCGACACGATACAGAGCGGTGTCGTCACCCGCACCGACCTTGATGATTTCTCCCCGCTGACGCCGTCATCCATACCGGCCGACAGCGGCGAGCGTCGGCTTTACCAGGACCTGCTCTTTGCGTCGGGTCCGCTGCAACGGCCCGCCGACCTGTCTCGTCGCCAAACCTTGCAGCTGCTGCTCCAGGCCGCCGCGCACCTTCACGAAGGTCCCGATGTTGGGAGCGCGAGATGGCTCCTGTATGCAGGGGCAAGCCCCAACGACGAGAAGTTCAAGGTCGGCAATCCGGTGCTCGAACAACAGCGGCTTCGGTGGGCGGTCTATCAGGCCAACGACCTTCTTCACTACAGCTACGAAACACTCCTGAAATTCTGCCTCGACGCCCTTGAGGACTTTCCAGCGGGCGTTGGGCTTAACCGGCTGATCGCCGACGCCGTATCCTCCATCTCGGAGGCCGCGCCGAGTTGGCCAGAGACATGGCGGGATTTTCTCGATGGCTCGCCGCCGGCCGAAAACGCCAATGGTGGAAGTCCGGCTGCGGAACGCAAGCTGACCGAAGCGATCAACGCCACCGCCGGTGCCAACCAGAAGACGACGGCGGAGGCGGCATGGGCCGCGCTAAAACTGCTCGCCGCCGTCCTGGGACGCTCGGAGACTGTCAGCGCCGCCATGCAGACGGAGCTAGGTCAGCTCAATGGGGAGGGATTTCATTCCCTCGTAACTGAAATGCCATTCCTCAATGCGAGGAAGGACGAACCGTTCACTCGCATGATCGCCCGGATCATCGAGGAACGGGTCATCAAGCGCCATCTATGGGTCGCGCACCGGAAATTCAGATACCAGAACGACTACACCTTCCTATTCGAAGTCGATGACGGACGGGTTCGCCCGCGCGCGCAGAGCGGGCCGGTTCTCACCAATCCCCGGCTTGGTCCCGCCATCACCTTCCTTGAAGACCTTCACCTAATCGCCGATCAGGGCCTCACTGTCCAGGGCAAGGCCCTAATGGGGTCGCCATGAAACTCTATGAGTACTTCGGCAAGAGCGGCTTTCACACCTGTCTGGTGACGACGTTCGGCGTAGATTTCGACGCCTATGAGAACGTCATTTTTTCGCGTGCACGGGGAGCTGGCTGCCACAACAATTTGCTAATTGTCGATGATCGCATGCTGTCGCTGGCATTGGACGGCAATTCTTCGCTGCCGCGTCACGCCGGCCGGCTTTACACAGTAACAGGCGCGACGGCGAAAGGCGTCTTTCATCCGAAGGTCGCGTTGCAGCTGGGAAGGTCCGGCGGTCGCATGATTGTCAGTTCTGCAAATACGACCTCGGCTGGCCTCGCTGGCAATCTGGAAATTGCCGGCGTGGTGGAATGCGCCGCCGAGCCGTCGGGCGAGCGTCAGCTTGTGAACGCCGCCTTCCGGTATCTCACGAGGTTTCTGGATGACCGCGATCCCGGCATCCAGCAGCAGATAGACTGGATGCGCACGCGGACGCCGTGGTTGATGGAAGACGGTCCCACGCCGGGGATCGTCACCCTCAAGGATGGCACCCACGCGGCCTTCATTGCTTCGGGCGGTTCCCAGGGGATTGCCGGCCAGTTTCTGGCGGCTATCGGAGACGAGAAGGCCGAACGGCTTATCGTCGTCAGCCCCTATTGGGACGACGATCTGGCAGCGATCAACCACCTTGTCGATGCAACGGCCGTTGCCGAGGCTGTCATTCTTCTTGATGAAGGCCGCCACGTTTTTCCGCCAGATGCGCTGGACCAGTCATGGCCGATCAGCCTGCGGAACTTCAAGGCCCCGGATGAAAACCGCTTTGTCCACGCGAAACTGATTATCGTCCAGACGGCGCAGGCCGATCATGTTCTCTATGGCAGCGCGAACTGTACCGTGGCCGCACTGGGCAATACGAGCTTCGCGGGGATCAACGAGGAAGCGTGCCTGTATCGTGCGCTGCCGCCGAATGCAGTGATCGAGAAGCTGGGTCTCGCGGCGGCACTGGAAGCGCCCCCCATCGACAGGACCGCGATTGCCTCGATACCCCCGGACGAACCGATCCCTCTCAATGATCTTTCAGCGCGCAATCCGGGCCGGTTCTCCTGCCTGTTTGACACGCTGACATGGCGTCCGCCGGAAGGCGCGAACGTGGATGACAGCCAGCTTGAATTTCTCAATGTCGGCGGCGAGATCGTGGCCGTCACGCTGCACCCTTTGCCGTCCACCGAAACCAGCGAGCGGCGATACCGGCTGGCCGTTGCCGATTCTGACCGTCCTTCATTCGCCCGCCTGCGGTATACCGACGGAAATCTCTCTGCGCCCGCCGTCATTTTGATACGCGACGCGCTGCGCGCAGCGGTCCGCGACCCGCGCACCAAGCGTGTCGATGCGGCGCTTGCCATGCTCGACGGCGAAACCGACGTGAGCCTGTGGCTCCTGGAAACGCTCAGTGAACTGGAGGCGGCCGACACGGCCCTGCGCCAGGGAGCGCCCATCAAGCGCCAGAAGCCGACTCGCACTTCCAGCGAGCCCGACCAATCGGTGGCATACGCGACGCTGAACTATGAGAGCTTTGTTGCCGGGCGGCAGCTGCGCTCCGATACTGGCGCCCTGTCACGCGACAGTCTCAGCGGCACCAACCTTTCTTACATCCGGGGTTTCCTCAACCGGATTCTTGCACTGAACGGCCCGTCGCTCGACCCTGACGGGAATGCCGATTCCGAAGGCATCACGGCGGCTTTTGATCTCGGCGACGATGTGGCGGATGCAACCAAGGCGCTCGAAGCGGGGGAGGATTTCACACCGGCTCCCGATGCGCCCAAACCACCGTCCGCAGACCCGGACCTTGAGCGGCAGATGGAACAGCGGCGCACGCAACAGCGCCGCGCCAACCGGGATCAGCTGATCGGCGCGGTCGCCAATCTTCAAAAGCAGATCGCCGACAAGGCCCAACTTACGGCCATAGACCTGCTCCGCTTGCGCGCCATGCTGATGGTGATCCTGGCGGCAGGATGGGATGGGCAGACGAGGCCGGCGAGCCCGCTTCATGTGCTTCCCGCATCCGGCGACACTAACGGTGCCTGGCCGCGCCTTCTGGGAAAGTGCCTGTTTGCTTACTTCGGCGGAGCCGCACCGCCCGTCCGGCGGCTGGTCATCGAAGACTACTACGATCAGATTCCCGACGACATTCTGGAATGCTGGGCCGGATGCCTCTGGTCGATTCAGGCCATTTTGGAGGCCGGTGGGCAGATCGGGGAATACAAGGCCCTGATGGCCGCGTTCCAGAAGCTCGGAACCGCCATCTATGTGCAGACCGGGTTGAGGCAGGATGAGTTTTTCGATGCGCGCGTCATGAAAACCTTCGATGCCTTGAGCCAGAGATTTTCCCAGCTCCTCAAAGTGAACCCCGACCGGATGAAGGCCGGCCACAGGGCCGCCGCCGTTTCCCTCCGGTCTGCCGCAGGACAATCATGACCCAAGAAATGGACGATACAGCCGGCCTGATCTTAACCGCCGCCGAATTGCGCTTCATGTTTGTGGTAGACGCCGACGCTTTCTCTGCCCTTTGCAGACCCGCCCTTGCCGACCGCGCGCCCGCGTCGAGATTGTCGATCTGGTATCGGGCAAGACGTTCCTTTGCCCGGCCACTTGAAATTACAAAGGTCCCGCAATGACATAGCGGTGCCCAGTGGTCGTTCGTCGCTCGGTCGTTCCGTTCACTTGTGGGAAAATGATGACTCTGACGCTTCGCACCTTAGCACGCCGTGTTGCTGCCGGCAGTCATGGAATTCCGACGTTGCTGGCGTGCACAAGCTCATGCTCGCCGGACCAACTTCTCAGCTCACGACAGAAACCGCTTCAAGCTCAAACCGGCGAACAAAACATAAGGCGGCATGGCGAGGGAATAGTGGCCGCAGTTCAATTCCAGAATATCTGGCCTAGCCCCGGCGTCCTTCAGCCTCCGGATGAATCTCTGCGACAGCTCTGGCAACACCACCTTGTCCCTCCAGGCCAGCACAAGCTGAAGATCGAGACCAGGCCGCGCCAGACCATGCGCGTGGTTCTCCAGGTCAAGTGGCCCCCAGGCCCTTCTGAGATCGGCAAGCTCAATCTCGGTCCCAAGGCTGGCACGTATCGATCGTGTCGCGCGACCCGTCCAAACCATATCCGCAAGACTTCCCCCGGCCAGAAACAGCGAGGCTTTCGTCACAGCCGGATCGTGCGCAGCGATCAACCCTGCGACCCAGGAACCTAAGCTCATACCCAGAACCGAAAGCTCCCGGTAGCCCTGGCTCTTCAGCCAAGCTATGAGTTTTCGTCCGTCCCATACGGCCTGCCTTACAGACTGGATCGTCCGGCCGAGATTCGGGCTGAGCATGTAATCGGCATGGGCGGAGCCAGGACGGCTGCGCTCGAAATGATAAGGCATGGCGATCTCGACAACCGTGACGCCAAGCAATGAGAAGAAATTGGCAATCTTGCGATTCCGCGCGCTTGCATTCCAGTGGTGAAAAACCACCATCGCCCGATCGAGCGACCCGCTCTCTGTGATTTTCGCCCAGACTACATTGTTCGCTTCGATGTCAGTTGAAATGCCCGACGGAAATCTGAGCCACCCCTCTTCCCTTTCAAATCCCTGGCCGCTCCCGGTCGGCACATCGAAGAAGGCTGGATCAGCCAGCGCACTATCCGCAAGAATGCAAAACTCCTCGATGCTTGCTGCCTTCTTCGCGCCCGGAAAGGCGCGCTCCGGATCAAGGACGAAATCCGATGCTTTCTTCCCTTCCTCGCCGCGCCGCGCCCGCTGCTCATCCCAGTGATCAAGCCAGCTATGCAACACTCTGCGACTCACTCGTTTGCCATCGCCCAAACCATGGATCAAACAGGCCGTATATCGCGAACAGCACTCCGGCGCCCAGAAGGATCGAGAACCCGGCAAATGCACCGATCAGCAAATAGCCGGCAACGAGCAACGCTACGACGGCCGACATCTTCCACAAAGGTACATGAAGCCGGCTCCCGACGCCTAAACGGATTGCGCCATACAGAAAAACAAAACAGGTCGACATGACGATAAGAAGGCTGCTGTATTGCGTCGGCAGTCTGTAGCTGAATCCATTGCTCGCGTCGTCGTGCTCATACCAGGCGGAAGACAGATCGCCGACCAGCCAGGCCACAATATTCGTTCCATTCGATGCCAGGTAGGAGCTTTGAAGTTTCATAACAGTGGCGATCAGAATGCCCAGAACAGTACACCGGAAAATCCATCGCATCACCCTGAAGCCAGCTTCATTCAGCTCGCTTTTGTAATCCACCTCCGGCTGGTCTTTCGATGCCTCTCCAATTCTCCAAAGATCATCGACGACCGTATAGAGCAAAATGAGGCCTGCGAAGAAAAGATAAAAGCACAGGCACATATAAAGATACGCAAACCCTGTGAATACGATCGCTACGGGCGCCGATATGATCTCAGGCCGCACAATCGCAATCTTGCCCCAATCCGTCGCATACTCACCACCGCCATTCAGCAGCGGGATCAGGCACACGCCGATCCACTGGAAAAGACCGGCGAACATCACGCAAATCATAAAGACCGCCCAATATGAATAGGAAGATGCTTCGACGTTGCGCGCCCAAGCATCGTCGCTATCCTTCCGGTCGCCGTGTCCTACCAGCTTCGAGCGCCCTTCATCTTTCCAAAAGATCGCCAGCTCAGACACGAAGGCAAAAAACAGCGGCAGGAACACCATGAACACGAACATCCAGTTCGCCGCCCAAAGAAACCCGACCTGCTTAACGACGCCATCCGCCCGGGTATATGTCACGTTGTGTATGCCCGTAATATACGACAAAAACCCGAGGGCGGTGATGCCCGCAAACACCGATGCCGGTAGATTCAAGGGAGATCCGCGACTGAAAAGCGCCTCCGATCGCCTCGCCAGGCTGAAACGCCGACCCGGCCCCCTGGCGTCAGTATCCCGGGCCAGTTCAGCCGGAGACCCTGTCCCGTCATCGAAGGCCGGAGTCAGCGCCGCATCCGGAGACGTCGGCGCAATGGTGCCTGCCTCTTTTTTAGATTCTCGTCTCCTGGCCGTTAACCGCGACTGCGCCGCACTGAGCTCCATCTGCCATTCGCTGGTCGCCACCGGATCATCGCAGCCAAAAACCCTTGCCAGCCAGCGAATATTGGCAGTGCTGATTCCCTTCTCGTTCTCTTGAAACCAAAGCTGCACCGTTCGCAGATCGACCCCAATCCGGTTGGAATCAATCTTTGAAATCGCCTCGGCAAGAAGCTCGGGTGTCCATGGGCCTGCAGGAAATCCATCTTTGCCCAATGGCCGACCCGCACCCGCCGCGGCTAATCGTTTGAACAGTTCTTTGAAATCACTCCCGTCTCGCGGCGGAGGGAGAAATAACTTTCCGTTCTTAAACAATAGCTTACGGGCGCTGATTTCGATTCGTTTCGCTCATCTTCGTATCCTATCGTGCTCTCGTCCTTAATCAACGTTTTATCGACCCGGTGCAGCGCATCGCAGATCTCCGGCTGCCCCACGGGCGGGCGATTCCCCTTCCGGTTTTCTGCTTGTCCCCTCTCTCCCGCTGCTCCGCGCGAACTCGAGGAGCAGGAGCGAGGGCTCCTGCTCCTTTCGGGGGCAGAAGAACCGCTCCGGGAAAAAGGGAAAAGGCAGCTTGGAAGGAGCTGAGGCGGCAATGGTTGAAACGAGGACAGAGAGCGGGCGACAGACCCTCGCGGAGCTGATCGATGAGCACCTGACCGCTCAAAGGGCGGCCAATTCGGTGGTGAAGGAACGGGAAGCCCGTCGCTTGGAGACTGACTTTGCTGGCGTCGCCCATCTAGCTCGGAGGTCGGGCATGCCTGCCATTGTCCCGGATTTCCGGTTGTTCCAATATGCCTTCGCGTCGGCGGAGCATGGCAGCTTTCGCCGTGCAGCGGCCGCGCTGAATGTTCAGCAGTCGACAGTGAGTAGGAGCGTCCGCAGCCTGGAGGATCGTGTCGGCGCAAAGCTCTTTGAGCGGGGGCATGCGGGAATACGACCAACGCCGGCCGGCAATCGATTCTTGGAAGAAGTCACACTGGGCTTCGATCACTTCAGACGTGCCACCCGGCGTGTTGGAGCTTTGCAGCGGGGCGAGCATGGCGAACTTGCGATCGCCGTCAGCGTGCCATTCATCCTTTTGGGTCACGCATTTAAGAGGTTTCGAGAAAGGTACGGAGGTATCTCGGTCGAGATTGTCGAGGCCACATCGAGCGCGAGCTGTGCGTCAGTTCAGCAGCGCACTGTGGATGTGGCATTTGTGACGAAGGTCGCGGGACACGGTGAGCTCCGCTCGCGGCATATGGGGAATGAACGCATGCTCGCGGTCTTGCCGAAATCTCATTCTCTTGCCGGTGCGCGCAGATTGAACCTGGAAGAACTTCGCCGAGAGCGCTTTATCCTTAGCGACGGCGGCTCGGGACCCGAAATTGAAGATCACCTCATGCGCCGGGCGGCGAAGTGGGCTGTTAGCCCGAACATACAGCTGCATCGCGTGGATCAATGCAATCTCATCAACATGGTGGCTATGGGGTTTGGTGTGGCTATCGTCGTCGGCTCCTCCCTACGCGCTGCCACCGATGGGGTCGTCCTCGTTCCGCTGGTGGCCCGAAATGCCCTGTCGCTACATGCGGTTTGGATGGACACCAACCCCAATCCCGCGCTCAAGCGACTGCTCGACATCGTGCGGGACTCTGGCTGTGCTCGCATGGCCACCTAGTGGTCGAAACCTGACAGATGGTACCCGTCTCGGAGGACCGTTCGGGATGGTCTCCTGCCGTAAATCTCGTCGACCGGAACGAGCAACGAGCGCCAGGAGCTGCCATTCCCGGCGCTTCTCCAAACCTGACTTTCGAGCTACAGCTTGGGTCGACCCTATGCAGCTGTCTGATATGCAATGGGGCAAAGACTGCTTCGGGTCCAAACCGTTCAAACTTGACCGCATCTTGCTGACGGCTTCCGATACAGTTCGGACTTCCAAGAGGTGTGAAATGGATGATGATATCTGGAATCGGGCCTTCTATGACGATGGCGAGTGGGTTTCCTGGTCCGACGTAGAAGAACAGCTCCGATACCAGGAGTGGCGAGCAAAATATCCTAATGCGATAAGATCTTTGATTCCTTATTTTCAGGATCTCTTGTCGATGGCGGAAAGCTACCACCTTGAGACAGGCCATCATCTCAATGTGTACGGAGATATTGGGGAACTCTTCGGCGCCATCACCTATGGAATAAAGCTGAACAAGAACTATGCGCAGGGTTCTGATGGTAGGCTTGGCAACGATCACGTTGAGATCAAAACCATCACCCCGTTCAAATCCAAGGACGAGGTTTTCGTGAAGTTAGCAGGTAACTTCAGCAAACTGCTCGTCGTGAAGATCAACGCGGACTTTGAAGTCTCATCCCGGATGGTCGTTCGCTCGAAGCTTCCCAAAACGGCGAAGCCTTTCCTCAGGATAAGGTGGGGGGATCTGCTCGTGGCCGAATGACGGCTTCGTCCCATCAGTGCCGGTTGCCGCGAATGTCGGCTATCAGGGCAGCGAAATGGGTTGATGAAGGGCAGCCCAGGGTCATGGCTTCCCCTTCGATCTCTTGAAAGGAAGGTCCGCAGGGGATCGCGAGCGGTATTTCGCGTCGGGTCACTAGCTGCAAGTCGGATGATTAGGCTCCAGGAGATGCCTTGCGCGAACGTGCGAAACCTCTATCGGTCGCTATGAATCGTTGCAGCATCGGAACGATCAAGCGCACCGGGTCGCTAACCTGCTGCCCGGACTCTCGCGAAAGCACTTCGGCGTAGGCGACAAGATCGCGATGGAGTGACGCGGGCAATTCCAGCGAAACTTTCACCGGCTTCTCGTCGGCGATCGCGCCGAGTTTCAGCTTGGCCATGGTCATCCCCTGTACGGCTCGAATATCAAGTCTCGCGTGACGATGATCCTGACCGGGAATCCCGGCCGGATGGTCAGGGTCGGCGTGACCAGCAACTGGCGTTGGATGATCTGCTGGCCGGCGTCATTGATGGTGTCCTGCGCCCCATCACGGATAGCGCGAACCAGACGCTCCTCGTCGCTTACGGCCAGCTCGGACCCTATGGCCAGAAGAGTGGAGAGACCGGCCGCCTTTGCCAGATCCCACCAATGGTAGTCGACGCCATCCTCGAGCCCGGCATAGCCTTGCGTATCCGCCCCGGGCTGGCGTTCCAGCACGATCGAGCGACCGTTGGGCAGGATGAGCCGGTTCCAGACGAGCAGCACGCGGCGCTGACCGAACTGCACATTGTTGTCATACTGCCCGATGACGCGCGTGCCTTGCGGCACGAGCAGGATGCGGCCTGTCGGGCTGTCGTAGATGTTCTCGGTGACCTGGGCGGTGATCTGGCCCGGTAGATCGGAGCGGATGCCGGTGATGAGCGCGGCCGGAATGACAGCGCCTGCCTGAAGGATAAAGGGCGAGGCGGGCGCCACGACGCGATCCGACGACGTGGTGCGGCGATCGACGGCCGCGTTGAGGAAGGCGAGTTGCTTGTCCTGTGCGGTCTGCTGGCCGGGCTGACCCGTCAGGTCGAGACCGGCGAGATTCGGCAGGGTTGAACCTCCCGACAGTGCGCCAACTGTCGATGCGCCCGGCGCGGTCTGGAAGAACACCTTGCTTGTTCGGGCGGCCTCTTCCTCGGCTCGCCGCCGTTGCTCGGCCTCATCGACCGTGGGCGTCGTGATGGTCGGGGGAACGACAGGCTGCCCCTTGTTCTGCGCATCGAGGATTGGCCGGCCGAGATCGCCGGGCAGCGGTGGGCCGAGTACCGGGCCGGTATAGTCACGCGGCAGGCCGGCAAGACCGTCGGCCGGCTGACGGTTGCTGGTGGAATAGAGCTCCTTGCTGTCATCGCCGGATGTCCGCGTCTGGAGCGCATAAATCAATGCGCCGCCGATACCGAGGCCTCCAACCACAGCGATGCCCGCCAGCACCTTGCGGGACAGACGCGTGACACGCGGCGGCTCGGCGCGAAGACGCATAGGAGCGGCAGCGTTCGTATCGGTGTTGTCGCTCATGAAGGCCTCCCATCCGTACGCACGATTCTGACGGTTTGCTGCTGCTTGCCGCTGCCAAGGCGCAACTCGGCCGCTCCAAAGAGGCGGTCGACAATCAGAATGTTGCGGTAGATGCGGGTGTTGGCGATCTGCGCCTCACCCTCCGGTCCGATCACGAAGATCGGCGGCATCTCGCCCTGGACGATTCCGCGCGGGAACTCGACATAGACGCGCCTGCCGTCGTCGTAGACGGAAACTGGCTTCCAGGGCGGATTGTCGCCAGTCAGGCCATAGCGATAGTTGCGCGCGGCGACGATCGGGATGACCGGCGTGGCCGGGATGCTTTGCCCGTTCGCGGTCGCCGAGCGCGGATAGGCCCATGCGACGGCGGGCATATAGGGTTTCGGCCCGGAGCGTAGCTCGAGCATGTACGTTCGGCGGTTCGTGGTGATGACCAGGTTGGTGGTGATGTCCGGGCGCGAGGGTTTTACCAGGACATGGACGCGACGCATCACACCGGAACCGGATTCGGTATCGCCGATGATCCAGCGTGCCGTGTCGCCGGCGGCGATCGGACCGGCGCCGGTCAGGCTTTCGCCCGGCTCCAGCGCGATGTCGGTGATCTGCCCTGGCGCGGCATAGACCTGATAGAGCGCACCTTCCGACCAGGGATAGATCTGGATAGCGTTGTAGTAGCCATCGCGGCGTGGCTGGACGCGTGCCGCGGCGTTGGCGCTCTCGACACGGCCGACCGGCGTGCTGGCTGGCGTGCCGCCCTTGGCGGGCACCCAGGCCGGCGGGATGTGCAGCGCCTTGGGCCGGTCGTCGGTGACGACCGCGGGCACGGCCGGCAGTGGCGGGACGTCGGCGTCGTAGCTGATCTGGGGCGGCTTCTGCGGCGTGGCGCAGCCGGCGAGCGCAATCCCGGAAAGCAGCAGAACCGGAATGGCGGATTTACGGAAACCCGGAATGACGGCGATACGGAAAAGAGGCTTTCCGGAAGTACGGATGATCGACCGGTTCATTGGCTCACCTCCCGCGACCAGTTGATGGCGTTGACGTAAATGCCGAGCGGATTCGCCTTGAGCCGGTCGGCGTCGCGCGGCGGCTGGATGACGATGGTCAGGATCGCGGTCCAGCGCTCGGTCGTGGAAAGCTGTCCGTTCTCGTAGTGGCGTTCCGTCCAGGCAACGCGGAAGCTGTCGGCCGACGCGCGGATGACGCTGGAGACCTCAACGGCGACCTGTTGCTTGCCGACCTTGACGAAGGGGTCGTTCGAGCGGGCGTAATCGTTGAGCGCCGCAGCACCTCGATCCGTGGCCCACTCGTAGGCGCGCAACCAGTTCTGGCGGACGATGACGGGATCGGCCGGAATACTCCTGACCTGCTCGATGAAGCGTGCCAGATGCCACGCGACTTGGGGATCGGTCGGCCGATAGTCGGCCGTCGCCGGTTCGAATGCCTGCGCCTGACCAAGCTTGTCCACCTGGACAATCCACGGAACGACGGTTCCTTGTACCGATTGCCAGACAAGGGCCGCTGCGAACCCGGCTGACAGGGCCAGCGATCCGAAGGCCATGTATCGCCAGTTCTTCGCCTGCACGCGGGCGGAGCCGATGCGCTCGTCCCAGACCTGTTCGGCCCTCTGATACGGTGTTTCGGGTTGCGGGGTCTTGCCGTAATGGGCGGCGGGTCGCTTGAAGAGGTTCATGGCTTGTCACTTTCGGAGAGATTGACGGAGGCACCGGAGCCGTGGCTGTCACCGGAGCGGACGGCATGCGCGGTTGCCTGAACCGCATGGCGGGCATGTCCCCTGCCTCGCATGCGTTCTGCCCAGGCGGGCGGTGAGCCGGCCGTGGGCGAAGAGGAGGCCGCCGCGGCAACGCTCCCAGATCCAACGGTTCCCTGGGTGGACGTGCCGCCAGTGGCGCTGAACCCGCCTTGGACGCCTTGAGCGTAGCCCGATTGGACGCTGGCGGCCGCCCGCCGCAAAGGCGACACGGCGGCTGATCCGGCAGCACGCGCTACACCGCTAAGACCGGAGGCGACACCGGTAGCACCCGTCTGCCCCATCGAACCCAGGGTGTAGGCTGACGATGTCGCGCCGGCGATGGTCGCACCGCCACGCATGGCAGCGGCGCCGCCCCTCGCGGCCAGAACCGCACCACCGCCGGCGGCAAGCGCGGTTCCGCCGACAGCAAGGCCGGTGCCCGCGGCCGCGCCGGCTCCAAGCTGCGGGCCGCCGCTGACCAGGCCGGATGCGACGCCGGGACCGAAGATACCGAGGCCGAGCAGTGACAGCGCCGCGAGCACGACGGCCATGGCGTCATCGATTGTTGGCGTGACGCCTCCGAAACCTTGCGTGAACTGGCTGAAAAGCGTCGAGCCGATGCCGATGATGACGGCGAGCACCAGCACCTTGATACCGGACGAAATGACGTTGCCAAGGACGCGCTCGGCCATGAAGGCGGTCTTGCCGAACAGGCCGAACGGAATCAGCACGAAGCCCGCCAGCGTGGTCAGCTTGAACTCGATGAGCGTGACGAAGAGCTGGATCGCCAGGATGAAGAACGCGAGAATGACCAGCGCCCAGGCGAAGAGCAGGCAGGCGATCTGGATGAAGTTCTCGAAGAAGGCGACCCAGCCCATCAGGTCGGAGATGGATTCCAGCAGCGGTCGCGCGGCGTCGAGCCCGGTCTGTGCCACCTTGCCGGGTCGCATGAGGTCCTGCGCGGTGAAGCCCGTGCCAGATGCCTTCAGGCCGAGGCCGGCGAAGCTGTCGAAGACGATCTTCGCGAGGTTGTTCCAGTTTGAGATGAGGTAGGCGAAGACGCCGACGAACAGCGTCTTCTTGACTAGCCGCGCGATGATGTCCTCGTCGGCGCCCCAGCTCCAGAACAGAGCGACCAGCGTCACGTCGATGACGATCAGCGTCGAGGCGACGAAGCCGACCTCGCCGCCGAGCAGGCCGAAGCCCGAATCGATGTAGCGGGTGAAGACCCCGAGGAAATTGTCGATGACGCCCGAACCGCCCACGTGTCACCGTCCTTTGTTGGCAGACGGTGATGCCGGCGCGGGTTTGCGGCCGAGAAAGCGATCGCGGGTCTCGGCCCAGATGCGCAGGCATTCGGCATCCTCGGCGGCCTTCTGCCCAAGCTGCTGACAGCGGCGCTGACCCTCGCGCAGGGCGTCCCGCTTCGGCTGGACGGGATGTCCGGGTGCCGATGCCGGGTCCTCGTCCTTGCGGGTCAGTTCGATCAGCGTCGCCGTGATGGCGACGGCGACGAAGATGACAGCGGCCAGCCGGGCCAGCATCTTGCCGTCCATCCTACGGTCCTCAGTTGCCGTTGAACATTTGAGCATTGCCCGGCTGGTAGCCGCTGCCGGGCGTGAGGAACCGACGCCGCTGTTCGCGGCCCTGTTCGACCGCCGCGGTGCGTTCCGCCTCGGTCAGTGCGTCCGCACGGCCGTTGGCCGAGATCAGCGCGACAAGATCGGAGAGTTGCTGCGACTGGAGCGCGAGGATCTGGTTGCCGGCCTGCGTCGCCTGAAGCGCGCCGGCCGCGCCTTGGCTCTGACCGACCAGTTCGGACATCTGTACGCGGTTGCTGTCGATGTTGCCGACGACGCCAGCCTGCACGCGCATCGCGTCCTGCAATCCGCCGACGGTATTCTGCCAGCGCGTGCGAGCGTCGGCGACAAGCTGCTGATCCGTCGCCGACATGGACACATTGCCGTATTGCTGCTGGAAGGCCTGGTCGATCTGCTGCACGTCGAAGGCGATGTTTTGGGCCTGCTGCAAAAGCTGCTGCGTCCGCAGCACCGATTGCTGGATTTCCTGGAGAGCCGAGAACGGCAGGCTTGCAAGATTGCGCGCCTGGTTGATGAGCATCTGCGCTTCGTTCTGAAGCGATGTGATCTGATGCGTGATCTGCTCCAGCGTGCGCGCGGCCGTGAGTACGTTCTGCGCGTAGTTCGACGGATCGAAGACGATCCTCCAGGCATGTGCCGGCGTGGTCAGGACAGGCGCGAGAGCAATCGGTGCGGCGAGCATGGTTGCGGCCAGGAAAACGGCGCGCGAGCAGGCGAAACGACGGGTCATGATTGGACCTCCTGTTCGGGTTGGGTGATGAGGGTTGGGAAAGCGGGGAGGAGATCGACGGCCCAGTTCACGCCGCGGGCGTTGAACCAGGCGGCGAGGAATCCTTCGCGGCCGTGGTCGGCGACGATCTGCGCAATGAGCGTCTGGTCGGATTTGGCGGATGCTGCGCAGAGCGCCAGGCCGACTTCGGAAAGGCCGAGCTCGAACAGGCGATTGCCACGGCGTGACTGGCAGTAATAATCCCGTTTGGGCGTCGCCCGCGCGAGGATGTCGATCTGACGGTCGTTGAGGCCGAAGCGGCGGTAGATTGCCGTGATCTGGGGTTCGATCGCCCGCTCATTCGGCAAGAGCAGCCGCGTCGGGCAGCTCTCGATGATGGCGGGCGCGATCGCCGAATTGTCGATGTCGCTGAGCGACTGCGTGGCGAAGACGACGCTGGCGTTCTTCTTGCGCAGCGTCTTCAGCCATTCGCGGAGCTGGCCGGCGAACCCTTCGTCGTCCAGCGCAAGCCAGCCTTCGTCGATGATGAGCAGCGTCGGGCGGCCGTCGAGCCGGTCGCCGATGCGATGGAAGAGATAGGCGAGCACGGCGGGCGCAGCGCCCGTCCCCACAAGCCCCTCGATCTCGAAGGCCTGCACGTCCGAACTGCCAAGTTGTTCGGTCTCGGCGTCGAGCAGGCGACCGTAGGCACCTCCGACACAGAACGGGCGCAACGCCTGCTTGAGGTCATTCGACTGGAGCAGCACGCTGAGGCCGGTGATGGTGCGTTCCTCGACTGGCGCGGAGGCGAGCGAGGTAAGTGCTGTCCAGATGTGCTCCTTGGCTTCTGGGGTTACGGGCACGCGCTCGCGCTGAAGGATCGCGACGATCCAGTCGGCCGCCCAGGCGCGCTCGTAGGTGTCGTGGATGCGGGCGAACGGCTGGAGCGAGACGGAGGCGTCGGAGCCGTCGGTCAGCCCGCCGCCAAGGTCGTGCCAATCGCCCTGCATGGCGAGCGCGGCGGCGCGGATCGAGCCGCCGAAGTCGAAGGCGAAGACTTGGGCTTGGCTGTAGCGCCGGAACTGTAAGGCCATGAGCGCGAGCAGTACGCTCTTGCCGCTGCCGGTCGGGCCGACGACGAGGGTGTGGCCAACATCGCCGACATGCAGGGAAAACCGGAACGGGGTCGAGCCTTCGGTTCTGCCGTAAAGCAGCGGGGAGGCGTCGAAGTACTCGTCCCGTTCCGGCCCCGCCCACACGGCACTCAGGGGGATCATGTGGGCGAGATTGAGGGTCGAAATCGGTGGCTGCCTGACGTTGGCGTAGGCATGTCCCGGCAGCGAACCGAGCCAGGCATCAACGGCATTCACCGTCTCCATCATGGCGGTGAAGTCGCGGCCCTGGATGACCTTCTCGACCAGCCGCAGCTTCTCATCGGCGAGACGCGGATCAGCGTCCCAGACAGTGATGGTGGCGGTGACGTAGGCCATGCCGGCGACATCCGCGCCGAGTTCCTGCAAGGCGATGTCGGCATCGGCCGCCTTGTTGGCGGCATCCGTGTCCACGAGCACGGATTGCTCGTTGGTCATCACCTCCTTGAGGATCGCTGCGATCGACTTGCGCTTGGCGAACCACTGCCGCCTGATCTTGGTCAGCAGCCGCGTGGCGTCGGTTTTGTCGAGGAGCATCGCGCGCGTCGACCAGCGGTACGGAAACGCCAGGCGGTTGAGATCGTCGAGCAGGCCGGGCGTCGTCGCGGTCGGGAAGCCGACAATGGTGAGGATGCGCAGATGCTGATCGCCAAGGCGCGGCTCCAGCCCGCCGGTCAGCGGCTGGTCGACCAGCAGCGCGTCCAGATAGATCGGCGTCTCGGGGACGCGGACGCGATGCCGGTTGGTCGAGATAGTCGAGTGGAGATAGGTCAGGGTCTCGGTGTCATCGAGCCAGGCGCATTCCGGCATGAAGCCGTCGAGCAGCGCCAGGACGCGCTCGGTGCGGTCGGTGAAGGCGCGCAGGATCTCATGCGGATCGACGCCAGACCGTTCACGCCCCTCATAGAGCCAGGCCTCAGTGCGCGCGGCTTCTTCCGCGGGCGGCAGATACAGGAAGGTCAGGAAATAGCTCGATTCGAAATGCGCGCCGGCTTCCTCGAAGTCGGCCTTGCGCTCGGTATCCACCATGGCCGAGGCGGGATCGGGGAACGTGCTCTGCGGATACGTTGCGGCCTCGTGGCGCTGAGCCTCCACGAAAATACCCCAGCCAGAGCCGAGGCGGCGGAAGGCATTGTTGATGCGGCCGGCAACGGCGACCAGCTCCGCCGCGACGGCGGAATCAAGGTCGGGACCGCGAAAGCGCGCGCTGCGCTGGAAGCTGCCGTCCTTGTTGAGGACGACGCCTTCGCCGACGAGTGCCACCCAGGGCAGGTAGTCGGCGAGGCGCGAAGCCGTGCGGCGATATTCGGCAAGGTTCATCATGGCCGCGCCCTCACACCGCCAGATGGCCGGGGATGCGCAGGTGCCTGCGCCCGACTTCCACGAAGAGCGGATCGCGCCGCGCTGCCCACGCCGCCGCGAAGTGTCCGATCGCCCAGATCACGAGGCCGAGCAGCCAGAGCCGAAGGCCGAGGCCGACCGCGCCGGCAAGCGTGCCGTTCATGATGGCGATGGAACGCGGTGCGCCGCCGAGCAGGATGTGCTCGGTCAGCGCGCGATGGACGGGGACAGAGAATCCCGGCACGGTGTCGAGCTGTTCGAAGGCCGTCGCCATTAGATCAACGCCCCGCCGCCGAAGGAGAAGAACGACAGGAAGAAGCTCGACGCCGCGAAGGCGATCGACAGGCCGAAGACGATCTGGATCAGACGGCGGAAGCCACCGGACGTGTCGCCAAAGGCCAGCGTCAGGCCGGTCACGATGATGATGATGACCGCAATGATCTTGGCGACCGGCCCCTCGACCGACTGGAGGATTTTTTCGAGGGGCTGTTCCCACGGCATGGAGGAGCCGGAGGCATAGGCGCCCGGCGCCGTCATCACGCTGACGGTCAGGAACGCGGCGGCCGTTGCGAGATGGCGACGGATGCGCAAGGCGCGTTGGATCATTTGGGTTCTCCTTCGGGATTGGTTGTGGCGATGCGGTAGTCGCCGTCTGGGCCGAGGCCATCGACGCGGGCGAGTTCGGCAAGCCGCCGTGCTGAGCCGCGGCCGGACAGCACGGCGACGAGATCGATGGTCTCGGCGATCAGCGCGCGCGGGACGGTGACGACGGCTTCCTGAATGAGCTGCTCGAGCCGACGAAGCGCGCCAATCGCGCTGCCGGCATGGATGGTGCCGATCCCGCCCGGATGCCCCGTGCCCCAGGCCTTGAGCAGGTCGAGGGCTTCTGCGCCGCGAACCTCGCCGATGGGTATACGGTCCGGGCGCAGGCGCAGCGAAGACCGGACCAGATCGGAGAGTGACGCGACGCCATCCTTGGTACGCATCGCCACGAGGTTGGGGGCGGCGCATTGCAGCTCGCGCGTGTCCTCGATGATGACGACGCGATCCGCGCTTTTTGCTACTTCGGCGAGCAGTGCGTTGGTGAGCGTGGTCTTGCCGGTCGAGGTGCCGCCGGCCACAAGGATGTTGGCACGCGACTGGACCGCCGCGCGAAGCGTGGCCGCCTGGTCGGCGGTCATGATGGAGGCGGTCACATAGTCGTCGAGCGTGAACACCGCGACGGCGGGCTTGCGGATGGCGAAGGCCGGTGCGGCGACGACAGGCGGTAATAGACCTTCGAAGCGCTCGCCGGTTTCGGGCAGCTCGGCCGAGACACGTGGGCGGCGCGCATGAACCTCGGCGCCGACATGATGGGCGACCAGGCGCACAATGCGCTCGCCGTCGGCGGCCGACATCGTTTCGCCCGTGTCGGCTAGGCCCTCGGACAGTCGGTCCACCCAGATGCGGCCGTCCGGGTTCAGCATCACCTCTACCACGGCCGGCTCTTCCAGCAGCCGGGCAATGGCAGAGCCAAGCGCCGTGCGCAGCATGCGCGCGCCGCGCTGGATCGCTTCCTGCCTGTGATGAGTGACCGACATATCGTCCCCGTTTCGGCGGGGACGCGACGATCAGTTCCCCGAATGGGGATGACTAAAAGAGCCTCAGATCAGGCCGATTCAACAAGTTTCGATCGTAGTAGGGACGTGGCGCGCAAATACAGGAGAACGGCGGTAATGCCCTGTCTTGAACCGTGGAGGGTCATCGCTGAAAGCGTCTTGCGACGCCTCTTGATTCGATGCCTGCGGGATGCAAAGCGCCTGCAATTTGGCCACCGGGATCACGGATCGATCACCAGTGACTTCCAGCGTCCGGTTTCGACCTCATTCCTCGCCATTTGGCTCGCTGCTGTCGTTACCCAGAACTTGCCGTTCGTTCGGGTCCCGATTGCCGGCTTGAGCGGGGCCGTGATCGGCCGGTCCGCTTGCGGAATTTCCTGAGGAGAAGCGGCCGTTTCGTTGTCACGCTCACAATGGCGGTGCGCAATCATCAAAATATGCAGCCGGCTTCGGTTTCCGGTCGATTTCTAGTCTAAAGATGTCCGGCCGCCCGTAGTGGCCGGCCACGTCGAGGGACCTGCGTGCGGCGCGGGCCGCCTCAACATCTATGTTGGCGTAGAGAATTTTCTTCACCTTGTGCAGCGGGCCGGCAACGACGCCGCCGAAGGGCTTCACGACCACCGCGTCACCCGGGTTGATCCATACGCCTTCTGCAAAAAGTCTTTCCCGGTCGAGAAATTCATCTGGGATGTCGTCGGTTTCCAGGGCTGTCGCGGTGCTGAGCACCCAGCAGCCACCTTCGCGGGCGATGTGGTTCAAGGTCGCAAGCCAGGTTTCGCCGCTGTCCCATGTTGGTGCGACGTAGATGTCGATGTTCTGGGCATAGAGCGCAAAGCGGGCGAGCGGCATGTAACTCTCCCAGCAAATCAGCGTGCCGATGCGACCGAGGGGTGTCTCCACGAGCCGCAACCCCATGGCATCACCGAATCCCCACACCATCCGCTCCGGATTTGTTGGCATCAGTTTGCGATGGCGGTTGAGGATCGTGCCGTCTGCGCCGATCGTCACGACAGATGGTCTGTCGTGAGGGTGATCTGGAAAGCTGCCTGACCGGCTCGTCCGGTCGGCGGGTCAGCGCGGTTCTCTTGGCTTGACTTTCCGTTCGCGAAGGCCCACGTCTGGGGCACGTGCAGCACCGACCGCCACCTCCTTACGTTCTTCAGGGTGTGCCCCATCGCGGGCATCTGACCCCCGGCCAGGTCGCGTCGCGCCCCGGCCGCGGGGCATAGGCTGATTTCCCGCTGCTGCGGAAGCCAGTCTCAAACAGCGGCAAACATCTCAATCTCAGCAAGCGCCAGCGCCACGTCGAGTACGTGCGCGCGGACCACAGTCATAAGAGGGCCGAAAACCATGGCTCAGGCAAACAAGAAGCACCGCAAGCCTGCGATCACCGTCACCCGCACCGATAGCGAGCGGCTCTGGCGGCTGGCCGAATCCTACGCCGATCGTAACCCTGTCGTCGCTGAAGAACTCCTGGCCGAGCTCGATCGCGCGAAAGTCGTCGACGACGGACGGCTCGCCGCGGAGGTCGTCCGCATGGGCTCTTCGCTGCGCTTCACCAGCGATCTCGGCGAGGACAGGCGCGTGACGCTCGTATTCCCGGGTGAGGCGGACATTGCCGAAGGCAAGGTGTCGATCCTCACGCCGATCGGCGTCGCGCTGATCGGACTCGCCGCCGGGCAGTCCATCGACTGGACCGCGCGCGACGGACGCACCCATCGACTGACGGTGGAATCCGTCGACGCCCCCGGCTCACAGGCAGCGTCAGCCACGCCGTCTGCCGAACTGCGCGCCGCGTCATGACCGAAATCCGCCCGCCCTGCCGCCTCTCGCTTTTCGGGGGCCGCCTCATCGCAGGATAGCTGCCCCTGCGCCGCGTCCGTGCGGCCCAGGGGATTCTCCAGTGCGCCGCAACGTAACCGCTCCAAGCCGAGCGATGGAGAACAGCTATGACGAGAGAGACCTGCTTCCTGACCACGAAGGACTTCACGATCCTGGAGGTGATGCGTGACCGCTGCTTCGGCCAGGACGATCCGCTCGCGCCGATCCTCAAGCGGAAGATCGAGGCGGCGACGGTGATGTTCCGCGACGACATCCCCGTCAACGTCGCCACCCTCAGCAGCCGGGTGACCTTCAGCGTCGATGGCCGCGATCCCGACACGCGCATCATCTCGCATGACCGGATGACCTCGCCGATCGGCATGTACCTGCCGATCACGACGGCGCGCGGACTGGCGCTGCTCGGCCTTTCCGAGGGCCAGGAATTCGCTCTCCGCAACGGCGACGGCGAGGAGGAGCGGATCGTGCTCCATGAGGTGCACTACCAGCCCGAAGCCGCGAGGCGCGAGAAGGAGGCGCTGGAACGGCCCAGCACGCCGGCCTTCGGCAAGCAGAGCCTTCGCGTGATCCGGGGAGCGTTCTACGACCAGCCCCGCCTCGTGCCGGTCGCCCATGACGGCTTCGACGATCCCGGCCCGTCGGCCGCCTGAACGCCCGCGCTTCTCCCGGTCAGGAGCGTTGCTGATCCGGCATTGACCCCGGGGACCAGCTGTCCGGCGGTCTCCGGGGTAGCCGGCTTCAACGTAGGCCGCGTGCGTCGCGTCCGCTCGTTGGCGGAGCTTCCGCGCGCCTGAAATCCAGCTTTCGGGCAGCCGCCGACCGCGGCGCAAGGCCCGGCCATATTCGGAGACTGACATGTCTGATCACAACAATCCTCGCCCCCGATCCGCCTTTGCGCGGATGATCGTCCGTGGATTCGGGCGATGGCAGCGCCAGAGGGCGATGGACCAGCTTCAGGCCCTGGACGACAGGGAACTCTGGGACATCGGCCTTTCGCGCAACGACATCCCGCGCGCGGTCGAAGGCCTCTTCCGGGACAAGTAGCGGGTTCCGGCCCAGGTCATTCGATTGAATGGAGATCGCCAATTGGACTTGACGACCAAGGTCATCATCGCGTCCGGCATGCTGGGCCTGATGCTCATCGCGTTCGCGATGCTCTGACACCAGTGATGAAGGCCTGCACGCGGCACAATGTCCGCGTGCAGGCCCTGTCTTATCGCCGCTTGCCCGGCATCGCCGCTCGGGCCATCAGCTCCGAGACGGAACCGACTTCGGTCTTTTGTTCCTTCTGCTGCTTGGGCTTGCGGGCTTCCTTGTTGCCCTTCCTTTTCGCCATGACGGCTTCCTTCCTGACGGCGCGCGCACGGCCGCCTAGCAGCACGCGGCGCGGTTGATCAATGGTGTGAAAGGAATGTCCCTGGCCCGTCGCCCGAGGCTGCACGAGCCAGGGCTAGATGCCGTTTTTCGGGCGCTTCCGGAAAGGAAGCCTTGCTTGAAGAGGCATGGTCACGAACGCATCTTGGCCAGGCAGCAGGCTAAGTCAAACCGTCTTTGCCGCGGAACGCCGCCTGCCGGGCGACATAAGGTCGCCTCGTAAACAGCTTGGCGAACGGCTATATCGACCGCATGTGCATGGAGACTTTCATCAAGGTTTCGAGGCTTGCCGGGAACGGACGCATCCGCCCCCGGAGCAGGCTCCTTCACCCTGATTTCCGCACCTGATCCTGCTCCGGGAAATCTCTACGAAACCTGCGGTCTACCCCTGCGGCGCCAATCGCCGCATCGATGGAGCGTACGATGAGAACTCCCCGTTCACGGCTGGTCTGCCGTCCCTGCAACCGAAATCTCCCTCTGTCCGCAAGCCGGTGTCCCTGGTGCCTCACGCCTGTGCCTCACTCCCCGGGCCCGTTCCGGATGCCTGCCCTTTCGCACGTCGTCCCGTTGGATACGGGAGCGCGGCCATGATGCAGTTGATCGGCAGCACCGTCGCCTCTGACAACCTCCTGAAGGAACATGCCGCGCTCCCGTGGCGCATGAGCGGCGACGGAACGCTGGAAGTGCTGCTGCTTAGCCCGCGGCGGGACGGCAGCTGGCGGATCCCGGCAGCCCGCTGTTCGGGTACGAGAACCGGGATTCAATCTGCCGACCGGGCGGCTTTCCAGGACGCGGGCGTCACTGGAAGGGTCGGTTCCGACCCGCTCGGTCGCTACATCACCCTGAGGCTTGCGCCAGACGGCAGCCGCAAGGCAGTGGAAGTCACCGTCCATGGACTCCATGTCTGGGGCAGTCTGGTCAGCTGGCCGAACGACGTGAAAGTGACGCGGCGCTGGATGCCTCCGGCCGAAGCGGCCTTCGCGGTCGAGGACACCGGACTTCGCGACCTGTTCCGATCTCTCGTCTCCGGCGCGGCGCCCGTCAGACCGGACCTGCCGACAGGCCGTCCACTGGTTGCAGTCCCAACCGAGCGTGTTTCAGGGCTTGCTTCGTCGGCAGCAACAGGTAGGTTCGCCCCCTGCTGAAACTGCCAGCCTTCGTGCGCCTCGACGGCGCGCGCCTGCTTAAAGCGGGCATCTAACCCGGACGCGATCTGACCCCTGGCTCAGCGTCCGGGTCCGCCAGGCTTCAGCAACCTCATTCGATCTTCGCGCCCGCGATCGCGGGCGGTCGCCTGCGGCGTTCGGCCGTGGCGGGGAGTCCTTCATGGAAATTCTCGATCTCCTGTATCCGCAGGACGTCCTGGTGCGCGTTTCGGAACAGGCCAAACGTCTGCTACTGGAAGTTCTGGCCCGACATCTTGCTTCAAGGTGCGGAATGTCCGTCGTTTCCGTGCTGGCGGCTTTGCTTGGCCGGGAGAAGCTGGGCGCAACCTCCATCGGACAAGGCATCGGCATGCCCACGCGATGCTGAACGGACTGCAGGAACCCGCCGCGGTCCTTGCTGTCCTTGAGGCTCCGATCCCTTACCACGCGCCGGACGACCAGTCGGTCGATGTAGTTCTGGTCGTCATCTGGCCCCGGAACGGCTCCTCGGACTTCCTCACAGCGCTTGCGCGGTTCTGCCGGCGGCTCTCCGATCCGCAGGTCCTGAGGCAGCTCAGGGGTTCGGCATCGGCCGAGGAAGCCCTTCGGCATCTCCGTGACCCGGCAGACGCGGCTTGTCCTTCCATCGCCGGGCTGTCGGCTCTCGCTGCGCCCCGGAGCCGCACGGCAGCGAGGGAGAGCTGGCGATGAGCGCGATCGCGATGGACCGTCCTTCACGGTGGCTGGATGGGCGGATGCCGTGCGCCTCGATCGCCTCCGCGAGACGGCCGAGCGCGTGGACGTAGGCGGCGGTGCGCATCGTCACCTGCTTGGCCCTGCTGACGTTCCAGACTTCACGCCCTTCTCGTTCCATGATGGTCTGCAGCCGCTCGTGTATGTCCTCGACGGGCCAGTAGAAGCCCTGCCGGTTCTGCACCCACTCGAAGTAGGAAACGGTCACGCCTCCGGCGTTCGCGAGGATGTCGGGAAGGACGACAGTTCCTTGCTTCTCGAGGATTTCGTCCGCTTCCGGCGTGACCGGGCCGTTGGCAAGCTCGAGCACGAGCTTGGCTTTGATCGATGCGGCATTGCCTTCATGGATCATGTTCTCCAGCGCCGCCGGAACGAGCAGGTCGCAGCCCACGGCAATGAGTTCATCGGGGCCGATCCTCTCGTGGCCGCCCGTACCGACAGTGCTGCTGACAGGCTTTCCGTTCGCCTTGACATCGAGCAGAAGGTCGACATGCAGTCCGGCCGACGAAAGGACGGCTCCTTCCGAGTCCGACACGGCGACGATCTTGTGGCCGTCCGCGGCAAGCAGGCGCGCGATGTGCTGCCCGGCATTCCCGAAGCCCTGGATCGCCACCCGCATCGTCTGCCCGAGTTGAAGGTCCGATGCCAGATGCCGCACGAGATAGTAACCGCCGCGCGCGGTCGCATCGCCCCGGCCGAGAGACCCACCAAGCGAAATCGGCTTGCCCGTTATCACGGCCGGTTCGTGCTGGCCGACGATCTGCGCGTACTCGTCAGCCATCCAGCCCATGATCATCGAGTTCGTGTAGACGTCCGGCGCGGGGATGTCCCGGTCGGGACCGATGATGCGCGCGAAGGCCTGGATGTAGGCGCGGGACCCTGCTCGAAAGATGGTGGACGTGATGAATGCCGATGTTGGCCGTCAGCCATCGCAAGACAAAGGGCAGTTCATAATATGAGGAGCCGTGCAGGGCAGCGTCCTGGAACTGCCATTGCGGCTTTTGCGACCAGTGCGTTTCCTCGAACTGATGCTGGACATAGAACAGCCAGATGCCCGCTGACCCGGCCAGCACCACGACAGGCAGCTGCACAAGCAGGAACGACGCGATGCCGACCAGCCAGATAAGGCCGAGGGCCAGAATCAGGATTGCCAGATTGGTCGTCATGGTCGAGGCAGGACACCGATCGCGCGGCCGGTCCAGTCATCTGCCTTGCGGTGGGCGAAGAAGGAACCATGGCCGCAATCGTGCTGGATCATGAACAGGCGAAGCAGGAAGCCTGCCGCCGGAATAGTCAGCGCCACTCCCCACCAGAAGCCATCATGCACCGCTATCGCGGCAAGCGTCCAAAGGGCGACGAACGGGATAAGGGTGACTGTCAGTTCAAGCAGGCTGCGTCCCCTGTGCGGCTCCCGATAGCTGGCGAGAACCTGGGGCCAGGCCCGTTCGCTGCCCGGAGCGGGGAGATGGAGGTGGGTGCATCGGTCAACCACAATGGGCAGGCCTCGGTCGATTTGGAAACGGCCGTACGGAACGGCATGGCAAGCAGAAGCCATGGGGGCGTGCGTAGGAGCAGTCGAATTCCCGTTTTCATAGGAGGCGGTTATCCTCGGCCGTCTGACGAGCACGGCGACGTGTGCCGTCGGTGTCGGCTTTCCGGCGCCGTTCGGCAGCCGCCTTGCGGATGTTTTCGAAGCGGTTTTGTTCGTTCTCTTTTGTTGCGGGCTTTGGATCGGTTTTCTTGACAGAGTCGGTCATCGAATGGGCCCCTGTTGCTGGTGGATGACGAAAGAGATCGCCGGAAACCTGCCCGGCGATCAGGGGTATCTCGCCTCGAAGGCTTATGCGGCGAGAGCTGTGGCGCAGCCCTGGACGCCCAGCCTGTCTGGGCTGGTCTGTCCGGGCATGGTCGCCCAGCCGCCGGCCTCGATGAACTGGCGTTTCGTGTAGCTGTCGGTCAGGGCCTTCAACTCGGTGAGTTTCGCCGCCTTGTCCGGTGCCGCGTTGAATCGTTCGACGCATATTGCGGAGGCCAGTTCTCCCCGCGCGTTGTCACCTGCTGTCGCGGCCATCGCCTGCGAGGTGCCGCCGGTCACCCAGCCACCCCAACTGAAGCCGACGACCATCGTGGCGACGATCGCCGCGATGCACGCCCAGACCAGCATGGTCTTCGATGGCTGATAGTCTTCCCATCGCCGCAAGAGAGATCGTTTTGTCGTGCTTTGCATGGCCATGGTGTCAATCCTTTCCGATTGAAGTTCCGATTACCCTCCGCCGCCGGCGGAAGGTTGAGGCACTGCCTTCGCATGTCGGTTTGGGCGCGACGGCCTGAAACGAAATGCGAAATCGGGAGATGCCATCCCTGGCATCCGCGACTGTCGATGCGCCTAGTAGCCCATTCCGCCCATGCCGCCGTTTCCGGCTGCCGAGGCGGCGGAATCCTTCGCCGGGATATCGGCGATCATCGCTTCCGCCGTGATCAGCAGGGCGGCGATCGAGCCGGCATCCTGCAAGGCGGTGCGCACCACCTTGGCGGGATCGACGATGCCGGCCCTGATCATGTCGACATAGGTTTCCGTCTGCGCGTCGAAGCCCTGGTTGCGATCCTTGCTGTCGGTGAGCTTGCCGATGACGATGGAACCCTCGACGCCGGCGTTCTCGGCGATCTGCCGGATCGGGGCCTCCAGCGCCCTGAGCACGATCGAGACACCGGCGCTGATGTCCGCATTGGCGCCTGTCACCGAGGCCAGCGCGGTCCTTGCACGCAACAGCGCGACGCCGCCACCCGGGACGATGCCTTCCTCGACCGCCGCGCGCGTGGCGTTCAGCGCATCGTCGATGCGGTCCTTCTTCTCCTTGACTTCGGTCTCGGTCGCGCCGCCGACGCGGATCACCGCGACGCCGCCGGCTAGCTTGGCCAGCCGCTCCTGCAGCTTCTCCTTGTCGTAGTCCGAGGTTGTTTCCTCGATCTGCGCCTTGATCTGGGTGATGCGCGAGGCAATGCCTGCCTTGTCGCCGGCACCGTCGATCACCGTCGTCGTGTCTTTCTCGATCACGACGCGCTTGGCCCGCCCAAGCATGTCCAATGTGACGTTTTCCAACTTGATACCGAGGTCCTCTGAGATCATCTGGCCGGCGGTAAGCACCGCGATGTCTTCCAGCATGGCCTTGCGCCGGTCGCCGAAGCCTGGCGCCTTGACGGCGGCGACCTTCAGGCCGCCGCGCAGCTTGTTGACGACCAGCGTTGCGAGCGCCTCGCCCTCGACGTCCTCCGAAATGATCAGCAGCGGCTTACCGCTCTGCACCACCGCCTCGAGGATCGGCAGCAGGGCCTGAAGATTGCCGAGCTTCTTCTCGTGGATGAGGATGTAAGGATCCTCCATCTCGACGCGCATCTTCTCTGCGTTGGTCACGAAATACGGAGACAGGTAGCCGCGGTCGAACTGCATGCCCTCGACGACGTCGAGTTCGGTCTCGGCCGTCCTGGCTTCCTCGACCGTGATGACGCCCTCGTTGCCGACCTTGTCCATGGCCTTGGCGATCATTTCACCGACCGATGCGTCGCCATTGGCTGCGATGGTTCCGACCTGGGCGATCTCACTGGACGATTTGACCTTCTTCGATTGCGCCTGGATTTCCTTGACGACGGCGGCGACGCCGAGGTCGATGCCGCGCTTCAAATCCATCGGATTCATGCCGGCGGCGACAAGCTTGGCGCCTTCGCGCAGGATCGAGGCGGCAAGCACTGTCGCGGTCGTGGTGCCGTCGCCGGCAAGATCGTTGGTCTTGGAGGCCACCTCGCGCACCATCTGCGCGCCCATATTCTCGAACTTGTCGGCGAGCTCGATCTCCTTGGCGACCGTGACGCCATCCTTGGTGATGCGCGGAGCGCCATAGGCCTTGTCGATGACGACGTTGCGCCCCTTGGGTCCAAGCGTCACCTTGACGGCATTGTTGAGCAGTTCGACACCGCGCAGCATTCGGTCGCGGGCATCGGTGGAGAATTTGATTTCCTTGGCAGACATGATGTTTGTCCAATCGATTCTTGAATGAGGCCAATCTTGAATGAGCGCGGTCAGGCGGCCTTGTCGGCGGCGGCTCCGGCCTTTTCGACGATGCCCATGATGTCAGCCTCCTTCATGATCAGGAGGTCCTCGCCGTCGATCCTGACCTCGGTGCCGGACCATTTGCCGAACAGGATGAAGTCGCCCGCCTTGACGTCGAGCGGGATCAGGGTGCCGTTTTCGTCCCGAGAACCAGGTCCGGCGGCGACCACCTCGCCTTCCTGCGGCTTTTCCTTTGCCGTGTCGGGAATGATGATCCCGCCTCTGGATTTCAAATCACCTTCCGCACGCCGGATGACGACGCGGTCGTGGAGTGGCCGGAATTTCATTGGGGTCTTTCTGCGGCCGCGCGTAGGGCTGCCACGTCACCAACATAGGGCGTTTGGCACTCGATTGATAGGATTGCCAAAATTAATTCTTGCGTATTTCAAAATATTCTCTCTGACTATCTGAAATAATTTTCAGAAATTATCACTTTTCAAGGGCCGTATTTTGGTTTCAAGCGATTGTTTATTTTACGTAAATTGAGATTTTTAATTCGTGTCCATAAATAAAAATTATTCCGCGCCTTGTTCGCAGCTCAATTGAAGCGCATATACGTGGCTCGTTGATTTGGCCGATTTGGCTTTAGCGGTGTCAGAGACCCGCCATTCACTACCGAATTCTCGATAGCGGCTTTATTGCGCCAATCCGGCGCATGTGTCGTTCCGTTCGAACCTCGGAATGAACGCCGGCGCTGACCACGGATGTACTGGCAGCGTCGGCATCGTTCCGGTTCGGATGGGAACAATGCAGGAGGCGCCTTTGCGTGCTCCTGCGGAAATCGCAACCATGGCCAGCCGTACCACACAGACCGTCGTCCATTTTTCCGCGCCGTTCAGGCTGCCTGAGTTCGATACGCTGCAACCAGCCGGCGACTATCACGTCGACCATGACGAGGAAGCGATCGAGGGCGCCTCTTTGCTTGGCTGGCGACGTGTCGGCGCTTTCATTCACTTGCCTGGCATCGGAATGCACGGATTAACGCAGCAGATGGTGCCGATCAATCCGGCGGATCTCGACGCCGCACTCGAAAAGGACAGACAACCATGACTTATGCAAGCGCCCGGCAATCCGGCGTCCATCCGATCCGACCTGTCGCTGCAACCCATCTTTTTGCAGTAGGCCAGGCCGTTCACCTGCGCGGCAATTTCGGCACATTCCCGAAAACCTCGGAGGTCTACTACATCACCGGCACACTCCCGCCGAGGGGAGATTCACCGCAATACCGCATCCGCAGCGATGGCGAGCGGCATGAGCGGGTGACGACACAGGATAGCCTCGAACCGGCCCGCGCCTCGCAATTCAGCGAAGGCGCAACCCTCATCGAAAGGACGTTCGGCCATGGCCAAGGGACAGAAACGCAGCAATCGCGAAATCAGGAAGCCGAAGCAGGAAAAGGCGCCGCCCAAGCCTGAAAGCACGTTCGGTAAACAAATAAAGCTCGCCGCGAACAGCAACGCTTCGCGCGGCAAGGGCTGATAACCGCGATCGGCGAGACCAGTGGGCAGGAACGATGAAGATCATGATCGAGTTTTACAGGACCCGCGACGCGGACGATGCACATGCCGTCATCGGTCGTGAAACCGTGGAACTCGACGATCTCGACGGCGCCATCGCAGCCGCGCGGCTGTTGGCGCGGACCCTCGACATGCCACAGCGTCCCGACTCCATGACGATCACCGACCCGAACGGCAGAATGCACTACTGCGGCATCATCGGCTCGGAAGCGGTGGACGAAGGAAGGCAATGATCATGAATATGCAGCACCTCAAGGAGACTGAACGGAAGCGAATTGCAGCCGCGATCAGCGTCTGGGAAAACGAAGGCGGCGCGCCCGGTCAGGATTCCATGCACCATCAATATGGCCGCCGTATCGAAGCCGACCGTTCCTGGACGATCTATCATGTCTTTACCGGCATTCCGGCGCGCTTCGGCGGCGATGCCATGACCGGCCTGAGCCGTCTGGATGCAACCAGCGGCATGTTGTGTCTCAACCTTCGCAACGCCGAGCGCCGCAGGGAACGCATTGAACTCTCGCCCTTCAGAACAATCCCGAAACCGGCGGAGCGCAGGTCATGACGCTGGCCTTTCCCAACCCAAGCCGCAGCTTCGACGAAGCGCGCAACGCCGTGCGCTTCATGGGCCACGACGGCATGTTCCAGATCCGCTTCTTTATCGAGGCGGGTGCGCTGACGAAGTCGGATGCCGCTAGACGCGAGGCGGGGACGCTGGAAGCCAGGTGCCTGTCGGCTTTCGACGCCTTGCGCACAACCATCTACGATGTCGCGTGCAAGGCCTATTCGCACGGCCGCCGCGATTCCTACACGCTGACCGCCGCGGATTTCCGCTAGGCGGTTTTCCATGCTGATCCGCTATGGCTATGAGATCACGTTGACATGCCAGCAGCCCACGGCCCTGGTCTGCCTGCTATCGGTCCATGAGGACCGCGCCGCCGACATCAGGGCCCCGGAAATGACATTCACTAATCCCGACATACCGGTATCGACCTATCGCGATCTGTTCGGCAACCGTTGTCGCCGCCTCGTCGCGCCGGCCGGAGACCTGACGATATGGGGCGACGCCACGATCGAGGACGACGGCAGGCTGGACAAGGTGGTACTAAATGCTCGTGAACTAGCGGTGCCTGACCTTCCGGACGACAGCCTCGTCTACCTCATGGGCAGTCGCTATTGCGAAACCGACCGACTCAGCCAGATCGCCTGGGATATTTTCGGCGCCGTTGCTCCGGGATGGGGCCGCGTGCAGGCGATCTGCGACTTCGTCCACAATCACATCCGCTTCGATTACATGCAGGCCCGCTCGACGCGAACGGCCTTCGAGACCTATCACGAGCGCGTCGGCGTCTGTCGCGACTTCGCCCACCTTGCCGTCGCGTTCTGCCGCTGCCTCAACATTCCCGCCCGCTATGTCAACGGCTATCTCGGCGACATCGGCGTGCCGGCCGTCGACCCGATGGATTTCAGTGCCTGGATCGAAGTCTTCCTCGACGGCGAATGGTACACATTCGATCCGCGCAACAACACACCGCGGATCGGCAGGATCGTGGTGGCACGCGGCCGTGATGCCGCCGACATCCCATTGATCAATTCATTCGGCCCGCATTTCTTGAAGGCGTTCCGGGTCTGGACCTATGAGGTATCAGCTCTGACTGCGTAGCCCGCATGTCGTCGCCTCCTCCTTCTGGAGATAGATATACGTGGAGGAGCGCATCCCGGCACGAAATGCCGATGTTGATTCGCTCTGCTAGAGAGTCCGGGGAAGGTGCAACCTCGACCTATAGCTTGGCCTTCGGCAATGTCTGCTTTTGTGCACCAGCGAAGGCGTTATCAATGTCGCCACTAAGGGCGCGTTGCTGAACGCGGCCCCGCAATGTTAAGCGAGGCCGCGCAGATCAGATTTCCGTTGTCTCGGCGAGCGTAAGCGCATCATCGATATCCACGCCAAGGTATCGAACGGTGTTTTCGATCTTGGTGTGTCCAAGCAATATCTGAATAGCTCGAAGATTGCCGGTAGCCTTGTAGATCAACGCGGCCTTGGTACGACGGAGTGAATGTGTTCCGTATTCCTCGGGACGCAGTCCAATCGCAGTAACCCATTCATCAACCAATCGCGCGTACTGTCGAGTGCTCAGGTGCCCTTCGTGGTCGACCCGACTCGGGAACGCGTAGTCATCGATACTGCCACCGCGGCGTTCGAGCCACGCAAGCAGGCTTGCCCTCGTGTCTGCGGTAATCTCGAACTGGACGGGCCGGCCAGTCTTCTGCTGGATCACCATTGATCGGGCGCGTATCGCCGGGCCGGCGACAAGCGATCCGATCTTCATTTTGACGAGGTCACAACCGCGAAGCTTGCTGTCGATCGCGAGGTCAAACAATGCCCGGTCGCGCATCCGCCCTTCACGATCCAAGAAGAAGCGGATCAGCCAAATTTGTTTTACTTTGAGCGCTCGCTTGGCGCCGACCTGCTTGCCCGCATTCCAGGCTGGCCGACCTTTGGCGGCCGGATCGTATTTTGAGATACCCATGACATTTCTCCTTTTGGCCAAGATGGCCAATGAAGAAATAGGGAGGGGGCCGCTTGCGGGCTGGCCATTTCCGGGTTGCGTCCAGCGGATAGCTGTCGTTAAGCAACCGATCTTTCATTGCCATTCCAAACCCGTTCCTGCGGTCCCGTTAGCTGCCGTACGTTCAGCACGCTCCGCTCGTCATACGCTGGCTGCAAGCCCTCAACTACGATGACGCAGCGCATCTAGAACTAGGCTGAAGGCAAAGTGATCTCCTGCTGGGATAATACAAATAATAGCTGTCGAATCGCTCGCACCGTCCTTCAGCACTCGAATCAGCGTTCCGTCGGCCAAGTATCGCCTCACATGGTCTTCGAGCGTGAAAGCGATTCCCTGCCCCGAGACGGCTGCCGCCACGATCAGGTCGTTAAAGACGAGTTGCCCTTCCGGCTTGCCCCCTAGCTGCTTCCTCTTCCACTCGAATTCCCAAGGACGAGGAAGAGGCGACCGATGAGGTATTGGAAGCCCTCGGCGAACCCCACCGGAATCTTCTCGCTAACGTAGTACGAAGAGAGTAGGGTCAATTGTCGACGGCCATTTTTAGGGCACCGTCGGTTGAGGGCGGCCATCGTGCCCTAGCCCCAACGAAAGGAGGACTCCATGTCTTCCGCCTATCTGACTTCCAAGAACATGACGATGATCGAACGGTTACTGCTCGAAGTTCGAGCCGTTCCACGCAACAGAAGTCAGGAAACGATGAGGGCAAGGTTCCTGATTGATCAATTTCAAGGCGGCGTCACAGCGGAGGCTGACCTGCGCTCGGTGCTCAATGTGCGCGAGGTCAAGGGGAGCGACTCCTCGCAACGAAGTGTGGTTAGCCGAGCCGTCGGCGCTTTGTTCGGATCCAGGTTCTCGGATCGCGAGGCGCCGCAGATTGTTGCCCAAAAACTCGCGTTCCGGGTCGCCCGAGACGAAGTTCAGTGTCGAATTGACAATGATACAGACGGCCGGCATCGCCGCGAGAACGAGGTCAAAAGCCGCCATCAGATGCATTGACGAAGCTTCTGTGGGGACGACCGGCAAAGGACTTCAAATGGATAGCATGAAAAATCTTGCCCGCTTGGCCGCTGATCCCGCTGGCTGGCTGTTGGCGCTCGTGGTCGGCATTTTGGGCAGTATCGTGTACGTCGTTCTGACCAGCATTACCTTCTGAGCATGGACGATATCAAAACCGTGGTTCTCTCGAAGGCACCCGGCGGCTGGTGTGTGCGCATCACGGAAAACGGGCGAACCCTCGAGCTTCGATATCCAACCAAACAGTTTTGCCAAGGCATACGCTGAGGGGCAAGCCTATCGACTGGGCGTCACGGCTACTGAAGACACGACAATCACGTAGCCACACGTATCAATGACCAGCCTGTGCCGACCGGCATAAATCGCTGCAGGGACAATGTATACGACGGCCGCCGGCAGGTTCTGCTCAGGTAGCAGCCACATCCTCTACGTTTCTTCATCTAGCCCCCTCGAAACCAGGAAAGCCCGCCCGGGAGTAGCCGGACGGGCACCTCAACCTCGTGTCGGGCATTCAAGGCCGCTTCGGCAGCACTACTTACCACTGCATCTAGCAACTTGGTGCTGATGTGAACGTTCATGGAGGCACGCGGATGGAGCCGACGACGGACGGTTGTGAGAGAACGGGAAAGGTGGGAGGGTCTTTCCATGCCTCAAGAGCATGATACGGACGCCTTCATTTCTGAACTCACTCATGCAGCGGGCGAGACGGGCAATCTGACAAAGTTGCAGTGCGCCAGGCTATTGCAGCGTGCTGCCGCCACGCTTCATCGGGTTTACCATTGCAAGATCGATTACTCCGGGACCCCGGCAAACAGCCGCTGGCAAGGGCCGGCGGTTTACCGATGGCCGGAAATGCCCTTGCGGATCGACACCTTGTCGGATGAGGAAATATCGAGCGAGCTACGCCATGCGGCCCTGCTCATGAAGACATCGCGGGGCTAAAGGACGCAGTTGAGGAGATGCACATCCGGCTGCTGAGCAAAAAGCAGGTGGCTCGATCGAACGAGCCGTCAGAAGCTCCCATGCTGGTTTAGACCGCCTCGCCAAAGTTTCCTTCCAGGCCTTTCATAGCTCGGACTTTTTGCGACCAAGGGGATGCGCTGGGGTAAGAAGCCTGTATGGTGCGCAGCTTGGTCTACCGCCTCGGTTGACCGGAAAGCCATAAAGGCGTCAGGAGATACGTTGCAAGTTCTGGTGAGAGATAACAATGTTGATCAGGCACTAAGGGTGCTCAAAAAGAAAATGCAACGCGAAGGGCTCTTTCGAGAAATGAAAGCACGGAAGGCATATGAAAAACCTTCGGAACGCCGCGTCCGGGAAAAAGGCGAAGCGATCAGGCGTGCGAAAAAACTAGCGAGAAAACAAGCGCAGCGCGAAGGTCTCCTGCCCGCGCCCAAGAAGAAGCCTATTCTTCCCCGCCCAGCGTCACGAGCTGCATAGTTTGCCAGAACGGACCACCCGCACCGCTTCGGGGGAGTTCGTTACGTCCCCAGAAGAAATAAATCTCCCGCCAGCCGTGAACCGAGCGGGCGATTTATAACGTGATGCGACAAGGTGTGGCCGATATCCTATGGTGGCGCACCACAACGGGGCTAAAGGGTTATGTGGTCGCAGGGGCTGTTGCGATGGAAACGGCAGACCTTGCGTTCCTGGCCCTCCGAGCCACTTCTTTCGCCAATTTCCATCGTACGCCTCCCGGACGCGACAAACAACAGTGTGTCGCCTCTTCGAGGACGTGGCGGCTGTCTTTCTCAGCAATGTAGCGCCGCAATTTTTCGATGGTCTCGCCAACGTATTTCACCTTGCCGCTTCGAGACCGTCGTAAGGAGCTTGGGGCGGTGCTAGAATAAAAACCGCCGGGTCGGCATTTGTTCCGAGCACGGGTTCAATTGTCCATGTGGGAGGCGTTTTCGATGACAAAGGCGCGGCTGGACAACATGCTGGACTGCAAGCGATGTGGCAGGATCCAGATGACGATCCCCGACAATGCAGATGAAGAAACGCCTATCCATTGCAGCAATTGCGGCGGCTATCTTGGCCTTTGGGGAGAACTGCAGCGAGACTTCGCAAGGCAGATAGCGAACGCCGAAAGCATCGATCTCAATCATGGAACGATGACCAAAAACGCGTAAGCGCGTCGCGGGTCCAACAAGCGACTCGTCCGACCGTTCGGTCAAGCCGTCAATACGGTCGCTCCTCTCGCAGCGCCTTTTCGGAACTGTTCTGTTCCGCACCGTCATCGGATCGATTGAGCGTCACCGTGCAGCGGATGAGGAAATTCCAGTCGGGTCCGTGCTCGATGATGAGATGGAGATCTGAAATCTCCTCGAAGTAGTGCTCGACGCTCTTCGGCCCATCCTCGGTGCGGTATTCGATGACTGCCTTCCAGCGCTTTTCGCCGTGGAGATTGATCACGTTGTTCATCTGCGCTCCGTAGCAGCCACGATTTTCGATCGGGGATGAGAAGTCCGTTGCCGAAATCAATACAGGCGCAGCGTGGGATCGATCCTGATCCCGGCGCCTGTCACGGCGGCGATAAAGGCTGCACTGACCTGCTCAGGGGTGGAAGTTCCCAGCTTGACTTCAGAGCAGCAGTTCATTGCATCCGACCATGCCGGGCTGCCGTATTCCTTGTGATAGGCAAACAGGAAATCAGCCGCCTGCGACACCGAGGAGATCAGGCTGAAGCCCGTCCGGTCATCGTAGATCACCAAAGGCATCCTGAAGTTCTGGTTGTTCATCGCGGACCTATCGAAAATTTCCGATATGCGTGCTTTGCAGTCGCAGGACGTCCAGCAGGCGGTTCAGTGCATCTGGTGCCTGAGCTTCGTTTGAGCCGCCCTGCGACGCGAGCCGTCGGTATCGCCCTGCCTGCAACGTCGCGCCTCGTCGGGTCGCGTCTCCAACCCGGCAGGCTTCAAGCGTGTCGTCACAACAGGCGGTCGTCCGAAATACCTGTCGTAGAACCTTGCCATGGCGTGCCGACAAGCGAGATAGGTGGAGGGCATTTTCATCATCCTTCCCGTTGGAATTCGGCGTTCGTCTTGCCTCTGTTTTCGCGTTTGTACCTGGTCGATCCGGCTATGCGCGCTTGCGCCTGACCGGCCGCTTCTGCAAGGGCGGCGTGTTCGTGTTCATTGCTTCCATAGCAAGCCTTGCCAGCCTCAGCCGTTCGGTCTTCTGTTCCCGCACGGCCGCTTCGCCGTCGATGATCTGGCGGGCAGCCCTGGTGGTGGCGTCCTGCTTCGTTTCGATGGCGGTCGGCTTGGGCTTGAATATCCCTTGCGGCATTTCAGGGTGTCGCATGTGCGGGTCTCCGGTCATGAAAAGAAAAAAGGCCGGGACTTGCCCGACCTCTCTCGTCTGCGCTCTGTGGCCAGCGCCAGTACATCCGTGGTCAAAGGCCAGCGCAATCGTTATGCGGCCTGCAGGTTCTCGGCCGCGCTCTTGCCGTTGCGATCGTCCTTCACGACGTCGAAGCTGAGCTTCTGGCCCTCGACGAGGGAGCGCATGCCGGCCCGCTCGACAGCGGAGATGTGGACGAACACGTCGGGCTGGCCATTGCCGAGTTCGATGAAGCCAAAACCTTTGGTCGAATTGAAGAACTTGACTGTTCCAGTATTCATGACGATTTCCTTTCAATCATCCATAGAAAATTGCTTGCCGTGCAAGATGCATGACAAACGGTTCAGATCGATTTTGAGAGGAGAAGATCGCCGAAGACGCAGTTCGCGTCAGAAACAAAGTTCGACAGCCAAGATCGATATTTAGAACGTAGGCCTATTCGGTGTTCGAAACAAGGCAAGGTCGGGAATAAATCTTTCCGGCTCAGAACGGATCTCTCGGCCGGAGGGAGGACTGCTACGTCTTTGCAGGCCCTCACGCCCTCCGCCGTCCCTTTCTCGCGGCCTCCGGTTTGATCCTTATCCGCAGCATCCCTCCTTCAGGATGGTCGATCTCGAAGGCGTTGGTCTTGCGTACGAGATCGCTCAGCTTGCGAAAGCCGAAGGTGCGGGGATCGAAATCGGAAGCCAGATTGGCAAGCTGCGTGCCGACCGCGCCGAGCGGAACCCAGCCGTCCTCGCTTTCCATCTGGGCGATCACCTTGCGGATGATCGGCACGGCGGCGGAGGGCGACTGCAACGGCTTTGCGCTCGGTGCAGCCTCCGGTTCGTTCGCCGGAGCGGACGCAAGCAGGTTCTCCGTATAGACGAACCGGCGGCAAGCCTGCCGAAAACTCTCGGGCGTCTTCTGCTCGCCGAAGCCGAACACGTCGATGCCCTGCTCGCGGATGCGGGCGGCAAGACGGGTAAAATCGCTGTCGGAGGAAACCAGGCAGAAGCCGTCGAAGCGCCCGCTGTGCAGAAGGTCCATGGCGTCGATGACCAGGGTGATGTCGGAGGCGTTCTTGCCTGTCGTGTAGGCGAACTGCTGCTGCGGAATGATCGCGTGCCTCGACAACACGTCGGCCCAGGCCTTCGAGCGTGGGCTGGAAAAGTCGCCGTAGATGCGACGGACGCTGGCTTCGCCGATCTTGGCGATCTCCTCGAACAGGCCATCGGCGATCTTTGCCGAGGCATTGTCGGCATCGATGAGAACCGCGAGACGCGGCGAGCGGGGTTCGGACGGCATCGCAAGCTTTCCTTCAGGCCATTCGCTGCTCGAATTCGATCACCTGCGCCTTCTGGCGCAGACCCGTGGCAACGACGGATACCCTGAACCTTCCTTCCAACGCCGCATCGAATATGGCGCCGACGATGATGTCGGCGTCGGCATCGACTTCCTCGCGGATGCGTGTCGCGGCCTCGTCGACCTCGAACAGCGTCATGTCCGGTCCACCGGAGATCGAGACGAGTACGCCTCTGGCGCCGCCCATCGACGCCTCGTCCAGGAGCGGGTTTGCGATCGCCGCTTCGGCCGCGGCCTTTCCCCGGCCCTCGCCTGCGGCCTCACCCGTTCCCATCATCGCCCGGCCCATGTCGCGCATCACCGCGCGCACGTCGGCGAAGTCGAGATTGATCAGTCCCTCCTTCACGATGAGGTCGGTGATGCAGCCGACACCCGCGTAGAGGACACGATCTGCCATGGCGAAGGCGTCCGCGAAGGTCGTCCTCGTGTCGGCGACCCTGAAGAGGTTCTGGTTCGGGATGACGATCACCGTGTCCGCGCATTCGCGCAGCCGCGCGATGCCTTCTTCGGCCGACTGCATGCGCCGCTTGCCCTCGAAGACGAACGGCTTGGTGACGACGGCGACCGTGAGAATGCCGGCCTGCCGCGCTGCATGCGCGATGACGGGAGCGGCGCCCGTGCCGGTTCCGCCGCCCATGCCGGCCGTTACGAAACACATATGCGTTCCCGCAAGGTGGTCCATGATCTCATCGATCGACTCCTGCGCGGCCGCGTGACCGACATCCGGTATCGAGCCGGCCCCAAGTCCTTCGGTGACGCCGGCACCAAGCTGGATCAGCTTCGATGCCTTCGACATGGCAAGGGCTTGCGCATCCGTGTTGGCGACGATGAATTCCGCGCCCTGCAATCCGGCGGCGATCATGTTGTTGACGGCATTGCCGCCGCCGCCGCCAACTCCGATCACGGTGATCTTCGGCTTCATCTCGGTGATTGCCGGTCTGGCGCTCATTGCCGTCTTCCTCCCAGAGGCTCACTTGCCGGTCCGGGACCGGCGCCACGCGCTGCGAATCAGGACAACACCCGCCGCAAGCAGGGAACCAGACCGAGGCCTCGCCCGCAAGCGGCGGCTCTGCCACCCGAGTGGTCTCGATGTCGAAGTGTCTATACTTGAAGTCTTCCTTGGCTGCCGAGCTACGAATTCTTTTCAATGGAAAAACAAAAAAAGGAAGCGCCTTGTTTGCAACTCAATCAAGGCGCATAGATAGACCTCGTTGATTTGGCCGATTTGGCTCGCGCGGTGTCAGAGACCCGCCAGTTTATTCTGAATTTTCGATAGCGATATGGTTGTGCCGACCGGGCGCAACCGGCCGCATTTGTTCGAAACCTGGAAATGAACGCCGCGCCGACAGCGTATGGACCTGACAGGCGGAACTTCGTCTGCGGTTCGGGCAGCGGCATCTCCGAAAGGGTGGCAGTCATGGACAACCGCACCACGCAGAAGGTCGTTCGCTTCCTGTCGGCGTTTTCGCTGCCGGGGTTTGATGCGCCGCAGCCGCCGGGCGACTATCTCGTCGACCAAGACGAAGAGCCTATCGAGAGCGGTCCAAGCCTTGCCTGGCGGCGTGTCGCTGCCTTCATCCATCTGCCGGCCATCTCGATAAGAGCAACCACCCAGCAGATGGTGCCGATCGATCCGGCTTTCCTCGAAGCCGCACTGGAACAGGACCGAAAACAATCATGACCACGACAAGGTTCATACATCGTAATTCCCGCCCGCTCCGCCGCGAGCCTGCAACCCACCTTTATGCCGTAGGCCAGGCCGTCAGGTTGAAGGGCAACTTCGGCACATTCCCGAAGACCGCGGAAATCTACCACATCACCGGCATGCTTCCTCCGAAGGGAGATCCCCCGCAAAACCGAATCCGCAACGACCAGGAGCGCCACGAGAGGGTGACCACACAGGACAGCCTCGACCTGGTACGGCAATCGTCGGAAAGCGAAAACGCAACCCTGCTCGAAAGGACGTTCGGCCATGGCCAAGGGACAAAAACGCCGCAATCGCGAGATTCGGAAACCGAAACAGGCAAAAAGCGCCGATAAACGCTAACAACCCTTTGGGCAGCCAGCTCAGGCCCGCCGCCAACACGTCTAGCGGCAAAGCCAGGAACTGATGAGCCGTGGGGATCGGGTCCCGGCCTTCGGGTTCCAATCGACCTCCGATGCCCGATGGCTTTCTGACGGTGCAGCGCCGCAGACACGAAGAAAGGACGTTATCATGAATGCTCACGAAATCGGACGGTACGCCCCGGCAGATTCCCGGCAGGAAAACAGGAGCGAAGCGGCCTGCCATGACACCATCGACTACCAGTATGGCCGTCGGGTCGAACGGGACGGTTCCTGGAGCATCTATCACGTCTTCACGGGGATCCCGGCGAAAATCCAGGGCCTTGTCATGACCGGCATGAGCCTTGGTCGGGCCACCGAAGGCATGCTTTACCTCAATCGTCGCAACGAGGCCCGTCGGCGTGAGCACGGTAGGTCGCTGGCCCGCCGGTTGCCCGGCCAGGAGGGCTCGGCTTGTCAGCCGTGACGCTCGACTTCCCCAATCCGAGCCGCAGTTTCGACGAAGTACGCAATGCGGTCCGCTTTATCGGCCACGACGGCATGTTCGAGGTCCGCTTCTTTGTCGAAGCCGATGCGCTGGCAGGAACCCGCGCCAGGACAGGCAGGACAGAGGTAACGGAGGCGGCCTGTCTTGCCGCGTTCGATCGGGCGCGCTCCTCGATTTACGAGGTTGCCCGCAAGCTCTATTCGCGCGGCCGCCAAACGAACTACGTCATAACGATCCGCGACTTGCGCTGATGTCTCAGCCTCATCATCTACCCTGCCAGAAGTTTGCGCATGGAGTCCACGATGTCTGCGTGCTTGTAAGGTTTGGAAAAGAAACGCGCTCCGTCCGGAAGGGCTGACGACCGGACGGATCGGTGTCCGGATGTAATGATAACCTTGACCGGCGGCCATCGATCGCGCACCGCGACCGATAGTTTCAGTCCGTCCATACTGCCTGGCATGTCGATATCGGTGAACAGCAACCGGATATCCGGGTCGGTCTCCAGGATGGCGATCGCTTCGTCAGCGTTGGCGGCCTCGCGAACAACAAAGCCTTCATTGGCCAGATGATCGACAATATCGAAACGAACGAGTGTCTCGTCCTCGACGACCAGAACGGCGGTCCGGACATCCATTGCAAATGACCGATCTGGTCTGGCCGCTTGAGGAAGATAGTGCGGAACGCCTCAAGGCAGGTATCGATCCATCTTTTTTCAAAAGACAGGCCGGCTTAATCGACGATCGAGGAAAAAGAGCGGCGATCCGGCTTCGGGAGCGGACACGTCACGGCACGGGATGGGCTGGTCCTTGATCCTGTGCAAGGCTTTCTATCAGAGGCTCGAAAAAGGCGGGCGTCCTTGCGATAGTCTAGCGCTGCTCGTGCGACCTGAAGTTCTTGCTCTCGATGTTGATGATATCGCCACAGTTCAGGCATTCCATCTGGGTGTGCGTACGAATCCAGCCGATGCGTGTCTTGGCCTGATGATGGCAACGGGGGCACTCCACATCGATTTCGAAGTCGTCAGTCTCGCGCTTTGTCATGGCAACTCCGAGACCATTCCAGGCCGCCTCAGCTTTCGCCAGCAGCGGGCTCCTGCGCTTCTTCCTGCTCCGTGGATGAAGGTTTCTCCTTTGCCCCTTTCGCGGCATCAGGCGAATGTCCGCAGAAATTGAAACGGCGGGCTCCGATCCCGCCAGCGCATGCAACTCAGCCTGCGGTTTTGAGCGGCTGTCGTCAGTAAATTTCGACCGTGCGATCGTAACTGATCCCAGCACCCTTTAGTGCGGAGAGGAATGCGGCACTCGCATCATCGGCAGCACCCTCTTCGGCGCAGCACCTCATCGCGTCGGTCCAGGCCAGGCTGTCGTTTCCAGGCCAATGGTCAAACAGAAAATCCGAGGCCTGTTGCATGGATTCAATGAGCACGAACCCCAGTGGACCGGCGATATAGACGACCACGGGAACTCGAAATTTTTTGACGTCCATCGCGCAACCTACGCCCGATTGCATGGAAAGGCGAGCATGGTAGACGCATTATTCGTCGGACGGCAGCTTTCAGGATTGCATAGCGGCAAGCTGAACGACCAGGTTGAGGGCGCGAACCTGTCAGCCGGCCCAAGCTGATTGAGCGTCGGCTTCCTCGCTCAGTCGCCTAAAGGCGGACAGGCAAGAACCCACCCAGTTGCCGCCGCGCAGGATATAACGAGTGTTGCCCACGATCACCACGAGAGGCAATGTCGCCGGCCGAACGCTATTGATCGCCCTTCTCACCCGGAACATCTTCGGGAATCTCCTGCCGGAGCTTCGGCCCTTTGACCAAGCGTCGGCCAAGTGCGGTGATGAAGGCCTCATATCGCTCGCTCGCCTTGGCGCGCGCGGCCTGGGCGGCCGGCTCCGGCAGCGCCGGTGTCGTGGTCAGCCAGAACCGGACGAACACCGCCAGCGTCTCGACCGCGATGCCGAGATCCCGTTCAAGCCGCGTCATGCGCCGGTCGAGCTGGTCGAGACGTTTGCCGATCGCCGCCTCTCGCCGCTCGGCCGCATCCGGGGACAGGAACGACGCAATGGCAGCCTCGGCGATCATCGACTGTGGCTGGTTTCGGTGAGCCGCGTATTTGGCCAGCATGGTCATGACATCCGGGTCGAGATAGGCGGAGATTTTGATCTTCTTTCTGCGACCGGCCATGGCGCTCACAGCTCCATGCCGTCGTTCGGATCGAGCGAGACCTGGCGCGCGACACCTTGCATGAGGCGGGTCATCCGACGGTTGCGCACGGCATCGTCGTCGTCTCCATCGTCGCTGGGGTCGATCTCGAATTCATTCTCGATCGGCTCCTTCTTCTCGACCGGTTTAACGCGATTGAGCTCTGGCTGCAGCCGGCGTTCGGACTCGGTCGGGTCTTCGTCGTCCTGCTGCTGCACGCCTGACGTTGCGGCGGAAGTGGACTGGACCGGAATCGGCAACTTGCTCCAGTCGTCGGCGCGGACCTCAGCGGGGCTCCGCAGTTCCGGCGGCGGCAGGATGCGTTCCTTGAACCGGGTATCCTCATAGTAGCGCGCCTTCTTTGCCCGGATCGGCGGAATACCCGCTACCATGACGATCTCCTCGGTCGGCGGAAGCTGCATCACTTCGCCCGGCGTCAGCAGCGCGCGGGCGGTCTCCTGTCGCGATACCATCAGATGCCCCAGCCACGGCGACAGCCGGTGGCCGGCATAATTCTTCATCGCCCGCATCTCGGTGGCGGTGCCGAGCGCGTCGGAGACGCGTTTCGCCGTCCGCTCGTCGTTGGTGGCGAAGCTGACGCGGACATGGCAATTGTCGAGGATCGAATTGTTTGGGCCGTACGCCTTCTCGATCTGATTCAGCGACTGCGCGATCAGGAACGACTTCAGGCCGTAGCCGGCCATGAATGCCAAGGCAGTCTCGAAGAAGTCGAGCCGGCCAAGCGCCGGAAACTCGTCGAGCATGAGCAACAGGCGGTGCCTGCCGCGGTTGGCCTGAAGATCCTCCGTCAGGCGACGGCCGATCTGGTTCAGCAGCAAGCGGATCAGTGGCTTGGTCCGGTTGATGTCGGATGGCGGCACGACGAGGTAGAGCGTGGCTGGCCTATCACCACCGACAATGTCGCTGATCCGCCAATCACAGCGCCGGGTGACCTCGGCGACGATGGGATCGCGATAGAGGCCGAGGAAAGACATGGCCGTACTCAAGACGCCCGAGCGCTCGTTGTCGGATTTGTTCAACAGCTCGCGCGCCGCGCTGGCGACAACGGGATGCGGCCCCGCCTCTCCAAGATGCGCGGTCTTCATCATGGCACGCAGGGTCGATTCAACCGGCCGCTTCGGATCGGACAGAAAGTTGGCGACTCCCGCCAGCGTCTTGTTGGGTTCGGCATAGAGGACGTGCAGGATCGCGCCGACCAAAAGGCTATGGCTGGTCTTTTCCCAGTGGTTCCGCTTGTCGAGCGAGCCTTCCGGATCGACCAGTATGTCCGCGATGTTCTGGACGTCGCGGACCTCCCATTCACCACGGCGGACCTCGAGCAGCGGATTGTAGGCGGATGACTTCGGATTGGTCGGATCGAACAGCAGCACGCGGCCATGCTGCGCGCGGAAGCCCGACGTGAGCTGCCAGTTCTCGCCCTTGATATCGTGAACGATCGCCGAGCCCGGCCAGGTGAGCAGAGAGGGGATGACTAGCCCGACGCCCTTGCCGGATCGTGTCGGTGCGAAGCACAGCACGTGTTCCGGCCCGTCATGTCGGAGATAGTCCCGCTCGAAGCGTCCGAGCACGACACCATCGGGATCGACCAATCCGGCTGCCTTGATCTCGACCTTGTCCGCCCAGCGCGCCGAGCCATAGGTGGCGGCATGTTTGGCTTCCCGCGCCCGCCAGACCGACATGCCGATGGCGACGGCGATGGCGATGAAGCCGCCGGACGCTGCGATCAGCCCGCCTTCGACGAAGACGTTGGGCGCATAGGCCTCGTAGAAATACCACCACCAGAAGATGGCCGGCGGATAGTAGACGGGCCAGCCCACGAACTCGAACCAGTGCGGGCCGAGCTGCGCCTGAAACCCCAGTCGCCATGCCGTCCATTGTGTCGCGCCCCAGGTCGTCATCAGCACGATCAAGAAGACGGTGAGGATCTGCCCCCAGAGGATTTTTGTCGCGGACATCCCAGTGATCCTTTCTGATTGAAGCTAGAGGCCGAGGCCTCGCGTGCGGCCGAAATCCCAATCGACACCGCCGTCGCCACGGGCGACGCCGGAGACATGGCGGCCGAGCTGCTTTTCGAGTGAGGGCGCCCAGGGCACGAGCTGGAAGCCGAGTCCGTCGTCGATCATGGCGAAGCGGCCGGTGGCGAGCGCGAGGCGCTGGCGATAGGTGCCGGCGACAAACTCCCCACTGCCAGCGCGATTGAACGGCAGGCCCGTTTCGCCAGCGAGCTTCTCGCCGAGCGCATTGATTTCCCGGTCGCGCAGCGTGTTGAGCAGCCGGCGCGCGAAGACGACGCGCCCACCCTGCCGATCTGCGAGGCCCTCACCAATCAGGTGCTCGGCGCGCTGATCCATGGCCTGGCGCACCTCGGCACCGAAGCCGCCCTCCGAGAGCGCGATCGGGTCACGCGCCACCGCCTGGCGGTCGAGCCATGTCGCTCCGGTCGCGTTGACCTGAGCCTGAATGTCGAGGTCGGAGCGGACGGCGATCGCAACGCGACGCTCGCCACGCGCATCCTCATAGGAGCGGAGCTCGACGATCGAGCCCGGCGGGCTGTCGCCGGCGGCGTCCAGATGCGGCAGCTTGATATGATGGGTGCGGCCGTCGACGCCGTCGACCACGGCATAGGTCGTGCCTCGCAGTTCGTCATCGAGTCCGCGCTCGACCAGCCGGCCGATGACGGGCACGTCGAGGCTCCCGGCTGCGAGGACGTAGCTGGCAGAGCCGCGATCGATGCCACGCTCAGTCAACGCGCGATGCATGCGCTTGATGATGTCGCCGCGCTCGCCCAGCTCACGCAGGACTTTCTCCGCCTCTTCCTTGATGAACCACTGAGCCGAGCCGACCTGTCCGGCGACCCCGAGGATTTCGAGGGTGCGCAGCCGGCCGACCTTCAGCGCGTGGAACGCGTCCGGCAGGCGATCAGGGAGCGGTGCGAGATCGATGATGCCGGTCTTGCCGCCGTCGCGGACAAGCTGGCGATCGAGCTGAGTCCAGCGCTCGGCCTCGACCTGACGTTCCAGATTGCGGTGGAGTTCGTGATCGGTGCGCTGGCCGAGTTCCTGCGTGACCAGATCCTGCGCGCGGGCGCGCATGCCCTCCTTGATGTAATCGCGGGAGATGACGAGGTCCTGGCCGTCCTCGGTCCGGCCGCGCAGGATAATATGGATGTGGGGATTGTCGGTGTTCCAGTGATCGACGGCGACCCAATCGAGCTTGGTGCTGAGGTCCTTTTCCATCTGGCTCATCAGCTCACGAGCATGCGCCTTGAGGTCGGCCATGTCGGCTGCGTCCTCGGGCGAGACGATGAAGCGGAAATGATGTCGATCGCCCTCGCAGCGCTCCGCGAATTCCCGCGCGTCCAAGTCGTCGCTCTCCGGCCCGAACATCCGGGCCTTCTCCCCGTCGCGCGTCACGCCGTCGCGGCGCAGGTAATTGAGGTGCGCGCCGAGCGGGGCCGAACGCGGGGTGTGGCGAACGACGCGGGTCTTGATGACGACGATGCGCGTGCGTCCGGTGAGGAGGCGGTTGGCCTGGATGCTGGCACGTTGGCCGCGGCCGAAGCGCGAGCGGTTGCCGGGCGTGATCCTGCCGGACCGCGACACGCGGCCTCCGGCCTTCTGCGCGGCCGCCAGCGCCTGCGCGATGAAGGGCCGCGCCTGCTGCGCTCGGGTCGAACGGATTCGCCCAGGACGGATACGGAACTCGCGCTCATCGGCCATGGCCCGGCCCCGCGACGTTCAAAACATGTCGAGGAAACAGGTGCTTATGCTCAGCGCGCACGTTGCGCAAAATCGCTACACGGTGCGAAGCGCCCCAGAAAACCCAGCAAAAACAACCACCCGACCGAGGCGCACGTTGCGCCTTTTTATCTCGCCATCGGACGGTTGTGGTGCCTGGCGCCATCCTCAGCGGCCTCGGTGATGCGCTGGAACACGACAGGACGCGAATTGCCGCGGAGCCGGTCATGGGACGGCTCCCTTGTCGCCGCGGGCGACGAAGAGTCCCTGCGACGCCGGCGTGGGAAGTGCCTCCGGTGTCGCCGGAAGAAATAAATGGGGCGCGCGCGATCGGCGGCCGCCCTGCAGGAGATCGACGCTGGGTGCGTCGCTGTCGCGCACGAAGACCGCTGACTCGCGCCAGTCGAGCGGCTTCTCGACCGCCGATGCGATCTTCGACGGACCCTCGCCCCGCAGCACGGGTGCGAGCGAAGCGACATAGGCGCGTGTCTCGGCCGGCAGCGGGCGGCCCGTCGCGCGGTGCTCGTCATAGCGTGAGGGGCCGGCATTGTATGCCGCGAGCATCGCGGCGACATTGCCGTAGCGATCCCACATCTCGCGCAGGTAGGCCGTGCCGGCGAAGATGTTGTCATGGGGATCATAGGGATCGCGGCCGAGCCGATAGCGAGCGCGCAACTCGGCCCAGGTTTCGGGCATGACCTGCATCAACCCCATCGCGCCGGCCGACGACACCGCGCGCACATCGCCGGCGCTTTCGGCACGCATCACGGCGACGATCCATGCCGCCGGAATGCCGAACCGGCGCGATGCCGTAGCAATGTGGGCTGCATGCGGATTCGCGTCGGTCACGCGGACCGGAGCTGCTACCTGCGCCAAGGTCGGAAACGATGCGGTCGTCGCGAAGGCGAGGCCGGAAAGGAGAAGGAGGACGGTGCGGCGTCGGTCGCCGCACTTCCGAAAGACAGGATCGACGCAGGAATGGGGCATGGCTATTCCTGCTCCTCGCGCTTCTTCTGGCGTGTCCAGTGCAGGCCCCAGTCGCGGCCGTCTTCATCCGACTGGAACAATCGCGCGCGAACGGGATGCGCAAAGACAGGGTCGTCGAGCACGACGGAAATGAACGCGCCGGCGCGATCGCCGGTATGTTTCCAGCCTGCGCCGACTTCCGGACCGTCCTCGTTGCCAAGATGGATGCGGTAAGCCGGCGCATTCTCGACGTCGGCATTCTCGGCCGGGACAAAGGTCAGTTCGAGATCGAGCGAGAGGGTGCGGACGCGTCCGGAATATCCGGATGGAGTGCGGGTGAAATGACCGATCTGCGGCATCGAAGGGCTCCTTGTCTGTGCGGTGGAGATGACGCGCGCCGGGCCACGGCACGCGATCGGGGCGCGTTCACCGCGTTGTCGCGCGCCATTGGAACCGCCCGTCGCCGTCCTCGTCGGTCCAAAGGGGGACCGCGCGGCCGATGATCTGGCTGGTGGGAGTCAGGCCGAAGTAGCGGCCGTCGAGACTGTCGCGGACCTGCCAGTTCATCAGGAACACCGCACCGGCAGGAACGCGTTCGCAGCCCTGCCAGACCGGCAGGTCACGGCCAGAGCGATCGCGTTCGAGCGCCACGCCCACCTCGATGCCGTCGATGGTGACGACGAGGCCGGTGCGGCAGACCGTCTGTCCGGCGACCGCAAGAACGCGCTTCATCAACGGCACGCCTTCGGGGACATAGCCGCGCGCGTCGAGGAAAGCCGCAAGCACGCCCGGCGGGTCGACGGCGACCAACTCGGGCACGTCGAGACGGTCTGCCGGCGCAACCGTGTAGAGGCCGATCGGCGCGCTGGCCGATGCGTTCCAGATCAGCTTGGTCGGCATCGGCGCGAGGCCGGGATAACCGACGCCGATCGCTGCGAGCACGGTTGCGATGACGAGGCCGAGGCGCGTCATGGGCCGGTCCTCCGGCGCTTCAGCCAGGCCTCGTGCCGCGACGGCGTATACGCTGACGGCGTCTCGCCGGCGCGAAGTCGATTGTGGACATGCCGCCAGTGGGCCGGGTCGACGTCGGTGGGATCGACGCCATGAGCCTCGATCGCATCGATATGCTGAAGCACGCGCTCGACGGTCGGCCAGTTCTCGGCCTTCAGCAGAATCTCGCCGCCGGGGCGCACGAACGGCAGGGTCTGGAACGGCTCGCCCCGTCCGATGGCGCGCACGATGTCGATGCGCGAGACGATCGTGCCGTACTCGTTGGCGGCCCAGCGGACGAAGGCGAAGATGCTGTTCGGCGCGAAGCCGGCGATAGTGCGGTGGCGGTCGAGGACCTGTCCGTAGCTCTTTCGGCCGAACCTGATCCAATGCTCGATCTGGCGTTGGCGCCAGGTCAGCTCGACAAGCGTCGCGAATGGCGCCGGTCCGCCCGGCAGCGGAAGGCGTGCCGCATGGCCGGTCATGTGGCGTCTCCATCGATGAGCGGGAATTCGCGGGCGAGCAGGTCGCGCAGCATGTCGGCGACTGTCACGCCGCGCCGGAACGCCGCGACCTTGATGCGCCCGCGCAGCTCCGGCGTGATGTCGATGGTCAGGCGGGCGGTGAACCTGTTGTTGCCGGCCTTGCCGTTCACCTGCGTCTCGGCCGCCTTGATCCAGCCTTCGGGACCGCCGGGGCGAGATGCGAAGCGGCGCTTGTCGGTGCGGCCCGTCATGCGCCGCCTCCGTCGTGGAACGGCGGCACGGAGGCGATGCGAGCGCGGGCGTACTCCGCCATACCGGCGTCGATCTCGCGGCCGAGACAACGGCCGGAGAGTCGGCAGGCCGAGCCCGATCCGACGAACCCGTCGCCGGCCGGCACGATCTCGGAGCCCGCCCTCATGGCGCGATCCCGCCGATGGCCAGGCGCGCGACCTCGGCCGCCAGCGCCGAGATCTCGCGCGCGGCCGGGCTGTCGTCATCGATCTCGGAAGCCAGCCGGCCGGACTGCGCGGCGTCTGCGAAGACGACGCGCTGACCGACGGTGGTGGCGAGCACCGGCGGATCGTGGTCGGCCAGCGTCTCGGCCGTCTCGCGGGCAATGACGGTGCGTGCGCCGCAGCGATTGAGCACGAAGCGCGCGACGAGCCGGGGCCGGTAGACGCGCGCTTCCGCGAGAAGCGCCAGCATCTCGGCCGACGCCCAGCCGTCGAACGGAGATGGCTGCACCGGGATCAGCACCAGGTCGGCGGCGAGCAGCGCGGAGCGCATCAGGCCGGCGACACGCGGCGGCCCGTCGATGACGACGTGATCCGCATCGCGGGCCAGCTCGGGTGCTTCTCGGTGCAGCGTGTCGCGCGCCAGGCCGACGACGCCGAAGGCGCGCGGCAGGCTCTCGCGGCCGCGCTGCTGCGACCAGTCGAGTGCCGATCCCTGCGGGTCGGCGTCGATCAGGGTCACGCGCTTGCCGCGTTTGGCGAGCTCGCCGGCGAGATGCAGCGCGAGCGTCGTCTTGCCGACGCCGCCTTTCTGGTTGAGCAGCGCGACGATCATTCTGCCCCTCCCTGCTTGCGGCTTTGGAGCAGGTTCGGCGCGTCGGAAGTATCGTCAGTCGTAGAAGCGGAACTACGGAAAGTCGTATCAGGGATGGCGTGATCGGCAGGCGCTTCGGCTTTGTTCCGATGCCCGCTTTCGATGTTGTTCACATCGCGCGCGCGCCTCTTAAGGTTAGACTCTCTGTTAGAGTCTAAGTTAAGGGAGCAATTTTCTGTTGATTTTCTTGGGCTTGAGGGCCGTTTCGGTTCCCGATAGCACGAGCCCCCGGTTCCCGATAGCACGTGAGCGCGGGTTCCCGATAGCACGAGGCCTTCCACAAACTGTCCCCAGGTCGGCTCGAAGGCGAGCAGCACGCGCCCGCCGATCTCGACCTCCAGCGACAGCGTGTAGCCGGGCAGTGGCTGGCGGCGAATGATGTCGCGCAGTTCGAAGGCGAAGCGCTTGAACGGCGACAGGCTGCCGGACTTCTGGTGAAGGTGGCGAAAGTCGAAGCGCCAACCGTCCTGCTGGCGACCGCCGTGCTTGCGCACGAGCCGATAGAGCCAGCGGTCGATCCCGCCCGTCAGGTTGAAATAGGCGCGGTCGATGGTGAGAACCAGCGCGTCGTCGAGAACGGCCTGGTAAAACCAGTCTGGAACGATGAGATCGATGCCGGCGGGTCTGCCCTGGCGATCCGTGCGCTCCTGCCACTCGTTGATCCATGAAAAGCGATGGCGGCGGCCCTCGGCCGGCTGGCGGATCGAGGTGCAGACAGTCGTCGACTGAAGGCGATCGAGCGCTGCCTTCAGGCGCTGATAGTCGCGCAAGGACGTTCCGCGGCCAACGAAGGTCAGGATTTCATACGGCGTGGCGGCCATCAGCCGCGAGGTGCGCAGTTGTGCGTCGCGCGCCTCGATGATCTGGCTCGCCGCCCAGATCAGGATGTCGGCGTCCCAGATGGTCGCCATTCCGTGGTCGGGAACGGCTTCGACGCGGATCGAGATATCGCCGGCGCAAAAATCGATCGGCGCGACGCGGTGGGTCTTGGAGAGGGAGAAGAACGGGTAAGCCATGAGATCCTGCGTATCACGCGGCGCGAAGTCGCCAGGGAGCGCCCGAAACAGGTCGAGCTGTCCGCGCTCCGAAGGGGCCTGCCGCCGCGCCGTCATTCAGGGATCAGCGCGCGAAGCGGCTGGTGCGAGCGGGCGGCGCGGGCGTGTGACGCTTGGCGGGCAGGACGGCGCCGCGTGGGTCGGAGGTCGACGTGACGGCGCCGCGGTTGGCCCAGGCCTGGAGATCGTCGATCGCGTAGACGACGCGCCCGCCGAGCTTTCGGTAGGCGGGCCCGGTCCCATAGGTGCGATGCTTTTCGAGCGTGCGGGCGGACAGGCTCAAGAATTCAGCGGCTTCCTTGGTGCGAAGAAAGCGTGGCGGGACAGCGGACAGGTCGGGTCGCATCGATCGGGCCTCCGTGGGGTTCCGGGTGGCCGCTGGTTCTCAGCGGCGAACGGGGACCACGGTGGCGAAGATTGCTGGCGTGGAGGGAGGGGGAAGTTGGGTGACGCTAATTCTCACCCCCCGCGCGGCGGGGATTAGGCCCGGCGGCGATGGCGAAGGAGAGCACAATAGCCGCCGGCGATCATCGCCAGCCCGTCTTTGACCAGGGCGGAGGTGGTGTCGCGTAGCGCCGAGGTTTTCCAGGGCTCGGACGCAGCGCGGTCGACGCCGAAGATGACGCCGGCGATGTCGCGGTAGGTTGCGCCGTTCACGCGCCCATCGGTGGCTTGCAGCATATGGCGGTGACGCCGTTTTTGTTGGCGCGTCAAACGGCGGTCGTCAGGGACCGGTCGTCCTTTCAAGGCGCGGAGCAGGCGGTCGATGGCTTTGATTCTGTCGAAGGCGTCGGCATCAAGCGGCACGAGCGCTGCGACGTGCGCATCGGCCGGGATGCCCGTGAGCCTGACCAGCCGAATAGTCTGCCCGCCGGCCGTGAGCAGGAAATGCACGCCTTGCTCGTCCGAGCGGGCGGAGGTCTCGCGCAGCTCGGTGAAGAGATTGTCGGCCGCCGGCAGGATGGCTGGCGCGTGCGTGAGCAGCACGGCGCTCGTGTCCGCTTCGGCGGACCAGAGCACCGGACGCTCGCCAGCATTCAGCGACGGCGGGACGAAAAAATTGCAGTCCCCATTTCCGATGGAGTTCGCGCTTCAGGGAAGGGCGGTCCGCCTCCGCGTAGTCCTTCTGATAGTTGGGATTGCGCCTGAGCCATTCCCAGGCGAGATCGGGAGAATCGAGATCGTCCAGATAGTTGTATGTCTCCGAAGAGCGCCAACGGGACGTGTCGGGCGTCATCGTGGTTCCTCGTGCCGCAACGTGGAGTGGCAGCGTTCCCGAAAGCTGACGGTTTGGGAAGAGTCTAAAGAAGCGCCAACTGATGCCCCGAGCGCATCGCCTTTCTCTATTCGCGTCCTTTGCGAAGGAGTTGACGGTAGCCATGTTCCGTCATCCAGCTCGCGCGGGCGAGATGGTTGTCGTGGACACGTCGCGCTCGCTCGGGCTCGGCAGCAGGATCGACGCCGAAGATCACAGCGACGGCTTCGCGCCAATCGGCGCCATCGGCGGCCGCATCGAGCACACGCATGTATTCCTTCATGTGCTCACGGTCATAGTCCGTCAGCACAGGACTGTCCGGCGGCGCGTCCAGGAACCTCGGCTGCTTCATCATCGTCCCCCGCGGAGAACTCTATACGGTGCCAGGTCGGTTGTGAACGGTTGCAGCCAACCCTGTGCCGCAAGCGATCGACGCCTAATCCGGCTGGACTCTAGGAGCGACAGCGATCTCAAGAAGTTTGTCGAGCGTGTGTAGAGAATACTCCGTGGAAGAATTCTCTACAACACCTTGTCCTCTCATGGATGGAGATTCGGGACGTACTGGCGCACAATCTGAGGACGCAGCGGCGTGCGAAGGGATTGTCGCAGGAGGAGCTGGCGCATCGCGCCGGGATCGACCGCACGTATATCAGCTCGCTCGAGCGCAGCGTCTACGCCGCCGGGATCGACGTCGTCGACCGCCTCGCCAGGGAATTGGGTCTCGAAGCGTCCGACCTGCTGAAGCGGCCGGACATCAGCGCTAAGAAGCGCGGTTCGTCGGACCGCGGCACAAGGAAATGAAGGCCCCCGCCCGGGCCAGCCGGGCGGGGTGTCGGGGAGCCTCAGTCGCCGTTGCGACGGCTCGGGCGGGACCAGATCAGGCTGTAGCCTTCGCCGCTCTCGTCGCTGACCAGGTTGGCGTAGATGGGGCTCGTGAACGAGGGATCGTCGAGCTTAAGGCCGAGGTATTCGCGGCCTTCGTTGGAGCGCTTGGCCCAGGCTGCCCCGATCTCGACCCGGCCGACATAGACGCGATGGCTGGGGGCGTTCTCGCCGCTGGCTCGGGTGTCGGGGGTGACGCGGACGTTCTTGGCCTGGAGCGAGAGGGTGACGATCTCGCCGGTGAACTCGTTGTTGCCGGACTGCTTGAAGGTGCCGATGGTGGCCATGGTAGTTCTCCGTGGTTTCTTGCTCGAGCCGCACCATTGCGGTCTCGATGGCGATCGGCCGGCCGAAGGCGAACGGCGCTTCACCCATCAGGGCCAGAGCGAAGCGGCGGATGGCGGCGGAGGACTTTCTTGCCTCGCGAGGAATGCCGGCGTCAGGCGGCAGGGGAAGAAAGTCTGGAGGCGCCGTTGAAGCATAGCCGGGCGAGGCGAAGCCGGCCTTCGGCCAGATCAAGCCAATAGAGAGACCGTATTGGAGCGGACATAGGGAAGAGCCGGCCCGGAGAACTTGGCTGCCGCGTGCGAACTGCGAGTATCCGGAAACAACGAGTTTATCGTTGCGCTCTGCGCCGCTCCCGGTTCAGCCGGATGTCCGCCACCATCCTCGCCACCCGCGCCAGTGGCGAGTTTGCCCCACGTTCTTCCGCTGCTGTCGGCCGGATCGGGGCGTGCTGCCGCCATGCAGGTACCGGCGTGGGCACTATCTGGATTTCATGATCGCGTTTCCGACGGCAGCGCGCCCCATGCCGACGTAGTTCGCGACGAGAACGGCGAGGCCCTGCCGGGTCTAGTCGCCGATCTGTCGTCCGATCATGAGGCTCTTGCGGCACCTTGTCCGACTGGCGCGGGCGGGGCCATCAGGGTGAGGCGCATGAACGCCGTGATGCCGACCGCCGCCGCGCCCACGATGGAGAAGACGAGCTGCCAAGTGTCAGACGGAATGGCGAGCTTCACGATGCCGAAGGTGGCGTGATAGCCGGCGATCGCCGCCGGCGCGACGAAGGCGAGGATCACGAGCAGCTTGACCCAGGCGGGTCGCGCGACAAGGAGCAGAAGCTGGAACAGGCCGAAGGTCAGTGCGGCCGCGATGACGCCGACAATGATGGTGCCCGGAATGCCCGCTCCGGTCTCGTGCGCCCAGGTGCCGATGGCAGTGCCAACGAAGAGCGGCAGGGCGAAGACCGCGAGGTTGAAGAGCAGCCAGCAAAGCGCAGTGATGCCGGCAAGCGTAGCGATAATGGCGAGGATGATCATGGTGGTGGTCTCCGTGCATGACTAGAACGGGTCGCGCCAACCACCACCACCACGGCGCGACAGGAACTATAGCAGTGTTCGGACGACAATGGCAGCAGAACGTGCGGCGCCCAAGGCGGCATGGTCGACCGGACGAGACTGCCCGATCGAGCGTTCTGCCCGGAGATGGAAGGCGGCGCTCACGCGCCGCCCCGCTTGCGGAAGTCATAGGCGTTGATGCCGAGCTTCCTCGCCTTGTCGGCGAAATTGTCCTGGATGCCGGTGCCCGGGAAGACGATGACCCCAATCGGCAGTATGTCGAGCATGGCGTCGTTGCGCTTGAATGGCGCGGCCCGGCCGTGCTTCTCCCAATCCGGAGCGAAGCCGACCTGCGGCACCTTGCGGTTGTCGGCCCATTTGGCGGCGATCAGTTCTGCGCCCCTGGGCGACTTGCCGTGGATCAGCACCATGTCGGGGTGCTTGGCGTGGACCTTGTCGAGCGCGTCCCAGACGAGATGGTGATCGTTGAAGTCGAGGCCGCCGGTCAAGGCGATCTTCGGACCGGAGGGCAGCATGACCTCGCTGTCGGCCTTGCGTCGGGCGGCGAGGAAATCGCGGCTGTCGATCATCGCCGAGGTCAGGTGCCGATGATTGACCATCGACCCGGAGCGTGGCCGCCAGGCCGAGCCGGTGTGCTGCTCGTAGCGGTCGCCGGATTGGTCGCGCATGAGCTCGAAGGCGTCGCGCCGTTCGAGCATGGTCTGGCCCTGGGCGGTGAGGTTTTCGAGTTCGACCGCCTTGATCTCGGTGCCGTCCTGTTCGCGCTGCAGGCGGCGCTGCGCCTGCTCGTTGTCGTCCAGTTGCCGCTCGATCCGCAGCACGGCGCGGTGGAACACATTGGTGACGGACCAGAGCAGGTCGTCGAGATCGGGTTCGAGGCGCGTATCGGCCAGGGTGGCGATGAGGGCGTCGAAGATGTCGGCCACCGCTCCGGCCACATGGTCGCCATCGGGCAAAGGTCGCGGATCGGGCTCGTCGCTGTAGGGGCGCCAGCCATAGAGCTGGAGTTCGGTGAGGACATGGTCGGTAGGGGACGATGCGTGGTGCGGTTCGGTGTCGTCGTGCTTGCTCATGGGGGATCTCCCGTCGGCTCGACCGCGACCCTCGCGGCCTTCATGGCGACGAAAGCCCACGGGCGGGACGGCCGGGCACCTGGAGCGAAGCGGAGGGCCGGAGCGTCAGCGGAGGATGGCAGAGGCCGACTATTTTGCCTCGCGATGGAAAGGCGTCGCATTTCGTCGCTGGCATTCGCCAGCAGTCGGGCGCCGACGGAAAATAGTCGGCCGCCGCCATTGCCTGGACGGCTTGGCTGTGGGCTCGATCGCCCTCTCGAAGGCCGGGTCGCGGCGCTGATCCGGCGGGCGGTCCACCAGCGATGCAGGCGGCACCGGACCTCGCCCTGTCCCCTATCGGCTCATGCCGCTCGCGTCAGATAGCGCAGTCGATCCCTGCGCATGAGCTGCTCCGCGATCGCTGCCCGAAGGGCCTCGAGGCCGCAGTGGCGGAGATCGTCGTTGAAGTCCTCGAGCTCGGGCGACAGCACGATCGCCTCGATCCCGGCCTCCCGTGCCCGCTCGGCCAGGGTGTCGCGTGCCCCGTCGCCAGCCGGATCGTTGTCGCGAATGACATAGAGCCGGCGCAAGGTGGACGGAAATAGGATGGCGCCCAGATGTGCGGCCGAGAGTGCCGCCGCCATGGCCATGTCGGGTAAGGCGCATCGGAGCGACAGCGTCGTCTCGATGCCCTCGCCGGCTGCCATGACGCTGGCTGGCACGCCGAAACGGACGGCGTGACCGAGAAGGTCACCCATCGCTCGGCGCGGCGTGTCGATCGGCGCCTTGGCATCGCCGCTGGGGTCGAGCCACGTGCGGTGCGCGCCGGTCTGGCGTCCGCTGAGATCGGTGACCGCGGCGATCATGGCCGGCCAGGTCTCGGTCGGTCCGTGATCCTCGGGCCGATAGTAGCAGCGCGGATGGAACCGAAGCGATGCGGTTCCGTGCAAAGTCGCAATGCCGCGTCCCCGCAAGTACGATTCGACGAGCGTGCCGGGGATCGGCTGCGACATGGCGAAGAGCCGCCGCGAGGTCTCGGGCGATCCGGTTGGAACCGGCGCCGGCTTGCCGCGGGAGGGGCGTGGTTCCGGTCGCGGCATGGCGAGGAAGGCGCGCGCCTCATCGGCGACGTCCTTGAAGTCGAGGAGACCCATGCTCTCGCGGATGATGTCAAGCAGATCGCCGTGCTCTCCGGTCGCGGCGTCGGTCCACTTGCCCGGTGGTCCCTTCGGCGAGCGCTGAAGGCGGACGAACATCGAGCGCCCCGCTGCGTTGCGGACATCGCCCACCTGCCAATAATTGCCGGAACGACGTCCGTTGGACAGATAGTGCCGGCACACCGCCTCGGCCTGTTCGCCGAGACGGTGGGCGAGTTCGGCGGCGGCGCGGCGCGGCATCATGCGGTCTCCCGCTCGCTGACGCGCTCGATCGGCCAGCGTCCCAGCACGCGATCGAGCACGGCGATGCCGGCGGCGTCGGTTGGCACAAACATCCTTAGCTTCCACGAGATGATCTCGTGGAAGAGGCCATAGGCGGTGAGCCGCTCGCGCATCGTGTCGGCGAAGCCGGTCAGTTCGATGCGCCAGGCGCCCATGACGCGGACGCGGCGGAGCTGCAGCCCCTCGGCGAGATCGATGATCGTCCGCCCGTCCATCAGCGCCGCGAAGGCCTGGTCCGGTGACAGCGAGGCGACGCCGGTCGTGGTGGCATTGGCTGCCCAGGCCGGAGAGACGCGGCGGCCTATGATGCGCTCGCCCGCGTCGGTCTGGAGCCGATAGACCCGCGTTGACTCGTTGGGCAGGCGCCGCCAGATCGGCAGCAGCAGTCCGGTCACCATATGCAGGACGCTGTCGGAGAATTCCGGCACCTCGGCCATTTCGGCCTGCCATGCCGACGAGAACGCGTACCGATCGGCCTCGACCCAGCGCGTCTCGCCCATCGCCTTGAGCGGCATGTTCTGGGATTCCATCGGCCGGATCAGGCGGACCCGCCGCTCGATCTCGCCATCGTCGAGCATCACGCTGGTGGTCGGAATCTGCACGGCGGCGCGGCCGGACTGCTCGTTGAGCAGCAGCATGGCGTGCCGATCGGCGAGATGATCGAGCGCTGCGTCGAGCGTCACGGGACGGTTGCGGCGGCGCTCGGCGATGGTCAGCAGGCGGGTCTCGGCGCTGGTGCGCGGATGGGTGTAGATCACCTCCCGTCCGGTGACGATGAAGCTCTCGGCTCGGAGCGTTTCGAGCCCCGCGTCATAGGTCCCTGATGCGATGGCGCCATTGATCCGCGCGGCTAGCAAGTGCTCGAAGGCCTCGAACAGCACGCCCTGCAATTCGATGGTGAGCGCCAGCATACGATTGAGGAAAGTGGTGATGGGCGGCAGCTCGTCCTTGATCCCGGTGTCGTCCATGAGCTTGAGGCCGGTGGCGGACTCGAAGCGTTCGAGCGAACAGCCCTCGAGCTTGCCGCGGACGATGACCATGTAGAGCTGGCGCAACGCGTCGCGGGCATAGTGGCTTTCAAGGTTGTCTTCTGGGCGGAACAGGCCCTGGCCGCCCGTTTGCCGCTGGCCGCGGGTGATGGCACCCAGCGTGTCGAGGCGGCGAGCGATGGTCGAGAGGAAGCGCTTCTCGGCCTTCACATTGGTGGAGATAGGGCGGAACAGCGGCGGCTGCGCCTGATTGGTTCGATGCGTGCGGCCCAGGCCCTGGATGGCGGCGTCTGCCTTCCAGCCCGCCTCGAGCAGATAGTGGACGCGCAGCCGCCTGTTCCGGGCCGAAAGCTCGGCGTGGTAGCTGCGCCCGGTCCCGCCGGCGTCGCTGAAGACCAGAACGCGCTTCTGGTCGTCCATGAAGGCCTGGGTTTCGGCGAGGTTGGCCGATCCCGCGCGGGTCTCGACCACGAGGCGGTCGCCGCCCGGGACAGAACCAGGCTTGTGCACGATGCGGCGGGAGCGGCCGGTGACTTCGGCGACGACGTCCACCCCGAAATGCTGGACGATCTGGTCGAGCGCGCCGGGCACGGGCGGCAGGCTGGCGAGCTGCGCGATCAGTTCGTCGCGGCGAGCGACAGCCTCGCGGCTCTCGACCGGCTGGCCGTCTCGATAGACCGGCCGCGACGATAGATTGCCCTCCGAGTCCGTGAACGGCTGGAAGAGCTGCACCGGGAAGGAATGGGCGAGATAGTCAAGGACATATTCGCGCGGCGTGATGTCGACGCGAACATCGTTCCATTCCTCGGTCGGCAGTTCGGCCAGGCGCCGTTCCATCAGCGCCTCGCCGGTCGAAACGATCTGGATGACGGCTGAATGGCCGTCCGCCAGGTCGCGCGCGATCGAGCGGATCAGCGTCGGCGTCTTCATCGAGGTGAGCAGGTGCCCGAAGAAGCGCTGCTTGGCCGACTCGAAGGCCGAACGGGCGGCCGACTTCGCCTGCGCGTTCAGCGTGCCGCTGCTGCAGGTGATGTTCGCCGCCTGCATCGCCGCATCCAGGTTGTTATGGATGACGGCGAAAGCGCCCGCATAGGAATCGTAGATGCGGACCTGCTCGGGCGTCAGCTCGTGCTCGACCAGCTCGTATTCGACGCCGACAAAGGAGAGCGAGCGGGCGGTGTAGAGGCCGAGTGCTCTGAGGTCGCGGGCCAGCACCTCCATCGCCGCGACGCCGCCGGATTCGATCGCCTCGACGAACTCGGCGCGGGTCGCGAACGGAAAGTGCTCGCCGCCCCAGAGGCCGAGCCGCTGGGCATAGGCGAGATTGTGGACGGTGGTGGCGCCGGTAGCGGAGACATAGAGGATGCGCGTGTTCGGCAACGCGTGCTGGAGCCGCAGCCCGGCGCGGCCCTGCTGGCTGGCGGCGACATCGCCCCGCTCGCCCTTGGCGCCAACGGCATTCTGCATGGCATGGCTCTCGTCGAACACGATCACGCCGTCGAAATCGGCGCCCAACCAATCGACGATCTGCCGGACCCGCGAAACCTTGTCGCCGCGGTCGTCGGAGCGCAGCGTGGCATAGGTGGTGAATAGGACGCCTTCCGGCAGCGTGATCGGCTTGCCCTGCGGGAAGCGCGAGAGCGGCGTCACGAGAAGCCGCTCCATGCCGAGCGCCGACCAGTCGCGCTGGGCGTCCTCGATCAGCTTGTCGGACTTCGAAATCCAGACGGCCTTGCGGCGCCCCTGCATCCACTGGTCGAGGATGATGGCGGCGGACTCGCGGCCCTTGCCGACGCCGGTGCCGTCGCCGATCATGAAACCCTGCCGGAAGCGGACGGCATTCGCGGCATCTTCCGCTGCGGCGCAGACTACATCGAAGGTGTCGTCCACCGTCCAGGCGCCGGCGAGGAATTCCGCATGGGCCTCGCCGGCATAGATCACCGTCTCGAGCTGGGCGTCGGAGAGCAGCTCGAGGATGTTGTGCGGCAGGCGCGGCCGGTAGTTCGGCCGAGGCGGCATGACGCTCGCCATCGCTGCCGACTGCACGAGCGGGGTCGGGTGCGCCTGAGAGCCGGGAATACGGATCGCCTGAACTCCGTAGGCCTCATAGATGGCGTCGGTGATGCCGGCGTCCTCGGCCGGCTGCGCATCGACGATCTCATAAGTGAGTTCGACGCCCTCTGGCTCGGCGAGCGCAGCCCGCGGCGCGATCCGCGCGGCGCGGGTGACATAGCCGCGTACCGTGCGCGGTGCGGCAGCGGCCGTGACCGGAGCGCTCGGCAGAGCGACCGGCAGGCGCGCCGGGACCTGCGCCCCGACCCAGGCCATAAGCGTGGCCGCGTCGGGCGCGATTCCCAGCGAGGCGGGGAAGACGGCCGGATCGTCGGCCGGCAGCTTGTCGATCACGGTGAGCCGTGTGTTGAATGTCGTGCCATGCTTGGCGTAGACCGCGCCGTCGATCGCCGCGGAGAACACGACGCGGCCGCGCTCCTGCAAGCGCATGAAGGCCGGCGCCGAGGCCGGGTCGTCGGGCGCGAAGCTGGCACCGGTGATGGTCACCAGGCGGCCGCCCGGCGCCAGGCGTGCGAGCGCCGAGGCGACATGGCGCAACGCCGCGTCGGCAACGCGCCCCTCGACATTGGCCAGGACCGAGAAAGGCGGGTTCATCAGCACGACACTCGGCACGGCACCGGGATCGAGATGGTCGTCGATCTGGGCGGCATCGAAGCGGGTGACGGAAACGGCCGGAAAGAGGGAGGTGAGGAGGCCGGCGCGCATCTCGGCGAGCTCGTTGAGGACGAGCGCGCCGCCGGCAATCTCGGCGAGAATGGCGAGCAGGCCGGTGCCAGCCGAGGGTTCGAGCACGCGATCGGCTGGCGTGATGGCGGCAGCGGTCGCGGCGACGAGACCGAGCGGGATCGGTGTCGAGAACTGCTGGAAGGCCTGCGCTTCTTCGGAACGGCGGGTATGCGTCGGCAGGAGCGCGCCGATCTTTGTCAGGGCGGAAAGCCGCAGAGCCGGAGTGGCGGCTTTACGGAGCAGCGCCTTTCCGTATTTGCGCAGAAACAGGACGGTGGCTGCTTCGCAGGCCTCGTAAGCCTGCTTCCAGTCCCAGGCGCCGGCGGCATCGGAGGCGCCGAAGGCGGTCTCCATCGCCGCGCGCAAGATCGGCGCGTCGATACGTTCGCCGCGCTCGAGATGGGGAAGGATGAGATTGCCGGCGGCGAGGACGGCCGTCGCGGCGTCAGTGTCGGCGGGCGCGAGCGGCGCGGCAGCGGGCGCCGCCGCGGATACGGAGATCGGGGACATGAGAGGAACCTCGGGAGAGCAGGGACAGGAGCGAGCGCGCGGTGCTCTCTCTGGACCGCGCCGGCTCAGACCCGTCCAGGCCCTCCTCTGCCTCTCACGGCAGGCCGAGATCGTCCGCGAGGTTCAGCGCCGTGAGCCGTTCGACATCGTCCGCGCGCACGATCTCGTAGTCGTCCGACATCCAGGCATAGTCACCGGCCCAGACGTCCGCGAGTGTCGCCCAAGTGCCGTCCGGCCAGACGACAATGTCATCGGGATGATAGGGCTGCTGCGTTGTCATCGGTCTATCCTCCTGTCTGCGCGGAAACGCTCCGCCGACGCCCACCGAAAGCGAGCGGTCCGCTGCCGTCACCGAGGGATCGAGGAGAACCCCGTGCGGGTTGACGGCGAGAGGCGGATGGGTCGCTTACCAGGACGTCGAGGAGGTCGGACATTCCGCACGGACAGGGTTGTAGGACCGGTGACACGACCGGCGCACTCGCCCGGCTTACGGGACTCGCGCATACGGGCGAAACGGCGATCAGCCGAAACGGCGGCCATTGGCGGTGAAGGTATAGCCGTTGGCGAGGATGGCCTCGTCCACCACCGCGTCGGAAGTCTGGTAGTCGTATTCGCGCTCGAGCTGGCGGTAGAGCCATCGGGCGAGATCGCGCAGCGCCTCGATCACCGTCTCCTCCGCGTCGGCCGTCATCTCCTGATAGCTTGGGCTGTCGCGCTCGACCGCGATCGCCATGCAGTATTCGTGATAGTAGCGGTCGCGATGGACGATGCCGGCGTGGAGCTGGAAGAAGTTCCGGCGCTGGACGGCCTGCAGCGCGGCGGCGATCCGGTGGAGTTCCGTGTCCTTGGGCGCATGGTCACGGATCTTCCGCACGGCGCCCGCCGCGTAGCGATACTGGCCTTCGAAGCAGGCGCCGTCGCCCTGGCTCCAGAACCCGGAGAACCAGATGCACGATTTCTGCCGCGTGCCGCCGCCATAGAGGCGGACCGGGATCGTCTTCAACGCGACGCCGAGGATCGCGCAGATGCGCTGGAAATCCTCATACACGAACTCATACCAGTCGTGATCGACGGCGCCTTCGCGATACCAGTCGCGGGCCTTCACCTTCGCCGCGTCCGAGAGCTCGTCAAGACGATAGACCGTGGTTTCAATGATCTCAGACATCGGCTTCCCCTCCAGCGAGAAGGTTGGCGAGCCACTCGTGCGTGTTGATCCAGGCGATGACCTCGCCGGTTGCCAGATCGAGCACGACGGCGCTGCCGCCAAAGTCATCGACGCGCAGTCGCGAACAGGTGTTGGCCCACTGAAATCCCCAGCGACCGCTGAGGCCGAACGCCGAAGCGCAAAGGCGGACGAACCGGATGACGCACTCGGGCTCGCCATAGTCATCGGCATGGATGCATTGTTCCGTGTCGGCATCCGCCTCGCCGCTGGCGAGGTGGAACCCGTCCGCGAAGACGGTATCGTGTTCGCCCGCAGCGGTGTCCTGGCGATAGAGCTCGAGTGCGCGCGCGACGTTCTCGACGCTCTCGACATCGAATGTGCATGAGAACTGCGTGACGTAGTCGGCCATGAAAACCTCCTGAAATGGAAAAACCCGGCGCGATGGCCGGGCCTCGGTTGAAAGGAAGGTGGGATGCCGCGACGGCAGGGCGCGCCGTCACGCAAGGCGCAGCTGCGCCTGCCGCAACGCGGCGAGCGCGGCACGGAACTCGGCGGCGCCGACTTCCTCCGCGAGGTCGATGGACGCGGCCACCGAAAGACAGGCGACATGGATGTCCGTGTCGGTCACCGCGTCCACCGTGAGGCCGACGAAGCTGTCGTCGGCCTCGAGGATCGACGCGACCTGGCCGCGGACGCGATCCTCGTGCAGCTCGGCCAGGGCATGGGGCGGCGCCGGGAGATCGGCGGGCTCGTCGGGACCGCGCGCGCCGTCGAGGATGGCCCCGCCGCGGGCGATTGCCCAAGCCGTCTTGGCCAGCCATTCGGGCGGCGTCTGCCGGTCGGCGCTGACGTCGCTGAACAGCATCTTGAGGAGGCCGAGCAGGACCTCGAAATGCGCAGCCTGGCGCTGCACCGTCTCCCCGAAATGCGGCGGGACGGGAATGGCTGGCACCCGATAGGCCGTATCGGCGCCTTCCCAGATGCCGGTGACATAGGTTTCGCCGGAGGACTCGTAGTCCTCGCGCTGACCGGACCAGTCATTGTCCTCGATGGCAAGCCGGCAGGCGGCTTCGGGCGTATCGGCCGCATAGGTGACGTGCCGGAAGACGGGCAGGTGGTAGGTGGTCTCGATGGTGAAGGTGGGCATCGTGCTGCTCCTGAAAGGCAGGCGGCCCGGCGCCGCTATCGCAGCCCGGGCCGTCTTGATGAAGATTGAAGATGCGCAAGTGGTGGCGTGGTCAGGCCGCCGCGCGTCCTTCGATGACGTCGGCACCGACCTCGTCGGCGGTGACCTCTTCGAGGCGAGCCCGGGCGTGCCCGGTCCTGGCCAGCCACAGCTCGGCGGCCTCGCGGCTGTCGGCGAGATGGAGGAGCTCGACATTGTCGCCGACGGACAGCAACACGCGGAACATGCCGATGGTGGGCCGGTCTACGATCTCGTAGCGCAGATCGCTGTCGAGGCTGTGCTCGCGCATCGCGGTGACGAGGATCACGCTGCCGGAGGCGAAGCTCCCTTCGTTGAGGATGATGGCCGCCGGTGCGCAATAGGCCGGCCGTTCGCGCGGTGGCTCCTTGCGGACGAGGCGTCCGAGGCCGTTGCGCCGTTCCCAGGCGGCGAGTTTCTTGGCGAAGCGCGCCGGCGGTTTCGGCGTGCCGTCCGAGTAGCGGATCAGCGCGCCGAGCGGGGCGGTGTCATAGACGATATGGGCAGACATGGTGGTCTCCGAAAACAAAGTGGCCCGGCAGGACGCCGGGCCGAGCGGGTGAAGGGTGAGCGGGGCGACCGCAGCCGCCCCGCCGATGCGGCTATTCGGCAGCGACGGCCTGAACCGCGCCGTCATCGGATTCGGCCTCTGCATCGTCGCCGTCGCCGGCGAGGAACGCGGGGAGGTCCTGCTCCTCGTCCCCGGCGGGCGCGGGCGCCTCACCGTCGATCAGCCGCAGCGGTTCGGGCAGCCAGCCGCTGTCAGCCAGGAGGCGCTCGGCCTCCTTGGCCATTTCGGGCTTCTTGAGGTGGTCGATGAGCTGCGCCGCCTGTTCGCCGGCGCCCTCGCGGACCGCCTCGAGGATGCGGGCCTTGGTCACCCGGCCGAGATAGTTGTCGACGGTCGGGCGCCAGCCGACATCGACCAGGTCGAGCCCGGTGGCATGGGCCAGCCGGTCGGCCTCGCGCAGGCGCTGCTCGAGACCGGCCTGGCTGACGCCATTGCCGCCATAGGGGTTGGGCCGTTCGAACAGGGCATTGATGCCATAGCTGACGCAATGGGCGAGCAGCGCCAGCCGGCTGGCCTCGTCGAGCGTGTCCAGCCACGCCCACAGCGCATTGTCGTCGCCGAAGGGAATGTCGGCCTTCCAGGCCTCGTGACGTTCGTCGACCGCCTTGGCCGAGGGGCTGTCCTTGAGGTCGGCCTGCTGCGCCGTCAGATAGACCTGCCGCACGGCGGCTTCGACACAGCCGGTGAAGGAGCGCTGGCCGAAGGCGTCGAGGACGAGCCGGTGCAGCAGCGCCGTCATGGCGACATGCGGGTTGACGGCCACCGCGTTGCGCAGCGCCAGCGTGCGGTAGGCGGTGAGCTCGGTGACGAGACGCTCCGGCAGCGGCTTGATGGTGTCGTCGCCGTCGTCCTCCTCCGGCTCGGCCGACTGGCCGCCAATGGTGATGGTGGTGCGGCGCACCGCCGGATCGCCGCCGGCGGGGTCTGCGCCATCCTCGCCATCGCCCTCGGTCCCGTCGCCGTCGACCGGCTCGGGCGCCTCGTCCTCGGGACGGACATAGCCTCGATCGACGACGAGGTCGCCGTCGCGGTCGATGCTGACAAAAACGCCGGCGCGGGCGCGTTCGGCTGGATCGTAGATGATCGGCCGGCTCTCGAAGGCCTCGAGCGCGGTCTCGATCTCGCCGAGGCGCTGGTCGACCTCGTCGGGCAGTTCGTCCGCTTCGGCGTACTCGGCTTCGAGGTCGTCATACTCCTTGCGCAGGGCTTCGCGGGTGGCGCGCTCGTCGTCGTTGAGATCGGCGGGCGTGCCGGTGAGCTCGCGCAGGCCTTGCGCATGGCCATAGGGCAGATCGACGTCCACCACGATCCACTTCCAGGCCTCGGCCGCGATCGCGTCGGCTGCTTCCTTGAGCTTCTCTCCGGCCAGGCGGTCGAGCAGCGCCGGATCCTGCAGCCAGCCGCCATTGTCGGCCTCGAACAGGTCGCGCAGCACAATACCGCCGGCGGCGACATAGGCGTCGACACCGACGAACCGCGCCCGGCGGTCAGTGGCCCGCACCGTGGTCTCGGTCAGCATGCGCCTGATCTGCTGCGGCTCCTGCGACCAGGAGTTCTGCAGCGTTTCCCAGACCTGCTCCTGGCGCGCGTGGTCGTCGCTGACCGTGAAAGCCATGAGCTGATCGAGCTTCATGCTGTCCTGCTCGTAGGTCTCGAGCAGCCTTGGCGAGACCCTGGCGAGCCGCAGGCGCTGCTGCACGAAGGTGGCGGTGACGAAGAAGCGGGCGGCGATGTCTTCATGGCTCGCCCCCTGGTCGTGAAGGGTCTGGAAGGCGCGGAACTGATCGAGAGGATGCAGGTCCTCCCGCTGGAAATTCTCAGCGAGTGAATCTTCCTCGATCGGCACGACGCTATTGGCGTCGGTAACCACGCAAGGCACGGGTTCGGCCTTGGCCATGCGCTTCTGCTTGACGAGCAGTTCGAGCGCCTTGAAGCGCCGGCCGCCGGCAGGCACCTCGAACATGCCGGTCTCTTTGCCTTCGCCGTCGAGCACGGGCCGGACGTTGAGGCTCTGCAAGAGGCCGCGCCGCGTGATCGAGGCCGCGAGGTCCTCGATCGATTGCCCGTTCTTGATGCGCCGGACATTGGCCTGGCTCAGCACCAGCTTGTTGAAGGGGATGTCGCGCGAGGCGTTGAGGGTGATCTTCTGCTTGGCGTTTGCCATCGAGATAGTCTCCGCGACGGGCGGCCGGGAGCCTCTCTCCCGACCTCCAACCCGTCGCGAAATCCCGTCCCCCCTCTCCCTCTCGCGGGCCGACACCCCACTGGCGCGCGGCGGTTGCGATGGCCAGGCCGAGGGCGGCGCGGACCGGGCACATGGACGTCAGTCGCCGTCCTCGATCCGGACCTGTCCCGCCTGGCGGAGCGCCTCGACCAGGCGGGCATGATCCATGAGGAGGTGGATCAGCGCCTCGCGCTCGACCGTGACCGTCCGGCTGGTGCCGCGGGTGCGGTCATAGCGCTCGTGCAGGGCTTCGAACTCCCGCATCGTGGTGTAGAGCGAAAGCATCGGCCGGCTCATGGCGCCCTCCCCGCGGTGGCCGGCCCGGAAGGCGTGGCGATCTCCGGCAGGTTCCAGACCTCGGCGCCGGCCGCCGCGTAGGCGGCGGCGACCGCGCTGACAGAAGCGAAGGACAGCGCATGCCAGGGTGCCGGATCGGGATCACGGCCGACCGCGATCATCGGGCCGGCAACCGCGAGATGGAGCGCGGCATCGAAGGGCACGGCGAGGCTGTCGATGACCGGCAGCCCGGCGGCGATGCATTCGGCCTTGACCGTCTGGAGCTCGTAGTCCGAGAGCCGCGCGCCCTCACCATAATGGAGCGTGAAGCCGCCGCGGCCGATGCTGAGATGGCCGCCGGGCGTCCGGAGCGCGGAGTCGATATAGGGTCTGTAGTTGAAGCTGGTCGGGGAAGGACGGGTCATGATGGATCTCCGCGACGACCGGCCGGAGCTTTCCCGACCTCACGAATCGTCACGGCGAAAGGCCGCCCCTCTGGCGAGGGGCGGCTGTCGCCGCTTGGCGGCGGCGCGGTGCTACCGGACGGAGAAGAGCGGGCGCTCCTCATTGACCCGGTATTTGCGGCGCAGGGCCTCGATCGCGGCGTCCTGCCGATCGGCCCGTCGCCTGAGCCGGTCGAGCTCCGGGCCGGTGACCGACAGCATCGCATCCAGTACGCGCCGGTATTCGGCCTCGTCGGCGCCGGTCCAGCGCGACATGCGGCGATGGCAGTACCGGGCCTTGGGACGGCGGCGGATCGTTTCCGCCTCGGCCCGGATTTCGAGCTTGCGCTCGACCGCGACGAGCGTGCGGCGGGTCTCGGCAAGACCCGCCTCCATGCGCTCGAGCTGGGCGTGGAGTAGCGCACTCGTCAGCATCATGAGCCCCCGCGCCGCGTATGGGCGATGGAGGCGACGATGCGCTCGGCTGCCCGGATACTGCCCGCCTGACCGGCCGCCTCCGCCCAGACCGACAACGGCAGGTCGGTCGCGAACAGGATGTCGCGCTCGATCCCCATATCGAACGGCAACCGCACCGAAGCCAGCTCCTCGAGCGAGAAGCTGCCGATCTCGGGAAAGCCAAGATCGGCGAGGCCGTAGAGGATGTCGCCATCCGGATGAAGCTCGGCCGCGAGCCAGACGCCCGCTCCGAGCGGATTGAAGAACTTGACCACCGGCACATGATCGGCACCGGGATCGCGTCCGTTGGCGAGCAGGCGCTCGCGCAATTCGTCGGTGAGGAGGATCATGCCGCCCTCCTGTCGATCTCGGTCGCGGCCGCGTCGGGCGTTACCTCGGTTTCCGGCAGGAAGGCGAGCAGCCAGTCGGCCGCCTTGCTCGCCTGGCTCGCCGCCCGGACGACGGCGCGGTTGTCCTCGCGCAAGACCTCGAGCCAGGAGGCGAGATAGTCCGCGTGGCGCACGGTCGGGACGATGCCCAGCGCCGCGCAGCAGAAGGCGGCATTCAACTCGGCCACGAGTTCCTCGAAAGCATAGGCCTTCGAGCCGAAACGCTGGCCGAATGTGCGGTTGAGCCGCGAGGCATGGCCGGTGGCGTGGCCGAGCTCGTGCAGCGCCGTGCGGTGCCAGTCGATCGGCTCATAGTAGGCTTGCGGCGGCGGCACCACCACATAGTCGTTGGCGGGAACATAGAAGGCGCGGTCGCCGCCGATCCGGAAGTCGATACCGGTCGCCTTGATGAGAGCATCAACACGCGGCTCGATCATGCCCGGCGGTGGTGGCGGCACCTCGGTGGCGATGTCTTCCGGCAGGTCCTCGCACTGCGCCGTGTTGAACACGGTGAAGCGCTTGAGGAAGGGGATGGCCTGCGCCTCCGCGTCGGCCTCGAAGGCCCGCTGCTTTTCGTCCTCGGGGACGAAGCGGTCGGCATAGACGATCGCTGTGCCGCGCTCGCCCTTCCGGACATGGCCGCCGAGCGAGAGCGCCTGGCGGAAGGTGAGCCAACCCTGACCGGGGAAGCCGTGCTGTACGACTGCGTCCCACAGGATCAAGATGTTGATGCCGCCATAGGCGCGGCCGGTGCTGGCATTCCTCGGCAGGCCGAGCGGTGCCTTGGCCGCCGAACTGCCCCACGGCTGCACCCAGGGAAAACGCCCGGCCTCGAGCTCGGCGATGATCTTGCCGGTGATCTCGTCATAAAGGTTTCCCCGGTCGGCGCCGGCGCGCGCTTGGCGATCATGTCTGTGCATCGCGGTTCTCCGCGACGGGCGCCGGGAGCCTCTCTCCCAGCTCTCAACCCGTCACGGCAAAACCGGGCCGCACTCTCACTCTAGGGGGGCGTTGCGGGGGAACCCCCGCAGAAGGGGGTGTGTCGGCAACGCAGTGCCGACCAGGGGGAAGGCCTTTCCCCCGAATACGCAATCCCGAATCCGCAAAGGCGGAAAGGCGGGGAAGCGCAAGGACGGAAAGGCGCAGAAGCGTAAAGGCGTTGTGTCCCAAAGACGCAGAATTGTGAAACCGGAGAACCGCAAATGCGCCGCAGCTGGTTTCAGAGGGCGAATTCGGTCTGGCGCGCCGAATTCCAAGGCCGCACCTTGAGACTTCCAGGCGGCAGTGGCCGGAGCACATCGTCTTCGCGGGCGGTTCTGTCCAGCCAAGCCATCCGTTGATCACGGCGCAGGACCGCCATCTGCCGATCGTGGAATGGTGCGACATCCGCGTTCGCTTCGATAGTGAGGATGGCGTAGGCCTCCGGCCAATCCCATGTAGCCGGCCGCCAGATTCCCGCGAAATAGAACCAGTCGCCGTCGGAGAGCGAGAAGCCGTAATACTTGCCGTGGCTGCGATGGCGGAATTCGGACGCTGGCACGAGGCAGCGATGAGTGGGAAAGGTCCGCCCCTCGGCGCGGATCACCGTGAACGGACGGCCACCCGGGTGCTCGGGCTGAAGGCCCCAGGGCAACTCGACCATCTCGATGTCGTTGCCGCTGCGGCGAATGACGACACGCCGTTGGCCGATCGAGGCTTCCGAGTCAAAAATGCTTGCGTGCATGGCGATGGGAACATAACAAGAACAAGCAAAGAGCGCAATGGAATGGAGGTCTCGGACGATGTGCAACGACTACCGCCTACATGTTGACGTGGCCTCGATCGTCGAGGATTTCGCCGATCTCAAGATCAGGATCCGTTTCTCCGAAGGCCGGTCAAACCTCGAGGCGCGCGACGACGTCAAGATCACCGATATCGGCCCGATCATCCGGACGGTCGAAGGCGAACGCGGTGAAGGTGATCTTGTGCAGCGGCGCTGGAGCTGGCCCGGCGCCAACAAGCGGCCCGTCTACAACTTCAGGAGCGAGGGCCGGGAGTTCGCGTCCAACCGCTGCCTGATCGTCGCTGACGGGTTCTACGAGTTCACCGACCCCACGGATCCCAAGAAGAAGCGCAAGGACAAGTGGCTGTTCACGAAGGCCGACGCGCCCATCTTCTGCATCGCCGGCATCTGGCGCCAGACTGACGACGTCGGCGAGGCCTTCACCATGCTGACCATGGAACCCGGTCCGGACATCACGCCCTACCACGACCGCCAGATCGTGATCCTGGAACGCCATGCCTGGGCTGACTGGCTCGATCCGACGATACCCGCACAATCGCTGATCAAGCCGCTTGCGGCCGGATCGCTGCATGTGAAACAGGTCGGGTGACCGGCGAGCCGAAAGTGGTCCATACGCGACGTCGACCGCCCGAAGACTTACTCCGACAATAGATTGTGACGGAGATACTTGATATCAACGGCGCCTCACATTGAGGGGGCCGCGTGATGTTGAAGACGACAGTCTGCCTTGCCGCCACGCTGTTCTTTGTCCCGATTTTCGCGTGCGCGCCGGCGGTGGCAGCCGACACGCCAATCTCGGAGATACAAGGCGCCGGTCACAAGACCGCGTTCGCGCCCAGCACCCCGGTGACCGTGACTGGCGTCGTGACGGCCGTCGATCCGAAGGGATTCTTCATCCAGAGCGCGGACGCCAATGCTGACGCCGATCCCGCTACATCGGAAGGCATCTATGTTTTTCTCGGCAACAATGAACACGCCCTCGAAGTGCCGCCGCCTGGCACGGAAGTGAGAGTCGAGGGCAGGGTTTTCGAGTTCCGCATGAAATCGCCCTTTCCAGATCCTCGCAAGGTTGTTGCCTGCGGGACAACGGAAGAGGGGTCGGTGCCAAACACGGACGCCGAGCACTTTCTGACTACCACGGAGCTGATCGGGATCACCGCGGTGACGGCTATCGGGCCTGGCGAGCTTCCGGACGCCATTCCGCTGGTGCCGCCAGGCGCAATGACGGGGATCGCCTTCGCCGACGTTCCCAACACGCCTTTCGATCCGGCGGATCACCCGCGCGACTACTTTGAGTCGCTGGAAGGGATGCGCGTCGTGATCAGCGACGCCGTCGTGGTCTCGCGCCGTGAGGGAAAGGTTCTCTATGCCGTCAGCAGAGCGGCTCTGCAGCCCGCGGAACTCACGGCCGGCGGCCTCCCCAAATCCATTCCGGGACACATCTTCCCTGAGGTGGTGAAGGTCCGCCTGTCGTCCGCTCAGACGGAATCCCTTGTCATGGAAGCAGGATTTGGCTTGGGCGATCTCACCGGAATCGTCGGCTATGATGCCGGCGAGATCATCGTGCAACTCGATCACGTGCTGACGCAATCCGACATCACACAGGTGGAACGCCCCGCCGCGGAGGGGCCGGAGGGGGACGGCTTCCGCTTCGCGACGTTCAACGCCGAGAACCTCAGCACGACGACTCCGAACATCAAAGTGAAGCGCATCGCCGAGCAGATCACGGGACCGCTCGGCGCCCCCGACCTGATCGCTCTTCAGGAAATTCAGGACGACGACGGTACGGGCGTTACCGGGATCATCTCGTCACAAGCCACGTTGGGCAAGCTCGTGCAGGCAATCATCGACGCGGGCGGTCCCACCTACCAGGCGATCTGGCTCGACCCGCCGCTGCCCAATGTCGATGGCGGCGCGCCGGGGGGCAATATCCGCAACGCATACCTGCTGCGGTCCGACAGCGGTGCTGTGGTCGGAGAGATCGAGCGCCTGTTCAACACGGGCGATCTGTGCGACGCGGACGCCAACCCCTTCTATCTGACGCGAAAGCCGCTGCTGCTCAATCTGGAGATCGGTGGCAAGCCCTACGTCTTCGTCAACGTGCATCTCAGTTCCAAGGTCGGCGATGTTTCGCTGTATTCGAGCGATGAGGATCCGCAAGCTGGATCGGCCGAGGGGCGCAGGGCCCAGGCTGAAGCGCTCGCGGCGGAACTGGATGCGCGGTACCCAAACAACCCTCCCTCGATCATCGTGCTCGGCGACTTCAACGATCTGCCGTTCGCGGACACTTTGGTGCCGCTCGAAGCTGGTGCCCTCGGCCTTGGCTTTGTGAATGACAGTCGCGGAGAGGCGTTCCGGTACTCATCAAGCCATCAGGGTCTGCGCCAGGCAATCGACCATGTGATGGCCGGCGGGGCGCTTTCATCGGAAGATCTGCAGGTCCACTACATGGACCTCAACATCGATCTGGGCGCGGCCGCAACGAGCGACCACAATCCGGTCCTCGTCGTTCTGGGCGGGAACTAGCAACCGATTTCGCAAATACGTGATTCATATGCCGGGCACCCCGTGTAACCGAAGCTGTATCGACCATTGGTGATTCCGGGTACTAGCCGCGGTCCACTATGTCCTTGCGAATTGCATCAAGCTCGGCCCGCAGGGCCTTTACCTCTTCGTCAAGGCCGGACTTCGAGTAGGCGTGCACTACATCAGTAGCCTCCATCAGCGAGCCCGCAGCGCTGTCCAAGATCGGCTCGAAATCCGGCAACGTCACCTCGCGATAACCTACAACCTCGAAGTCATCGCCGTTGACCTCTAAATGTCTGTCGACTAACGCCCTCACATCGTTGTGCGCGTCGGCGCACAGCATGTTGTAGTAGGACCGGTATACGTTCTCGACGCCAGCCTTTTTGAATTTGTCAAAAATCGTAAGCGGCCCCCGACCGCTTGCTTTCAAAGCCTCCAACTTCTCGCGTTCGCTTTTCATGCGCTTCTCAAATTCCGGAACGTCCTTCAGACCAGCTAGGAACGCATTGTTGTTATCGTGGCCCTCTTTCATCAGCTTCAGCCATTGCTCATGGTATTTCGCGTTCAAATGGCCAACATAGCCTGAGTCGTTGGCTAGGTTCTTGAGGTCGACATATGCTTCTAACATTGATCGGAATATTGCCGAGACGCCGGCCTCTTTCAGCTTCTCAATGAGAAGGATGATGCTGCCCGCCTGTTCAATCATGCTCATGTACAGAGACATGATGAGTCGGTCTTGCTGATCCCGCTTGTCGAACTTCACCGTCGCCAGTAGCCGCATCGACTCATTGTGAAGCTTCTTTAAAAACTCGAAGAGGTTCTCAGTCGGCGCGGTTTTCATCGGCCTAGCACCCGCTTTCGCAATTACCTGATCCACACCCCGGGGACCCAGCGCGCTCGATCCTGTATCAGCGATTTGTGATTCCGGGTACTGGCGGCCAGCCCGGCGGGGCGCTGCCGGTGTGGGGCATCCTGTTGCTGCGCGACGACGTGGCCGTTTCGCGCATCGCTCCTGTCAGCCTGCGAATGGCGCCGGGCTCCTTTAGATTAGTGGAAATCACGCGTCTTGACCCTGATCGCATCGATGTGCAGGTCCGGAATGTAGATGTCCCGGGTCCGCAGGCCACACGGCGGAACCTCGCGCGGGTCTGGGCCGGAGCCGCCATGGCGCGCCTGATCGCCACGGCCATGCGGCAGCGGAAACGCAGCATCACGTTGACCAACGCTGGCCAGTTCGGCCGAGAGGTCAGTCAAGCGCTGCGCGACGAGGTGGACCACCTCGCCCTCGCGCTGGATGCGGCCGCGCACGGCGATCATGCCGGCTGATAGAATGGTGCGGCGGTTGGCCTCGAACACCTTCGGCCAGACGACGAGGTTGGCGATCCCGGTTTCGTCCTCGAGCGTGATGAACATGACGCCCTTGGCGCTTCCGGGCCGTTGCCGCACCAGAATGATGCCAGCGGCCTCCAGCCAGCGTCCGTCGCGAGCCGCCATCGCCTCGGCGCAGGAGACAATGCGCCGACGGTGGAGATCGGCGCGCAGGAAGCTCACCGGATGGTTGCGCAGCGACAGCCCGACGTGACTGTAGTCTTCCACCACTTCGGCGCCTGCCGTCATCGGCCGCAAGGCGACGCTGGGCTCGGCGATCTCCGGGACAATCTCGTTCTCGCGCGCTGCGGCTGCAGCAAAGAGCGGCAGCGGCTCGTCGCGCAGCGCCTTGATCGCCCACAGCGCCTCGCGCCGGGCCAAGCCAAGCGCCGGCCGGAAAGCATCGGCCTCCGCGAGTTGGACGAGGGCTGCCTGGGGCACCCCGGCGCGCCGCCACAGATCATTGATCGACGCGAAAGGCTGATCGGCGCGCGCCGCGACAATGCTCGCCGCATGGACGTTGGCGAGGCCGCGGACCATGAGCAGACCAAGCCGAACGGCGAAGCGGCTATCGTCTTGGGTCGGCTCCAAAGTGCAGTCCCAACGTGAAGCATTAACGCAGGCGGGACGCACCTCGATACCATGGGCAATCGCGTCCCGCACGATCTGCGCCGGGGCGTAAAAGCCCATCGGCTGGCTGTTGAGCAGGGCGCAGCAGAAGACGTCGGGATGCCAGCATTTGAGCCAGGCGCTGGCATAGGCGATCAGCGCGAAGGATGCGGCGTGGCTTTCCGGAAAGCCGTAGCTTCCGAAGCCCTCGAGTTGGCTGAAGGTCTTTTCCGCGAACGGTCGGTCGTAGCCGCGGTCGACCATGCCCTCGATCAGCTTGGTCTTGAAGGCGGAGACGCCTCCCGTGTGCTTGAATGTGGCCATGGATTTGCGCAGCATGTCGGCCTCGCCCGGCGTGAAGCCGGCGCATTCGATGGCAACGCGCATGGCCTGCTCCTGGAAGAGCGGAACGCCGAGCGTTTTGCCCAGGACTCTCTCAAGCTCGGGCTTCGGGTAGTGGACCGGCTCGAGGCCCCCGCGGCGACGGAGATAGGGGTGGACCATGTCGCCCTGGATCGGCCCAGGGCGGACGATCGCGACTTGGACCACGAGATCGTAATAGGTCCGCGGCTTGAGCCGCGGCAGCATTGACATCTGGGCGCGCGATTCGATCTGGAACGTGCCGAGCGTGTCGGCCTTGCGGATCATCGCGTAAGTGCGTGGATCCTCGGCCGGGATGGAGGCGAGATCGAGCGTGATATCCTTGTGCTCGGTCAGCAGATCGAGGCCCTTTTTCATGCAGGTCAGCATGCCGAGGGCGAGGACGTCGACCTTCATGAACTTGAGCGCGTCGATGTCGTCCTTGTCCCACTCAATGACCTGGCGATCGATCATGGCGGCAGGCTCGATGGGAACGAGGTCGTCGAGCCGGTCGTGGGTCAGCACGAAACCACCCGGATGCTGGCTCAGATGGCGCGGGGCGCCCATAAGCTGGCCGGTAAGGTCGAGCGCGAGACGCAGGCGCCGGTCGGAGAGATTGAGATTGAGCTCCGCGAGGTGCCGATCGGCGACGCCCTCCTCGGACCAGCCCCAGACCTGGCCCGACAACGTGCGGATGAGATCTTCCGGCAGGCCGAGGGCCTTGCCGACATCGCGTAGTGCGCCCTTGGTACGATAGCGAATGACCGTCGAGCAGAGCGCCGCGTGATCGCGGCCGTAGGTGTCGAACACCCACTGCATGACGATTTCGCGCCGCTCGTGCTCGAAGTCGACATCGATGTCCGGCGGTTCGCGCCGTTCCTCCGACACAAAGCGTTCGAACAGCAGGTCGTTGCGGCCCGGGTCGATCGAGGTGATGCCGAGCACGAAGCAGACGGCGCTGTTGGCGGCCGACCCGCGACCCTGGCAGAGGATATCGCGCGAGCGGGCGAACCTGACGATGCTGTTGACGGTGAGGAAGTACGGCGCATAGCCGAGTTTTTCGATCAGCCGCAGTTCGTGCTCGAGCGTCGCCCGCACGCTGTCGGGGAGCCCGTCAGGATAGCGTTGAGCAGCGCCTTCCCAGGTGAACTTCTCCAGCGTCTGCTGCGGCGTGAGCGTGGGATCGTCGCGCTCTTCCGGATATTGGTAGGCGAGTTCGTCGAGACTGAAGCGGCAGCGCTCGGCGATCTCGAATGTACGCGCGAGGGCCTCGGGATAGCGGCCGAAGAGCCGATGCATCTCCTCTGGTGGTTTGAGATAGCGGTCGGCGTGGCGCTCACGGCGTTCGCCGAGCTCGTCGATGGTGACATTGTGACGGATGCAGGTGACCACGTCCTGCAGGATGCGCCGGCCGGGCTCGTGGAACAGAACATCGTTCGTCACCACCGTCGGCACCCGCATTTGCGCCGCAAGGTTCGACAATTCGTGAAGCCGCAACTGATCGTTCGGCCGGCGCCGCAGCGTCAGCGCCATATAGGCGCGATCGCCGAAGGCCTCGCGCAGGCGGCGCAGGCGCAGACCGCATTCGTCATCGGCGACGTCCGGGAGGAGCACGGCGATTAGGCCTTCGCCATAGGTCACCAGATCCGCCCATTCGAGATGGCACTTGCCCTTGCCGGCGCGTCCCTTGCCGAGACTGAGAAGTCGGCAGAGCCGGGAATAGGCGGGCCGGTCCGTCGGATAGACGACGACCGACGTGCCATCGGCGAGGTCGAGGCGGCAGCCTACGACGAGGCGCACGCCGGTGGTTTTGGCGGCTTCATGAGCGCGGACGATGCCGGCGAGGCTGTTGCGGTCGACGACGGCGAGCGCCTCGATGCCGAGCAGCGCTGCCTGCGCAAAAAGCTCCTCGGGAGAGGATGCGCCGCGCAGGAAGCTGAAATGCGAGGTGACCTGCAATTCGGCATAGCGTGGGCTTGTCACCCGAAGACCCCGTGGATGAACCAGCGCTGCGAGCCGGTGGTTTCGTCCTCCCCGTTACCGGCACGATAGAGCCAATAGCGTTCGCCTGCTTCGTCCTCGACCCGGAAGTAATCCCTGATGGCTGCCAACTCCGCATCGCGTTTCCACCATTCTCCGAAGACCCGCTCCGGCCCATCGGCACGCCGGACGCGGCGGCGTACGCCGCGCCAGGTGAAGGAGACCGGCGGATGGTCCGGCAGCAAGGCGATGGTCTCGACCAGCTCGGGGGTCAGCAGCAGCCGTGCCGGTCGCGGCCAGGCATCGGGCCAACTCGCGCCGGTCTGGGGGGCGAGCGCCGGCACACGGCTGACCGACCGCTCCGGAACGTCGCTGGCGACCGGCGCGGCCCGATAGAGGGCGCGATCACCGACGCGGTTGGCGAGGGTATCGATGAGATCAGAGATATCGGGCTCTGCCACTTCAATGAGGGAGGTCGCCATCTGCCGGGGCTCCAGCGGTTCGGCAACGGAGGCGCAGAGCGTCAGGGTGTCGATGCCGAAGCCAGGATCGATTGTCTCGATCTTGTCGCAGAGCAGACGAGTGAGGCGCTTCGCATCGCGCACGGGCTTGGCCATGCCGATGCGGATGGCTTGGGCGCGGCTGTCGACGCGCTGACAGATGAGGTCGAGGCGCCGCGCGCCTTGGCCGTTCTGCTCGAGGTCCGTGCACAGCGCTTCGACCAGTTTGCCGATATAGCGGGCGATGGTCTCAGCCGCGGAGATCGGTTCGGCGAAAGAGCGGCGCACCTCGGAGAGCTCGGCCGGTCGAAGTGGCTCGATCGGTTCTGCTGCGCGGCCGAGCGCTTGATCGAGACGCCGGCCGAGCTCGGGGCCGAAACGCAGTGTCAGGGGCGCGCGCGGCTGCGCGATGAGTTCACCGATCCGCTCGAAACCGAGGACGCGCAACGCCGCCGGCATACCGGGCGGGAGCCGTAGCGCCTCTATCGGCAGTGCCGAAATCACCGATGGGCCATGACCGGGCGCGGCGATCATCATCGAGCCGGGGGCGAAGCGGGCAAGCGCGTGCGCCGCACCCCAGGTATCGGCGACGGCCGCGCGTGCGGCGACGCCCGACATGGCGAGTCGGCTGACGAGGCCATCGAGCATGGCGGCCTCGCCGCCATGGAGGTGATCGGTCCCGGTCGTGTCGATGACGATGCCGTCTTGGGGATCTGCGGTGACGATGGGGGCCACGCGCTGCAGGATCCAGAGCGCCAGCCGCTCCAGCGCCTCGGCGTCGCCCAATGGATCGGCGTCGCGAATCTGGAGGCCGGCCGCGAGCGCCTGAGCCTTCGCCGCGGGCATGCCGACGTGCGCGCCAAGTGCCGCGGCCGCCGGATCGGCAGCCGTCACGATCCGTCTGCTCCCGTCCCGGCCGACGACCACCAGCGGCGCATCAGCGCGCGGCGGTGCGTCGCCAGTCATCCGCCGCAGACGGTCGGTGGACCAGTTCGGCAGGTACAGCGAGACGACCCTTTTCATCACAGGCTTCCAATTCGAAATCAGCGCTTTCGCCGGCTCGGGCGCGGATCAGTTCGACCAGCCAGCGGGCGCGGCCAACGCCGGGGACCGGCAAGGGGGTGGACGGCAGCACCGACACCCGCCAGCGCGTGGCGGCGGCGGTGGGCTGCCCGAAGTCAGTGGCGTCGGTCTGGCGCCGCCAGCGGCGAAGCGCGAGACCGATGGTTCCGCTCCCTTCCGCTGCAAGCATGAGGCGGCGAGAGGCGTTCATGGAGAGTCGGGCAACTTCGCCGACCACGGCGCCGAGGCCGCCATGCCGCAGCCCTTCCTCCATGCACGCCAAGACACTGGCCTGGTCACCGGCCTGCAGATAGATCACCCGGTCGGGCGGTAGTCCGGCCTGTGCGACGGCAGGCGCGAAAATGTCGGGCTGCGTGATGCACCACAGCACGCGGCCCTTGGTGCGGGCTGCGATGCCTGCGGCGAACAGGGCCGCGGCGGCGCCGTCGATGACGCCGTTGCCACCGCCAGCGATCTCATGCAGCGCGCCGCGTGCCAGCCCTCTTCCTGGTAGGCGTGAGTCGACCTCGGCCACCCCGAAGGGCAGCACCGACTGCACGCGCCGGCGAGGGCCTTCGATCTTCTCGATCTGCACGCGCAAGGCGTCGATGGCGGGCTGAGGCCGCACGGGATGGATGGACCTCCGCTTGTGGGTCTTGCATCATGTTCGCTATTTGTTCTAGCTTTTCGCTCAAAGAGTCAAGAAGACTACGCAGCCGACACGGTAAAGGACCTGAGGTGGAACGCTAGAATCCAACGCTTCGCGTTTCGCGCCTGTCTGGATTGAGCCGACGCAACATGCGCCGGGCAACATTCGGCGAAACGCGCTGGTGTATGGTCATCAGATCGTCACGGTGGCAATGCCGAAGGCGCAGGCCGCTTCCACAGGGACATGGCCAGTGACCTTTCGGCCAATCTTGGGACAGCATCCGCAAGTGATAGAGAAGGCTTTTTCGCCCATTCGCGATTCCCAGTGCATCTGCGTAAGCCTCCTCGAGCCCTGGTGTGCCGTGCGCCCGCTCGCCGAACGGCCATTTCCCGGTCTTTTCGAACCAGAACTGGCCAAGAAAATACTCATTGAGCGGGCCGTTGAGAAAGTTGCCGACGGAGTGGTCATTCGCCGTGATCAGCCAGTGTTCCCAGACCGTAACGCAGCAATCGCCATCGGGATTGATATGTCGCTCCGCCTCACGCGGGATTCTGCCGCCGACCTCAAAGACCTTGGGTTCTTGACGCGGATAGAGCTCGGACAACTCAATCCTGATATTGAAGTCGGCGAGGGGCCCGCCGGGGGCCGCGACGACATCCTTCTCAAATATGAGATAGTCGCCCTCGACTTGAATTTTCGGACCGTCAGCCGAAGCGCGCAACTTCGGTTGGTCGAAAGCGATCGCAGCCTTGACCTCCTCCAGCGTCAGCAACTTGATCGATTTGCCTAAGACTTGGCCCAAGGCTTCGACTGCGGCCCGTCGCGGTTGATCTGTTCGACGGCGCGCTCGGCGCGCCCCATGTCACCGCTATCCGAAATATCCCGCGCGATGGCCGGCGTGGCCAGAGCGACCGCCGCCACGGGGAGTATTGCCGCAAGGGTGCTATCGACCAGCTTCGCGCCGAGATGCTCCCGGAGCACTTCAGGAACTTTGTCGAACGTGCTCACTCGCAGATAGAATGCGAAATCCTGCCGGGCCTGGTCGACCCAGCGGCGGAAGTTATCACGCTTCTTGGGTTCCTCCGCCCATTTGTCGGCAAAGTTCTCGGCCGGATTGACCGGGTTGGCCACCCACGCGACACCACCGCGATCTTCGATATAGCGATCCATCCCGGTCAGGATGCTTTGCAGCGCGGCCGAGATAGTCGGCTCCTCGTTGTAGGCATGGGCAGCGAGCGTCGTAATGATGATCGAAATGGGCTTGTGCTCGCAGTCGTCCGCAAACATGCAGTCGCGGTGCCGTTTCAGAAGCTGGATTGAGCGCTGCAGCGGCGTTTTGACTTTGTAGTCGGGGATGTCCTCGACGCTGGCAGTGATCCGCTCACGCTGCGCGAAAGCGCGCTTCGCCTCCGTCAGGCGCACGCGCATGCGGCTACGGAACCACGCCGCATAACCGAGCGGGTTGCTCTGCGGCCAGTCTTCGGTCTGCTGGTTGTAGTGCGGGAGGGTATTGTCCGTAATGGCAATCGCCTGGCCGGTCAAAGCAGTGTCGTAAGCCAGCGAGCGATAGCCATGTTCAAGCAGCTTGGTCTTATAGCGCTGGGCATCAGGAAGCGCGGGCACGATATCCATGTGGAATTGCGCGCCGGCAGCGTAGTTGAGGGTCCAGCAGCGGCGCCGCTCGTCCGGTTTGGCCATGCCGTGCGCCTTGGCGTAGAGCGCGACTTCATAGCCGACCGCTTCCTTCAGGCCCTTCTGCGTGAACTCGGCCTTCGACGCGTTGAGCCGGCACCCGAGATCGACATCATATTCCTCCGCGTCGGTCAGCGGCCGCGTAACCGTACCGAGAAGGAAGGAACCCTGCGGCGAGATCGCTGGGTCGTAGTCGGCGAGCGTTGACTCCGGGCGGTCGAGCCAGTTGCCGATTGCCTCGTAGCGGTTCTTTGCCTCTTCGAACTTCGACGGCGGGATGTCGAGGGCATCCGCCATCGCCTCCAGGATATCGTCGTGCGATTTCGCGAGCCGCTTGTCGTGCATGGTCATGGCATCACCTGCAGTGAGGGACGAATTCGTCAGCGGGCGCGCCGAAGAATTGCGGTTGGAGGATCGCCTTCTGGATACGCGCCTCTGCGAAGGCGCGGTCTTTCAGGCTGCGGATGCGACTGGTGTCGTCGAGGGAGTAGAAGCCGTCAGGCACCGGCTGGGAGACGCGATAGATGGCGCGTCGCTCGTGCGGGTCGCCTGTGAGAATATGGGCGATGCCTAGCGAGCCGTGTGACTGCCCGGCCATGAACAGACTGGCGAGTTGAGGGGCGAGCCTGGCCGCGCCATAGGCCTCGCGGACGACCTTGATGTCCTCGAGGCAGCCGATGCTGAGAACCCTGATATCGTCGGCAGGCCAGCCAAGCGTCGCTATCGCCTCAACGACGGCGATGCCGGTCGGGTTGTTGGCCCACAGGCCACCATCGACCAACCCGACATCATTCGCGGTGACGTGCTGCGCGAAATATGTCGGCGCAGCTGCCGTTGCCATCGCCGCGTCGATCGCGAGCTCCTTGTAGTCTGTCCTCAGGCGAGGATGATGGGCCGTCTTGAAGATGTAGACGCCTTGCGTCTGGGGATGCCATGCAGGGATTACCAGGCGCGTCCGCGCCTCGCCAAGCTTGCGGTCGCCCAGCACGCCCTGAAGCGCATCACGGAGCGGCTGCGCGCTGTATTTAGGTCCCCAGAATAGCCAGCGTCCCTTGCGCACATGCCGGCCGAGCCAGCCCGCGACGCCGCCGCGCGTCTGCGCGAAGATCGCCGGCCCCTTATCTTCATAGAGCTTGAGGATGTCGGCGGCGCGCATGCCGAGCGCCAGCCCGATGGCGATGATGCCTCCGGTAGAGGTTCCGGAGATCAGGTCGAAATAGTGGCCGATCGGCTGATCGAGCTCTTGTTCCAGGTTGGCGAGGAACGCCGCCGGGAAGGTGCCCCGGATGCCGCCGCCATCTATGGTAAGGATGCGCTTCACGGTGTTTGCCCCCGCTCGCCGCAGCTAATGCTTCCGATCCCGGGGCGGATTCGGATCGTTGCCGGGCGGCACCGTGTCGGAATCGCGCCAGCGGCCGTCGCGCCCCTGGATGCGAACCTCTCCGCCGCCGAGATTGCGGACCGTCTGCTTCGCAGCCTGCTCGGCTTCGCGCTGCGTGTGATGGACGCTGCTCGCCCGATCCGCGCCCGGCGCCTTAACCGCCCAGCCCTTGGGATGTTTGGTAACGTACCTATCCGCCATTCTGGCCTCCCGCCGTTGACTCACTGTCAGGATGCGTATATGAACTACACGTACTTGTTTGTCAAGTCAGTATAGTTTATAATCGCATACCGAGGATCGCTGAGTGCGCTGGGGTGTTGAGCAAAGGCTTGAATTTATTGAGTTCCGCCTGTTCTGGGAGGGCTCGATCAATCGTGCCGACATCAAGGAATGCTTCGGAGTATCGATTCCACAGGCGTCCAAGGACCTGACGCTCTACCAGGAACGGGCACCCGGAAATATGGACTACGATACGCGTTCGAAGCGCTATGTCGCGGCTGAAAAGTTCGTCCTGCGCTTCCTCGATCCCGATCCCTACACCTACCTTGCGCAGCTCCGCGCTGTCGCCGAAGGCACCGTGCCGGCCCATGATTCCTGGATCGCCACGCTTCCGAGTGCCGACGTCGCCCTGACGCCCAAGCGCGACATCGACATCGAGGTCTTGCGCAGGATCCTTGACGCGGTGCGCGAGGGCGCCTCCGTGGACATATTCTATCAGTCGATGAACCGATCCCGCCCCGATCCGATATGGCGCAGGATCACGCCGCACGCTTTCGGCTATGACGGGTTCCGCTGGCACGCCCGGGCCTATTGCCATCTCCAGGACAGGTTCAAGGATTTCCTCCTGCCGCGTATTCTCGAGGTCGGCGACAAGGGCAGGCCCGGCGCGACTGGCGAGCAGGACTGGCTCTGGAACAACTATTTCGATGTCGTCGTCGGTCCGCATCCCGATCTGACCGAGAGCCAGAAGAAAGTCGTCGCCAAGGATTACGGCTTCGATCACGGTAACGGCATCCTCCCGGTCCGCTACGCGATGCTTTTCTATGTGCTGAAACGACTTGGGCTGCTCGGCGATGCCGCAAAACAGAATCCGCGCACGCAGCATATCGTTGCGATAAATCGCAAGGAAACCGAGGCTGCTTTAGAAAAGACTGAGCTTCAGCTATGACAGCATTTGGGGGGTAGATTCAGCCGATGGGGGCGAAACTCGAGGACATCAAGAATGGCGCGTCGGTTCGCGGGATCGTATCCGCGCAACCTGTCCAGGTCGTGTCGGTCGATTGGATCGGCGATCAGGCCATCAGCGTCGTCTACCGCGACCACAACGGCAATGTCGCGGAGGCCATCCTCTATCGGGACGACGAACACCGGCTGGACGTCGAGCAGAGCGGACGGCCGTGGTCCTTTGACGCCGACGGGGCGCTGCTGCGCCTCGTGACCGAAGCCAACCGCATCAAGCTTGCCCATTATTTTGATCCTTATCTTGCGATCCACACGAGCCTAGTCGATCCGCTACCGCACCAGATTTCCGCGGTCTACGGCGAGATGCTTCCGCGGCAACCGCTGCGTTTCCTCCTTGCGGATGATCCCGGCGCCGGCAAGACGATCATGGCCGGCCTGCTCATCAAGGAGCTGATCGCACGGAGCGATCTGGAGCGCTGCCTCGTCGTCGCGCCGGGCAGCCTGGTCGAGCAGTGGCAGGACGAGCTCGGCCAGAAGTTCAATCTCGAATTCGACATCCTCACCCGTGACATGATCGAGACGTCGCGTTCGGGCAATCCGTTCAGCGAACGCGATCGGCTGATCGTGAGACTCGATGTGCTGGCGCGTAACGAGGAGCTGCAGGAAAAGCTCATGAGTGCCCGCGAATGGGACCTCATCATTTGCGACGAGGCCCATCGCATGTCGGCGACCTATTTCGGTGGCGAGGTCAAATATACGCGGCGCTATCAGGTCGGACAGAAGCTCGGTCAGATCTGCCGCCACCTGCTCTTGATGTCGGCGACGCCGCATAACGGCAAGGAGGAAGACTTCCAGCTCTTCATGGCGCTACTCGACGGCGACCGCTTCGAAGGTCGGTTCCGGGACGGTGTCCATTACGCGGACACAGAAGACATGATGCGGCGGCTGACCAAGGAAGAACTGCTGAAGTTCGATGGCCGGCCGCTGTTTCCCGAGCGGCGCGCCTATACCGTCAAGTATGAACTCTCCGAGGGCGAAGCCGCGCTCTACACCGCGGTCACCGAGTATGTCCGCACCGAGATGAACCGGGTGCAGCGGTTCGCTGAGGGCGATGGCAAGAAACGCAACAATGTCGGCTTCGCACTGCAGATCCTGCAGCGACGCCTGGCCTCGTCGCCAGCCGCTATCTACCAGTCGCTGAAGCGGCGGCGTGAGCGCCTCGAAGGCGAGCTCGGTGAAGCGCGCCTCGCCGCGAAAGGACGGCGCGTCGGCGTCGATGAGCCGGCGGTCAATCCCGACATGCTGCGCAACATCGAGGAATACGGGCAGGAGGAGATCGACGAACTGGAGGAGTTGATCTCGACCGGCGCGACCACGGCCGAGACGGTCGAGCAGCTCGCCCTAGAAGTGGAGACGTTGAAAGGCCTCGAGGCGACGGCGCTCGGCGTGCTGCGCTCCGGCGTGGACACGAAATGGACCCAGCTCAACCGCATTCTCGACGATGACCTGATGATCGATGCGGGCGGCAACCGCCGCAAACTGATCATCTTCACCGAGCCCAAGGACACGCTTCACTACCTGCTCGACAAGGTGCGCGCGCGCCTCGGTAACCCCGAGGCAGTGGACGTGATCCATGGCGGCGTGTCGCGCGAGGAGCGGCGCAAGGTGATCGAGCGCTTCATGCAAGACAAGGATCTGCTGGTGCTGATCGCCAATGACGCTGCGGGCGAAGGCGTCAACCTCCAGCGCGGGCACCTGATGGTCAATTACGACCTGCCCTGGAACCCCAACAAGATCGAGCAGCGCTTCGGGCGCATTCACCGCATCGGCCAGACCGAAGTCTGCCATCTCTGGAACCTGGTCGCGGCCGACACGCGCGAGGGCGAGGTCTATGCGCGGCTTCTCGAAAAACTGGAAGCCGCGCGCGAGGCGCTGGGCGGGCGCGTCTACGACGTGCTCGGCGAACTCTTCGAAGGCACCGCGCTCAAGGATCTCCTCTTCCAGGCGATCCAGTATGGAGAACAGGAAGACGTGAAGGCGCGTCTGTTTCGGCAGGTCGACGGTGCGGTCGATCAGGCGCATCTGCTGGAGTTGCTCCGCCGCCGCGCGCTCACCAACGACACCATGCCCGAGGCCAAGGTCGAGGAACTGCGGCTGGAGATGGAGCGGGCCGAAGCGTTGCGCTTGCAGCCACATCACATCCAGAGCTTCTTCGTCGAGGCGTTCCAGCATCTCGGCGGACGCCTCAAACGCCGCGAGGAAGGGCGCTGGGAAATCACCCACGTGCCGGTGCGCATCCGCGAACGCGATCGCCAGATCGGCACCGGGGCGCCGATCCAGAAGCAATATGAGCGGATCTGCTTCGAGAAAGGGCTGATCAATCAGCAGCCCGTCGCCGCCTTCGTCTGTCCCGGGCACCCGCTGCTCGAGGCGGTGATCAGCCTGATCCGCGAGCAATACGAGCAGATCATGCGCCAGGGCGCGATCCTCGTCGATGACACCGATCCGGGCGATGCGCTTTCGGCGGTCTTCCTGCTCGAGCACACCGTCCAGGACGGCCGGCTGACCAGCGGCGGCAAGCCGCACGTGATCTCGCAGCGGCTGCAATTCGCCGCGATCGACAAGCGAGGTCAGGCCGAGAACGCGGGCATCGCGCCGCACCTCAACCTCCGACCCGCCACGGCGGAAGAGATCGGGATGGTCCGCGACCTGCTCGACGAGGACTGGCTGACCAGCGAACTGGAAAAGACGGCCATCCGCTTCGCCACGGTCGAGCTGGCGCAGGGGCATGTCGCCGAGGTCAAGGCGCGTCGCCTGCCCGAGATCGAGAAGGTCGAGCAGGAGGTCCGCGCCCGGCTCAAGAAGGAGATCAACTACTGGGACTCGCGGGCCTTCGAGCTCAAAGAGGAGGAGAAGGCCGGCAAGAAGACGCGGCTCAACTGGCAGAACGCCCAGCGCCGTGCCGAGGAACTGGCCGAGCGCCAGAAGCGGCGGATGGACCAGCTCCAACGCGAGCGGTTCATCTCGTCGCAGCCACCACGGGTCCGAGGCGGCATGGTGGTGATACCGCGCGGTCTGCTGGAAGCCCGTCAGGCTCCCGTGGCGAACGGTTTCGCCGAGGATCCGGCGGCGCGGCGGGCGATCGAGCTTACCGCGATGGAAGCTGTCATGGCTGCCGAGCGCACGCTCGGACACGCTCCGGTCGACGTCTCGGCGCAGAAGATCGGGTACGACATCGCATCGCACGATCCGAAGTCGGGGCATCTGCGCTTCATAGAGGTCAAGGGCCGCATCGACAGCGCCGACTCCGTGATGATCACGCGCCAGGAGGTAATCACCTCGTTGCATGAGCCGGAAAAGTTCATCCTGGCGGTCGTGTCCGTCGCCGGAGGATTCGCCCAGGAGCCGCGTTATGTGCGCGGCGCCCTGGTCGAGCGCGAGCCGTCGTTCCTCGAGACGGCGATTCAATTCGACCTGCGACGTCTCCTGGAGCGCGCGGAGGCGCCGCGATGAGGATCACCAAGGGGCTTATCGTCGCCGATCCGTGGATCGGCCATCTCCTCGAGGGCTCGAAAACCTGGGAGATGCGCTCGTCGGCGACGTCGCATCGCGGCTGGTTCGGACTCATCCGGAAAGGCACGGGCGCGGTGTACGGCGTCGCCAAGCTGACCGAGGTCGGCCGGCCGCTGTCGCCGGCAGACATGATCGTGACGTTCGAGCGCCATTGCATCCCCGAGCACATGATCCGCTCCGGCGCGGTCGCGAAATGGAACGTGCCGTGGAAGCTGGACGAGGTGCGCCGGCTCGACCGGCCAGTGCCTTACCGGCACAAGAGCGGCGCCGTGACCTGGGTCGAACTGGACGAGGAGGCGATCGCGGGGATCGCCGCCGCGTTGCGTGGCGTGTTCCCCGAAGGCTCGGTTGCCGAGCCCATGCCGGAGGCGGTGACGGTTGCCGCCAGGCAGCCGTCGGCGGCGGCTGGTCGAATCCAAACGCCAAAGGCCGCCACGGCGGCCGCGATCTCGCCGCCCGCATCAGCATCCACGGCGCGCTGGATCGGCGAGATCGAAATCAACCACGCCAATCTGCGTAACAACCACTTCTATCTGCGACCGCTAATCGACAAGTTCCCTGACGATGTGATCGGCGGCTCGAACAAGGCCTCGCGGGCACGAGGCGAGGTGGTGATCGACTGGGGCGGACCGGAGCCGGTGCGGACCGACATCGACGGCCAGGACAAGAAGTTCTTCCGCGCCCGCGGGCTGGATCGGCGCCTTCTACAAATCGCATGGCGCGCGGGCCGGAGACCTCGTCGTGATCGAGGAGACCGCGCCCTACCGTTATCGCGTCAGCCTCAGGAGACGGGGTTCGGCAGGGAGGGCGCCGTGACGGACATCAAGGATTTCGCCATCCTTGCACCGGTCCCGCTGGAGCATCTCCAGTCGGGCGAGGACATCGCGCGCCGCACGGGATTCGTCGCCTTCGGCTCGCGCAAATGGGAGCTGTTCCGCAAGGTCGAAGAGCTTCGCGGCGACGCGTTCGTCCCGGTCCTGATCTATCCGTCCCACGAGGACGTGCCGGCGAAGGACAGTCTCGTCGTTAGCTGGAGAGGCTGGTACTTCGGCTGCGAGGAGAGCGCGAACGGCAAGCACTCGCAGGGAATGACCCACCGCCCTCCGACGACCGGGCAATACACGTCGGACAATCAGGGGCATTGGGCCGTGTTCTGGCACGTCCGCGATCTGCGCGAGTTACCGCCCGCCCAGAGGCTGCCGATTTCGGCGATCCAGACGATCAAGGGCGGCTGGCGCAAGAGTGCGCCGCCGCGCGGGCCGGAACTGGTCGCAACGCCTTCGACGATTGAGTTCGAGGCATGATCGTCGAACGGTCAACGCAACCGCGACGCGCGTTCGCGCAGCTCCCGAACGCGGGGGCCTCGCGATGAGCGCGGAACGCCAGATGCTCGCGACCGCGATCGGCGCTCCTCCGGACTATTTCGACCGGATCAGAGAGCGCGCGTCGAAACGCTGGGATCAACTCGAGGCGGACCCGGAGCTTGCCGGTCCGTGGCACCAGCTCTTCAAGCAGGTGCAGAGCCCGCGTCACATCCTGTCCGAACTGCTCCAGAACGCCGATGATGCCGGCGCCAGCGAAGCGCGCGTCTCGATCGAGGACGATCGCTTCGTGTTCGAGCACAACGGTGAGGACTTCATCGAGGCCCATTTCGCGTCGATCTGCCGCTTCGGCTATTCGAACAAGCGCGCCCTCCATACGATCGGCTTCCGGGGGATCGGCTTCAAGAGCACGTTCAGCCTGGGCGATCGGGTCGAGCTCTTCACGCCCACACTTGCCGTGGCCTTCGAGCGCACCCGGTTCACCGAGCCGCACTGGATCGAACGCGATCAACCGACGGCGGGCAGCACGCGCGTCGAGGTGGCGATCGCCAACTCGCTGTTGCGCCGTGAGGTCGAGAAGAACCTCGACGAATGGCTGAAGAGCCCTGTGTCTCTGCTGTTCTTCAAGACCATCCGACGGCTTCAGATCGGCGACAAGGCGGTGCATTGGCAGAGTCTCGGCCCCGGCCCCGTCGCCGAGAGCGAATGGATGGCCCTGGACGAGAAGGCGGACGACCCGTTCCTGCTGGTCCGCTCCGCCGAGGAGGCTTTTCCCGACGATGCGCTCGATGAGATCCGCAAGGAGCGCATGATCGGCGCCGAGGACGGCGGCGACTTTCCGCCCTGCCGGGTTGAGATCGTCCTGGGAGCGAAAGGGCGGCTCTATGTCGTCCTGCCGACCGGCGTCGAGACCCCGCTCCCCTTCGCTTGCAACGCCCCTTTCATCCAGGATCCCGCGCGCCTCAAGATCAAGGATCCGGAGACCTCGCCCACGAACCGCTGGCTGCTGAAGCGCGCCGGCGCACTCGCCGCCGATGCGATGGCGGAATGGCTCGAACAGACCAAGTCCAGCCCGCGCGATCGGGCGGACGCCTATGGACTCCTCCCCGATGTCGACCGCGAGGCGAGCACGCTCGAAGGGTCTTGCGCCGCCATCGTCGAGCTGGCGTTCGATGAAGCAATCGGGGATCGGCCGGTCCTCCTCACCGAGGAAGGCGGGCTCGCCGCCACGAAGGGGGCGATTGCCGTCCCGTTGCCGATATTCGACATATGGCCAGCCGACCAGGCCATGGCCCTGCTCGACGAACAGTCGCGACAGGCGCTTTGCCAGCATGTGTCGGCAATGGATCGAACCAAGCTCGTTCACTGGAACTTGGTCGAGGAATTCTCGAAGTCCGATCTGCTTCAGCAGCTGCGCGGCAAGCACCTTCCCCGGCCGTCGACTTGGCGGCACCTATTGAACTTGTGGGCCTACATCGCCCCTGAGGTGACGGGCTGGGAATGTCACGACACCAATCGCCTGCGCATCGTCCCCGTCCAGGGCAAGGAGGTGCTCTACTCGGCGTCGGAGGTCGTGCGGCTCGGCGAGAAGAAGCTGCTCCAGTCCGACGACGACTGGGAATTCCTGGCCGACCATCTGATCGTGCTCAATCAGAACTGGACGCGCTTCCTCGCTGATCAGCGCCGCGACAAGGGCGACAAGGACGCCCGGCGCGGCGACGCGGTCGGGGCGGCCTTCGCCGTGCTCGAAGAGATCGGACTCGACGGTACCAGCGACGTCAATGCAGTCATCGAACGCGTCGCGGCCGATTATTTCAAATCCGGCCAGCCGAAGCTGGTCGAATGCGTCCAGCTCGCCCAGATCGCGGCGAAGCTCGGTGTCACCATCGGCGAATCCTTCCGGTATGCCTGTGCCGACCTGAAGCTCCGCTCCATCGAGAAGGCCGTGCTGTTCGATGAGAATGGCGCATTGGAGGAGTTGCTGCCGCAGGCGCTCCGACAAACGCAGCTTCTGCATCCCGACTACGTCGCAAACTTTAGGTCCTGCACGCGCGACGAGTGGCTCCAATGGATATCATCGGGCAAATCAGGACTGCGGACATTCCCGCCCCTCGTCGAGGTGCGGACATTCTCGGGACGCGAATCGGCGCTGAATGTCGAATTGAAGAAACGATCGTTCTCGGGGCGGATCGAATATCGCTACAAGGATCCCTGGTTCTACATTCACGACTGGGATTTCCCGGCTGAGCTTTGGGCCCATTGGCAACGCGCGGCAAAGACTGACGACGGGATATGGGCCGCCGTTGCCGAGAAGCTGATCGCGGAAAAGAGCGACTTCTGGTCACAGAAGGCATCCGCGACAGTTGCCGAGGAAGCTTCCAATGGCCATCGGCGAACAGTGTTGCGTCGCGGCCTGCTTCCGGCGTGGGCGTCGCGGCTCAGGGAACTAGCGTGCCTTCGCGATGTGCGCGGCTTCCTGCACAAACCTGGCGATCTCTTGCGACGCACCCCGGAGACGGAAGCGCTGATCGATGTCGAGCCCTTCGTGCATGGGCTGCTCGACCGGGAAACGACGCGACCTCTGCTGGACCTTCTGGGCGTCCGCAGCACGCCGAGCGGGCCCGGACGTCTGCTCGACCGGCTGCGTGCCCTGGCGAAATCGGACAAGGCCCCCGCCCATGAGGTCGAGAAATGGTATCGCCGCCTCGACCAGATGCTCGACGGGAGCTCGACCACAGACACGCAGAACATCAGGGACGCGTTTAAGACCGAGAAGCTCATTCTCGCAAATGACGGCACGTGGGTGACGTCGGGCGGCGTGTTCATCGCCGGCGATGAACAGGACGTTCCCGGCGCCGCGACAATCCGGGTATCCGTGGTCGATCTCAGCCTGTGGCGGCGCATCGGAGTCGCCGATCGGCCGTCGGCGGACCTGGCGCTGCAATGGCTCGGCACACTGGCCTCGGAGAAGGCGCTGTCGCCCGACGACGCCCGCCGCGTTCGTTCCCTGCTGTCCCGATACCCGACCCGCATCTGGGACGAGTGCGGGCATTGGGTGAATCTGCTGGGTGAGTGGGTGCCGGCCGACACGCTCGCCCATGTGCTGAGCATGCAGAGCCTGTTCACCTACGGGCATCTCCACGATTGGGTGAAACGCAAGACGGCGGACTTCCGTCAACTCTCGGCCGAGATGGTCCAGAGCGCGCCCTTCTCGGCGCTTCCGGCTCTGTCGAGCCTCGTCGAAGAGCGGTTCAACCAGCCGTCGTTGCTCGCGGATTTGGAAGACCGGCGCGCCTGGCTGACGGCGTTCGGAACCCAGCTTGGGCGGATCGAGCTTGCCGATCCCGCCGAGACCGAGCGCGTGCGGGCGCTGGCGGAAGCGATCGCGGAAACGAGTTGGGTTCAGGCGCCGAAGCTGGAGGTCATTCCCTATCTCGACGGTGTGCCCGCGGGCACGGCTCGGCTCACGGACATCCTGTGGCTCGATCACAAGCTGTTCGTCAGCCCGTTGTCGAAGGCCAAGCTCGCGAAGCGCGTGCCCGAGGAGATCGGCAGGAGCCTGAGCGCAGATATTCGTGCGGCGCTGGCCTATGCGTTCGAGCGGTCGCCCGAGGACATCAAGGAATACCTCGAAGAGAACTTCACGCTTGGCCCGCAGCGACAAGCGGTTGCGCCAGTTGTCGAGCTGCAGCCGATAGCCAAGCCGGCCGACGACGATGTGGCCAATGAGTCTTCCGAGGACGCTCACGAGGAAGCTGCGCCGGCCCAGGATGACGATCTCCAGCTATCGGAGGACGACGTGCCCACCGCGTCGCCCGAGCCCGAGCCGCAACCGGGGGAACCAGGTCACGCGTTGATCGACACCGAGGTCACGACCAAGCCGCGCCCAGCGCCAAAGCCTCAACGTCCCAGCGTCATGGCGCGCTTCGCTCTGGCCCAGGGCTATAAGGCCGATGGAGAGGATCGCTTCTTCCATTCGGACGGAAGCTGGATCGGCCGCGCCAATGGGACGAGGTTTCCCTGGGAGCGCCGCTCGGCCGGCGGTGAAGTTCTGCGCCACTACCATCCGAAGGAACACTGCCTGGAGCGCGAGCCGCTCCAGATCGAGGCTGACGTCTGGGGCCTGCTCGACCAGAAGCCGGACGTCTACGCCTTCATTCTCGTCAACCCCGAGGGTGAACCCGTCGAGATGACGGGCGCCCGCCTTCGCGTGCTGCGCGAAGGCGGCGAAATGACCATTCACCCCGCAACGTACAGGCTGGTTTATGACCTCGACCAATAACCCCAAGAAGAAACTCATCGAGGTCGCAATCCCTCTCGAAGCGATCAATGAGGCATCAGCACGGGAGAAGGCTATCAAGCACGGGCATCCCTCCGCACTACATCTGTGGTGGGCACGGCGTCCGCTGGCTGCATGCCGCGCGGTGCTTTTCGCCCAGTTGGTGGATGATCCGTCGAGCCATCCAGAGCAGTTTCCCACCGAGGAAGCGGTAGAGGCTGAACGTCAACGCCTTTTTCGGATCATTGAAGATCTGGTGAAGTGGGAGAACTCGACGAACGACGAAGTTCTGGAACGCGCACGCGCCGAGATACGCAATAACTTTCCTGACGGCGTCCCGCCCATTTACGATCCGTTTTCTGGAGGAGGCTCCATACCGCTCGAAGCGGTTCGTCTTGGTCTTCCCTCGAAGGGATCGGATCTCAATCCCGTCGCGGTGATGATTGGCAAGGCGATGATTGAGTTGCCGTCGCCATTCCATGATCGCAAGCCCATTCATCCCGGCAAACCTGAGCGCCTGCACTATCGAGGTGCAGAGGGGCTTGCCGAAGATATCCTCTGGTATGCGAAAGAGCTGAGCAACCGAGCTTGGAAGAAGATTGGGCATCTTTATCCGTCGGTCGGGCTTCCAAAGAAAGATGGCGGAGGGGAGGCTACCGTTCTTGCCTGGCTCTGGGCCAGGACTGTCGCCAGTCCGAACCCGGCAGTACGCGGCGCTCATGTTCCCCTGATTTCCAACTACTGGCTTTGCAACAAGCCCAAGAAATCAGTGTGGGTGAAGCCAGTCGTCAGTGGAACGGACATCTCGTTCGAAGTGCATAACGGGAAGCCCGACGAGGAAGATGCCGTGGCGGCGGGGACCAAGGCAGGGCGAGGTGCGAACTTCAGGTGCATTCTGACCGGTGATGCCATCACCGCCGACTACGTGAAGGCTGAGGGCATGGCGGGCAGGATGGGCTGGCGCCTTCTCGCTATCGTCGTGGAGGGGAAAAGGGGACGTCGATACGTCGCCCCAACCAAAGAGCACGAGGTTTTGGCTTTTAGCGAAAAGCCCGATTGGAGACCGGAATACCCGCTGTCGCAGCACCCTCAGTATATGAGTGTGACCAACTATGGTCCCACAAATATCTCCGACCTTTTCATGGATCGGCAGACTATCGCCCTGAACACCTTTCTGAATCTCATTCCGGAGGTGGTGGGCGGCGTCACCGACGACGCATATCGGACAGCTATCTCCTCGTATCTTGTCCTAAGTGTGAGTCGTCTTGCGAACAGACAATCCACGAGTGCCTTCTGGGATACGTCAGGGGAGAAGGTGCAGCAGGTTTTTGCGATGCAAGCCCTGCCTATGCGTTGGGATACAGTTGAAGGAAATCCGTTCTCGTCTTCATCCGGTAATTTCTTTGGACAGGTAGAGTATCTAGCCAAGAGCGTTGCCGCTCTTCCATGCTCAAAGGGGGGCGGCGGCGTAAGGCAATTAGATGCCCAGAACGTGGATTTTTCGGGCTTTGTCGTCTCGACCGACCCTCCCTATTACGACAATGTCCCTTACGCGGACCTGTCGGACTTCTTCTACGTCTGGATTAAGAAGGGCTTGGCAAGCACGTACCCCGACCTGTTCTCGACGATGCTGGTCCCCAAGCAGGAGGAGCTGGTCGCCGACTATAAACGTCATGGTGGCAAGGACGAGGCAGACCGTTTCTTCCTTGATGGGATGACCACCGTCATGCGCCACATGGCTACGGAAGGCCGGGCCGACGTACCTGCCACTATCTACTATGCGTTCCGGCAAGGAGAGGTGGACGAACACGGTTACTCGTCGAAAGGCTGGGCAACCTTCCTACAATCCATTGTCGATGCGGGCTATTCAATCGGCGCTACATGGCCGGTAAGGACTGAGCTTGTCGGGAACCTGAAGAAAAATAAGAACGCTCTAGCAACGTCTGTTGTGATGGCGTGCCGCCCGCGTGCGCTAGACGCTGAATCTATCTCCCGGATTGAATTTATCCGGGCGTTGCGGCGAGAGCTGCCCGGAGCCTTGAAGGAGATGCACCGCGCGAACATCGCTCCGGTGGACATTCCACAGGCGTCAATCGGCCCTGGGATCGCGATTTTCAGTCGATACGGTTCGGTGATCGAACGTGATGACAAGCCGATGTCGGTGAAGACGGCATTGCAGATCATCAACGAGGAGTTGGATCAGTATCTATCCTCGCAGGAGGGTGACTTTGATCCCGAGACTCGCTTTGCGGTGAGCTGGTTCACCCAGCATGGATATGAGAAGGGGGTTTTCGGCGACGCCGACAACCTTGCTCGCGCACGCGGCATTTCCGTGGATGACGTCAAGCATGCCGGCATAGCGGAGTCGTCTGCTGGAAGGGTCCGCATCTACAAGCGGGAGGACCTCGAAGAAGGTTGGGATCCAGCAAATGACAGGCACCCCACGATTTGGGAATGCTGTCAGTATCTGGTGCGTCAGTACGAGCTGGATGGTCTCTCGCACGACACCGCGTTGCTGCTGAAGAAGATTGGCGGCGACAAGGCCGAGGCCGTGAAGGATCTCGCCTATGTCCTCTACGACATCAGCGCCAACAAGCGGAAGGATGCGAAAGAGGCTACCTCCTACAACGCACTGATCGCCGACTGGACGGAGCTGACGCGGCAGGCGGCGACGATCCACGACACGAGCGGCGATCGGCAGATCCGGCTGGACATCTAAGGGGGACGGAACGTGGCCAAAAGTACGCGCCAGTATGTTTTTGAAGGGATGGAGTTGCTCCCGGCGGCGCTCATCCCGTTCGTCGAGAAGAGGCTGGAAAGCTCGCTCAAAGGGCACTGGCAATTGGAGGTGATCCAGCGCGTCCAGGGATTGCGGCCAAACTCCGCCGGTGAGGTGGGTTGGGATCAGCAGGGTCTGCTGAAAACCATGATGGCGTTCTGGAAGGAGGCTTTCGCAACCGTTCTCGGCCATCCCGAGCGGTCCTATGTGTCCGAATTGCTCGATGTGCGCAACAAGCTCTCGCACAACGAGAATTTCACTTACGACGACGCAGAGCGCGCGCTCGATTCAATGCGCCGTCTGATGGAGGCGATCAGCGCGGGCGAAATTGCCGAGCAACTCGCCAAGACGCGCGACACGATCCTGCGCACAAAGTTCACCGAGCTTCAGCGCAACGAGGAGCGCCGGAAGACCCAGCGGCTGGAAATCTCGGTCGAGACTGTTGCAGGTCTGCTTCCCTGGCGCGACGTGGTCGAGCCGCACCAGGATGTCGCCACCGGCGAGTTTCAGCAGGCCGAGTTCGCGGCCGATCTCGCCAAGGTGCATTCGGGCAGCGCGCCCGCCGAATATCGCGATCCGAAGCAGTTCTTCAGCCGCACCTATCTGACGGAGGGCCTGAGCGCAGTGCTGGTTGGCGCCGCCAAGCGGCTCTCTGGCAGTGGCGGCGATCCGGTGGTCGAACTGCAAACCAACTTCGGCGGCGGCAAGACCCACTCGATGCTCGCCCTCTACCATATGGCCGGACCGACGCCGGTCCGGGACCTCTCCGGGCTGGACCAGTTGCTCGAGAAGCAGGGGCTCAGCGTGCCGCAGAGCATCAACCGCGCCGTGCTCGTCGGCACGTCACGCGGGCCGCAGGATGTCCTCAACGCCGACGGCGGCCGGAAGATTCGCACGACCTGGGGCGAGCTGGCCTGGCAGCTCGGCGGCGCCGAGGCCTTCGACATGATCGCCGAGAACGATGCCACCGGCATCGCGCCCGGCTCGAGCCTGCTGGAAGCGATCTTCAAGAAGTACGCGCCGAGCCTGATCCTGATCGACGAATGGGTCGCCTATCTGCGGCAGATCTACCGGGTCGATGGGCTGCCGTCCGGTTCGTTCGACGCGAACCTCTCCTTCGTCCAGTCGCTCACCGAAGCCGTCAAGGCCAGCCCGCGAACGCTTCTGGTTGCCTCTTTGCCCGCGTCTCAGATCGAGGTCGGCGGCGAGGGCGGCCAGGAGGCGCTGGCCCGCCTGAAGCAGACCTTCAGCCGAGTCGAATCCTCATGGCGACCAGCGAGCCAGGAGGAGAGCTATGAGATCGTCCGGCGACGGCTCTTCAAGGAAATCCCCGGCGACAAGTTCCATCACCGCGACAACACGCTGAAGCAGTTCGCCAAGCTCTACCGCGAGAACGCCAACGACTTCCCGCAGGGCTGCGCGGATGAGGACTATCGGCGCAAGCTGGAGAAGGCCTATCCGATCCATCCCGAGTTGTTCGACCAACTTTATACAAGCTGGGGGTCCCTCGAAAAATTCCAGCGCACGCGCGGCGTGCTGCGCTTGATGGCGCAGGCGATTCACGAACTCTGGATGAGCGGCGATCCCTCCGTGATGATCATGCCCGGCAGCGTCGCCGTCAGTTCGCCGCGTGTCGAGCCGGAACTGCTGCACTATCTCGACGTAAGCTGGCAGTCGATCATCGCTGGCGACGTCGATGGCACGACGTCCACGCCTTACAAGATCGACCAGTCAGCGCCGAACCTGAACCGCTACTCGGCGACCAGGCGCGTCGCCCGAGCGATCTTCATGGGCACAGCCCCGACCCACCAGCAGCAGAACACCGGCCTCGACGACAAGCAGATCAACCTCGGCGTCGTACAGCCCGGAGAGCGCCCAGCGATCTTCGGCGACGCGCTCCGGCGGCTGACGAACCAGGCCAAGTTCATGCACGCCGATCTCGGCCGCTACTGGTACTCCATGTCGGCCAGCCTCAACCGCATCGCGGCGGATAAGGCAGCGCAGATCGAGGCGGCATTGGTCGATGTGAGGATCGACGCGGAACTCGGCAAATACGTGAATGGCCTGGCGGATCGCGGGCATTTCGACGCCGTGCAGGTGGCGCCTGCTTCGTCAGCCGAGGTGCCCGATGAAGCAGGGGGTGTGAGGGCCGTGGTGCTGGGGATCACGCATCCGCACAACGGGCGCGACACCTCGGAAGCCCTAACCGGGGCGAAGGATATCTTGATGCAGCGCGGCACCACGCCGCGCGTCTATCGCAACATGCTGGTCTTCATCGCTGCGGATTCGCGCCAGCTCGACAATCTGAAGGACGCCATGCGCGCGTCCCTGGCTTGGGGCGAGATCGTCCGCGACAAGGAGCGTCTGGAGCTTCGGCCCAGCGATCAGAAGCTCGCCGAGGCCAAGCTGGCCGAGGCGACCGAGACAATGAAGACGCGCCTCAAGGAGACGTGGTGCTACCTGCACTATCCGGCGCAGGAGAGCGCCCAGGCCGATGTGGAGTGGGTCTCGGGCAAGGTTCCGGCGCAGGACGGGCTGCTTGCGCGTGCGAGCAAGAAGCTCGTCGGCGAGGAAGGCTTGCTCACCGAGCTTGGACCCGCCCGCCTCGAACGCGACCTCCAGAAATATATCTGGAATGGCAAGTCGCACCTGTCGCTGAAGGACCTGCGGGAATACCTCAACCGCTACATCTATCTGCCGCGCCTGAAGAACCAGGACGTCCTGATCAAGGCCGTTCAGGCGGCCGTCGGCGGCATGCTGCCCGGCCCCTTCGCTTACGCCGAGCGGTGGGATGAGAAGACGGACACCTATCTGGGTCTCGCGATCGAGCGAGCCGGCAATGCCGTGGTCGTCATCGATAGCGACAGCGTCATCGTGAAGCCGGATGTGGCCGAAGCGCACCGGCCGGCTCCGGCGCAGCCGGGACCGACCGGCGGCCCGGAAACGCCTGGCGAAAAGCCGCCGGAGACTGGAGGCGAGCCCACTGGAGGAACGCCGGGCTCGCCGCCGCCAGAGAAGAAGCCGACCCGCTTTTCAGGGGCTGTCATGATCTCGCCGGAACGCCCGGCAAGGGACATTCATCAGATCGTCGAGGCGATCATCGAGCAGCTCACGACGCTGCCAGGCAGCCAGGTGAAGCTCAGGCTCGAAATCGAAGCGGAGGTGCCCGGCGGTCTTGAGCGCGCCAAGGTCCGGACGTTGGTCGAAAACGCCAACACGCTCGGGTTCATTGAGAAGTCGGTCGAATGATGTCGATGCACTTCCATCGCTCGTCGGCTTGGAGATGTCGGCCAAGCTCGCTTGGCCTGAGCGCGAGGGAAAGCGCTCGGGTTAGGCGCTTGTCTGGACCGGAACCTGGAATATGAGTGTGGCCGGGCCGACCGAACGGGACCTGATCTTCATCTCCAAGGCGACGCCCGGCGACGACCAATTCGTGCTGTGGCTCGCTCCACGCCTCGAGGCCGCGGGTTACAAGGTTTTTGCCGACATCTTTGATCTCGACGCCGGAGACGAATGGCGTGGAAAGCTCACCGCGGCGCTTCAGACGCGGGCGATCAAGATGCTGCTGTGTTGTAGCGACGAGACGCTCGCCAGAAGGGGCGTTCGCGAGGAGATCGCCATTGCGGAAGACCTGACGAAGCAGCTCCAGGATCCCAATTTCATCATCCCCCTCAAGATACGCACCTTCAAGAAGCTCTTCGGCATCGGTGGCCTCCAGTATGTCGATTTCGAGAGCGGCTGGGCCAAGGGGCTGGTGAGCCTGCTCAAGTCGCTTGAAAGACAGCAGGTGCCGAAGGCTGGCGGTGGGGTCATCCAGCCTGAGTGGTACGCCTATCTCCGCCGGCACGCCGTGGAGATCGAGGCGGCTCCCGATGTTCTGACATCCAACTGGCTTCGGATCGTGGGGATGCCGGACAGGCTGAATCACCTGGTTCCGCGTAACCGGGCCGATGACGCGGTCCTGCGCAAGCTGGGCGCTACCTTCCAGTTCCCGATGGCCGAATTTGGTGATGGCTTCCTGACCTTCGCCAGCCCGCTCGACCTAACAGAGCATTTCGAGCAGGTCGGGCCGTTTCGCACCGAGCGAGACTTCGACGTTATCGAGTTCATGGAGAACGGCTCCACTGATGCGCGGATCGAAAGCCGGGACGCCAAGTCCATCACGATGAACCTTCTGCGCCAGGCGTGGGAGAAGCATTGTGCCCGGGAAGGGTTCCTTGCCCGTACTTTCTCGAGCGGCCTGTCCTTCCATGTCGGCGAGGACAAGCTACGCCTCAAGCAGCGCATCTCCTGGGGTCGCCAGGGCGAGCGACGGAATTCGATGCTGCGTGGCATCGCTCGCAAGAAGATCTGGGAATATGGCGTCAGCGTCATACCGAGCCTTTTTCCCTATCCCCACATGCGCCTGAAAGGCCGTGTGTTGTTCTCCGACATAGGTGAGCGCAACAAGCCGATCATCATCGCGGACACGAAGGCTCAGTTTCGCTTGCGGCGTTCGGTCTGCTCCGGTTGGCGCAACAAGGCGTGGCACGGGCGTGTTATGGCCTTCATGGAGCTGCTCGCCGGCGACAGCCCCTATGTCGCCCTTGCCGTTGGCTCCGGCGGCACCATCACGCTCGACGCGATGCCCATTCAGTTCACAGCTCCCGTCACGGCGCGGCAGACCAACCGTCTCGGCGAGGATGCCGAAGAGCCTGATGAGACCACCCTCGGCACCCACTATGAGGATGAGGACGTTTGACCGAATTCTCCGAAAAATCCATCCCCGTCCTCTATGTGCCGGAACCATCGCTTGGATTCGCACATGGGCAGACTTCCGATCATCCGAAGGACGGCCTGACGCTCTATGGGCCGGCGTCGACGCCTGATCGCGCGCAGATCACAATCGGTGCAATCGGCACCAAGCATGGCCTGGCCTTCCTGCGTCGCTGGCTCGAAGCGATCAACAATCCGGTTGCTATCCCGCCTCGCGGCAAGCGCGACAAGGAATTCCGGCTGCATCTGTCCGATTTTCCCGGCCTCGAAGAGGCTTTCGGGATCCGTGCCGACCCGGGCGGCCTGATCGCATATGAGCTTGATCCCGCGGAAATCCGGACCGCGATAGCGATCGAGAACCATCACGAGGCAGTGGCTGCAACAACCAAGCTGTTCATCGACCCAATCGAACGCCACGCGAAAAACGAGGAGCGGACTGTCGATGTCTGGGTCTTTGTCGTGCCGGAACCTGTGTTCGAGACCTGCCGGCCGGTCGCTGGTCAGCGCCGTAAGCTCGAGCTCGTCAAAGGGGAACTTTCCAAGCGCCAGAAGGGACGCGCCGACCTTCCGTTGCTGGCGGGCGTCATTGATGACACGCTTGAGGCGGTGTTCGATGACATCCCTGACTTCCACCGTCAGCTTAAGGCGAAGCTGCTGAAGCTGGGAATGACATCCCAACTCGTCCGCGAGACGACCCTTGCTCCCAACGAGTTCCTGAACAAGGCAGGGTATCCGAAGCGCGGCACCCAGGATTCCGCCACCATCGCCTGGAACCTGGCAACGGGCCTGTTCTACAAGACGCAAGCTGAACCCCCATGGAAGATCGCAGGGATGCGGCCGGGCGTCTGTTACGTGGGTTTAGTCTTCAAAGTGCTTCCCAACCATCCTGACAATCACGCCTGCTGTGCGGCGCAGATGTTCCTGAGCGAGGGGGATGGCGTGGTCTTTCGCGGGGCAAACGGACCGTGGCAGACAGAGGACAAGGAGTTCCACCTCAGCGATTCAGCCGCTGAGAAGCTGATCAAGACTGTCCTGGACACGTACAGGCAGCGCTTCGGGAATTATCCTAGTGAGTTGTTCATTCATGGCCGGACAAAGTTCAACGACGCTGAGTGGGAGGCGTTCAGCAAGGCTGCTCCCGAAGGCACTAATGTCGTGGGCGTGCGGATCCGATCGACTCATGGCGAAACGAAGCTCTTCCGGGATGGCGATTATCCATGCCTTCGCGGCACGGCGATCAGGCTCGCTGACAAAGATGCCTTTCTGTGGACAACGGGATATGCGCCCCGCATCGACACGTATATCGGTCCGGAAACGCCGAACCCGCTGTTCATCACCGTGTTGCGCGCAAGCGGTGAATATCCGGCCATCGAAGTCGTGCTGGCCGACATTCTGGGCCTCACGAAAATCAACTACAACGCCTGCAATTTTAGCGATGGACTTCCAGTCACAATTCGTTTCGCGGACAAGGTCGGCGAAGTGCTGACGATGGGAAGCGCCGCAGGGGCAGAGCGGCAACCCTTCAAGTTCTACATCTAGAGATGACGGTGGCGCGCAGCTACGCTGCAAGTCGCCGCTCATCCCCGCCGTCCACCTCATGCTCGCCGGCGGCTTTGTCGAGGAAGCGCGCAAGCGCCGCCCTTCGGGAATCTCGATCAAGGGCGTAGGCAGTCTGCTTGAACGCCTTGCCGTCGAGAAGACCCTGGATGTAGCCCGAGATCGTGTCTGCCGCCATGATGAGTGCAGTGTCGAGCGTATGGATGTATTTGCTCGTCACCGATCCCTTTGAGTGGCCGACCAGCGCCGCGATCGTGACCTCGGTGAAGCCGAGGTCGTTCGCGATGCTGGCGAAGCTGTGGCGCAGGACGTGCGGGGTGACGTCGGCAAGCGGGGTGTCCTTGAGAATCTGCTCCCAATGGTTCGGGAAACTACCGAACGCGTTATCCTCGCCCTGACCAGGGAAAACATAGGTGCCGGTCAACTTCTGGCACCACTTCTCGAGATATTCGACCACGGGAAGGCCGATGGGGCGAATAGAGGCGCCCTCCTTGCTATCAACTAGGCGCAGGCAGCTGCCTTCGGCATCCACCTCAGTCCGCATAAGCCGGATCATTTCGGTCCGGCGGCAGCCGGTCATCGCGATCTGGCGGATGATATCCACCGTCATCACGTATTTCTCGTTCTCGGCGGCCTCGCGAAGTATTCCGCCCAAGGTATGATATTCATCTTCCGTGAGACGCCGGGTGCGAACGTTGTCCTTCGGCTTCTTGATGCCGTGTGCCGGATTGCGGTCGATGATGCCGGCTTCGACGGCATAGGAAAGGATGCCGCCTAGCAGTCCGACAGTCCGGGTCGCCGTACCCGCACCACCGCGGACGATTGCTTTGCCGCGCAGCTTCTTCGTCTTGACGGAGACCCGCGTCTTGCCGGCCATGATTTCCTTCAGGACCTTGTTGATGTCGGCCTTGGCGAGGTCCTTGACCCGCCGTGCGCCGATGAGCGGTACGATGTGCCGCTCGATGCGGCCAGAGTCGGTGACGATGGTCGTCGGCTTCTTGGGGCGACCGCCCTTGCCGAGGATCAAGCCGGCATTCAGGTCGGCGACATAGAGGGCGCAAAGCTCCTTTACTGTGATGGCCTTATGGTCGAGCTGGCGTTCCTCGGAGGGGTTGTCACCACGCGCGACGCGGCCGAGTTGAACCTTCGCCTCCTGCCGGGCTGTCTCGGCCGTCCATATGCCGTGGAGGCCGATGGTGAAGCGTCGCGTCCTGCCGGCGGCGCGATACTGGATGAGGTAGCTGCGCTTGCCGGAAGCGAACACGCGAAGGCCGAAGCCGGGAAGTTCATCGTCCCAGATGAAGTAGTCCTTTTCCCGGACATCTGCGGCGTCGACCACTCGTTTCGTCAGCTTTGCCATCAGGCCATCCCCCCGTTATGGAGGGGCTGCTTCCGCGGAAGCGCCACGGAAGCAGCCGGATGAATATCGGAGCGAACTTGCGGATATGGATTTCGGTAAGAAAGCCAGGATAGTCCAGCGATTTCAGATGCTTGTAGTATCATAGCGTGCCCTAGCGTGCATTTAGGATGAGCAGGCTAAATTGCTCCGAAGGCAGAGGTCACAGGTTCGAATCCTGTCGGGTGCGCCAGCTTCTCATCACTCCGCCGCCCCCTGCGTTCCCGGCGCCAAAGCCTTCGGCCTGGCCCGCCAGGAAGGGGGCGAGCAGCTGCAGCAGGATGCCCTCGATCGCCGACAGCGACACGGCTCCGTTCCCCGTCTTGGTCAACAGCAGGCCGACTAGTAGCGGCGTCAGGAACATGCCGATGATGTTCGAGGCGGAAGCCGAGCAGACGGCAGCCGGCACGTTGCCGCCGGCAAGGGCGGTAAAGGCGATGGACGACTGAACCGTCGACGGCAGCACGCACAGGAACAGCACCCCGGCATAGAGCGCCGCCGGCAGCACGCTCGGCACCAGCAGCCCGAGCGCCAGCCCGAGGATCGGGAACAGCACGAAGGTCGAGGAGAAGACCAGGAGGTGCAATCGCCAATGGGTCATGCCGGCAATGACGGTGGCGCGCGACAGGCGAGCCCCGTGCAGGAAGAAGAGCAGCGCGATGGCGAGGTTGGTGGCGGTGCCGAAGACGCTCGCGAAGCTGCCCTGGGCCGGCAGCAGCGAGGCCAGCACGACTGAGGCGATCATCAGCAGGATGAAGATGTCGGGGCGAAAACGGGAGAACAAGCGCGGGATCCCTTGGCATGGATGGAAAATGGTATACAGTATGCCAAATGCCATGCCTATTGGGAATGGCGCATACGGGAATGATGCTCATTTCGTTTCGTGAACACGCGGAGGGATCATGTTCGATCCGATTCTGCTGCGGACCTTCGTAGCGGTTGCCACCGCCCGCAGCTTCACGGGTGCTGCGGTGCATCTGCGCATCGGCCAGTCGACGGTTAGCCAGCACATCAGGCGGCTGGAGGTGAGCACCGGCCGCCGGCTCCTGGTTCGCGACACGCATTCGGTGATGCTGACTCCGGATGGCGAGGCCATGCTGGGCTTTGCCCGCTCGATCCTCGACGCCAACGAGCGGGCGCGAAGCTATCTGCAGGGAGCCAGGCTGAGCGGCCGCATCCGATTCGGCGCCTCCGAGGACTTCGTCACCACGCGGCTTGCGGATGTCCTGCACAAGTTCACCGAGCGCCCCCTCGGTCGAGCTCGAGCTCACGGTCGCACTCTCGGGCACGCTGTTCGATCTCCTCGACGACGGGGCACTCGACCTCGTCATCGCCAAGCGCCGCGTCGGGCTCAATCAGCAGCGCGAGGCCCGCAGCGGCATCGCCGTCCGCACCGAGCGGCTCGTCTGGGCGGCGCGCGACGCGTCGGTGGTGGAGCCGGGCAAACCGCTGCCGCTCATCCTGTTTTCGCGCCCGGGCATCACCCGCGTCGCGGCCATGGAGGCGCTCGACCGCAAGGGCATCCCCTGGCGTATCGTCTGCACGAGCGGCAGCCTGAGCGGGCTGCAGGCGGCGGCGCGTGCCGGCCTTGGCGTGATGGTGCAGCCGCGCAGCATGGTGTCGGCCGGCCTCGTCGTGCTGCCCACCACCCCGCAACTGCCGCAACTCGAGGAGGTGGAGTTCATCCTGACCAGCGTCGCCAGCGAACCCACCGGCGTTGCCGCCGCGCTCGCCAAGGAGATCCTCGACCGCAACGCCCGCCAGGAATTCGAACTGCCGTTCCGGGAAGCCGTGTAGCGCGGATTACCGGGCCATGGTCGCAAGGAAATAATCAGTATATTGCGGTTATCGAGTGGAGAACTGCATGGACGTCATCATCGTCGGAGCGGGCATAGGCGGGCTGACACTGGCCTTGATGCTGGAGAAGGTGGGCATTCCTTTTCGCCTCTATGAAAGCGCGCGGGAGATCAGGCCGATCGGCGTCGGCATCTCCATCCTGCCGCATGCCAGCCGCGAGCTGAACGCGCTTGGACTGCAGGACGCGCTCGCGGACGTGGCGGTCACGGCGCGCGAATCCTGCTTCTTCAACCGGTTCGGCCAGCTCGTCTACAAGGAGCCGGTGGGCACCTCGCCGGCTACGACCATCCGCAGTTCCAGATCCACAGGGGCGACCTGCAGCAGATCCTCTACCGCGCGTTGGTCGAGCGCGCCGGCCCGGACTGCGTCGTCACCGGCTGGAAATGCGTGGCCGTCGAGCAGAGCGACAGCGAAGCCACTGCCCGTTCGCCGACAGCCGCACCGGTGAGGACCGTCCGGCTCAGCAGGGCGTGGCCGTCGTCGGCTGCGATGGCATCCATTCGGTCGTGCGCCGCAAGCTCGTGCCCGACGACGGACCGCCGATCTATTCGGGCGTCAACATGTGGCGCGGCACAACTTGGTGGAAACCTTATCTCACCGGCGCGTCCTATGTCCGCGCCGGCTGGCTGACCCATGGCAAGATGGTCATTTACCCGATCCGCAACCAGCTCGACGCCGAGGGCCGCCAACTCATCAACTGGGTGGCCGAGATCGAGACGCCCGACTACCTCCAGCAGGATTGGAACCGCCGCGGCCGGATCGGCGATTTCATCGGCGCCTTCGCCGACTGGAGCTTCGATTTCCTCGACGTGCCGGGCCTGATCCGCGGCGCCGATGCGATCCTCGAATATCCGATGGTCGACAAGGACCCGCTTTCCCGCCGGAGCCTTGGCCGCATCACGCTGCTCGGCGATGCGGCGCATCCGATGTATCCGCGCGGCTCCAACGGCGCCGGCCAGGCGATCCTCGATGCGCGTGCGCTGGCCGACTGCCTTGCGTCGGGCGGCGACGTCGCAGGTATTCTCAAGGCCTACGAGGACAAGCGGCTGGAGGCGACGGCCAACGTGGTGCGCACCAACCGCGCCGCGCCGCCCGACGTCATCCTCAAGGAGGTCTATGAGCGCACCGGCGACCGGCCTTTCACCCGGCTTGAGGACGTCATCAGCCAGGACGAACTGGCGGCGATGTCGAACAGCTACAAGAAGGTCGCCGGCTATGACAAGGCGACGGTAGCCGAGCGCCGGCGGGCGTGAGGGGCGGCGTATCTGGGGGGTAGGCAGCAGCACCCTTGGGACGTGTCGACCCGCAGGCGTTGCGGATTTATAATTGCGAGGTTTCCGGTTGCCTTCGGCAATCCGATTCCGTCCGCGTAGAGACACTTGCAGGCGATGGCTACGGGACGATCCAAAGGAGCGTCCGCCATGACCGACACACGCCTTGCCCACAACCGGGTCGAAGTGCATGACCGCGACGCGCTTGCCGCCGCCAGCGCCATACTGGATGCCTGCGCCGACGCGCGCGACATGGGTGAGGCGGTAAAGGCCGCCGTCGCCCGCAACGCGCAATGGCGTGGCCAGGACTGCATCAACCTCTTGGCGCCGGAAGCTCCGACCAGCCAGGGCGTGCGCGCCCTGCTGGGTGCCGAGATCGGCACGCGGGCGGCCGAAGGGCATATCGGCAAGGTCAACCGCTGGTTCGCGGGCACGCGTCACATCGACGAACTCGAGGCCCTCTGCGTCGAGCTGCTGAAGCGCCATTTCCGCTGCAACTACGCCGATCACCGCATGTGCGCGAGCATGATCGGCAATGCCGTCGTCTACACGGCGCTGTCGCAGCCCGGCGACGTCGTCATGAGCGCGGCGCAGCCGGTCGGCGGACATTCGTCCAATCGCCTCGACGGACCGGCCGGCGTCATGGGCCGCAAGATCGTCGACATTCCCATCGACCCGGATGAACTGGTCGTCGATGTCGATACGTTTCGCAAGATTGCGCTCGCGGCGCGTCCGCCGTTGGTGGCGCTCGGTCTGTCGATGACGTTGTTCCCGCAGCCACTGGCGGAGATGAAGGCCGTGATCGGCGAATGGGGCGGGCGCCTGTTCTTCGACGCCGCTCATCAGCTCGGCCTGATCGGCGGCCGGCAGTTCCAGGACCCGCTCAAGGAGGGGGCTGACATCATGACGGGTTCGGCCGGCAAGACCTTTGCCGGTCCGCAATCGGGCATCATCGTCTGGGACGACCCGATGATTACGGAAAAAGTGACGACGGCCGTCTTCCCGATCTGGGCCGCCACGCATCAGGTCAATCGCGTCGCGGCACTCGCGCTCGCGACCGCCGAGGCGATCGCCTTTGGCGAGATGTTCATGGCGCAGGTCGTCAACAACGCCCAGGCGCTTGCCCGCGGGCTCGACGCGCGCGGCCTGCCGATGCTGGGCCGCCACAAAGGCTTTACGACCACGCACCAGGCAATCGCCGACGTGCGCGATTTTGGCCGCGGACTGGAATGCGCCCAGACACTCGAGCGGGCCAACATCATCGTCAACAAGAACCTGATCCCGAGCGACACCCCCAGGGATTGGGATTTTCCAGGCGGTTTGCGCATGGGCACGACCGAGATGACGCGCTACGGCATGAAGGAGGCCGAGATGGACGAGATCGCAGATCTCATCGTCCGCATCATCGTGCAGCGCGAAAGCCCGGAGAATGTGAAGAACGACGCCCTGGCCCTGCGTTCGGGATTTCGCACGCTCTATTACTGCTTCGAGACGGGATTGCCGGCGTAGACGCAGACGGTGTCTTCAACGATGGCGACATCATGGTCATCGCGGGAAGCGGCCGTTCGAAGCAGCGAATGTGATGGGAGGATCGGGCGATGGCTGTTCAGTGGCTGTTCAAGAGCGAGACTTACGACAACTGCAATTGCGCCATGAATTGTGGTTGCCAGTTCAATTTGCCGACGACCCACGGTTTTTGCCAGTCTGCCTTCGTCGGCAACATCGTTGAGGGTCACTTCGACAATACCCCGATCGCAGGCCTGAACTGGGCGGCTCTGTACAAGTGGCCTGGCGAAATCAAGGACGGAAACGGCCGGCGCCAGATTGTTGTCGACGAGCGCGCGGATGAAGCTCAACGGATCGCTCTTGAAACGATCATCTCAGGCGAGGCAGGCGAACCATTGAGCAATCTGTTCTCCGTGTTCGCGTCCACTTGCTCGCAATCCTTCGCGACACTGTTCCTGCCGATCGAACTTGAAGCGGACCTGGAGCGCAGGACAGCCAGGGTAGAGATACCCGGCGTCATGCGGAGCACCGGCAGGCCGATGACCAACGAGTTCAATGGTCAGCCATTCCACATTGCCCTGGCGCGCCCCAGCGGCAGCTTCGAGTTCACCTACGCGGAGATCGGGCTGGGCACGACTTCGATTACAGGTGATATGGAGATGGCCTTCGCAGATTCATGGGCGCATTTTTGCGTTCACCACTTCGATCAGAACGGCCTGGTTCGACAAAGATCGAGGCTCACCGCATGGCTTGAGCAAATGGGGTCGCGTTCGCGTGAATGAGGCGCAGTCGGGCTGTAGCGCCTGATCACGTTCGAGCCTGCGTAGCGGTTCATGCCGTCGCCGCACTTTCGCGGCGTTTTTCCACGACGCAATGTTGCTGCAAGACTGTGACTGTAGTCGGGTGTCGGCGAAACCGTAATTCTTGAGCTGATCCCTGAGAGCGTCGGCTTTCGCGGCCTCATGAAGAGAGCATGCCACATGAGCATAACCAGCGATGCGCGCTTCTGGGACCGGACCTCGCGCAAATACGCCAGGTCGGCGATTGCCGACCGGGACGGATACGCAAGGACGCTCGACCGGACGCTCGCACTGTTCGACGCCACCGACAGGGTGCTGGAGCTGGGATGCGGCACCGGCACGACGGCGCTGCGCCTGGCTGGCGAGGTGAAGAGCTATCTCGCCACAGACTTTTCGGAGGGCATGATCGCGATTGCCGAGGAAAAGCACCGGGCGGACCCCGTGTCGGGGCTCGCGTTCCGCACCGCAACCGCCGATTCGACCGAGCTCGAAATCGGGCAGTTCGATGCGGTTCTCGGCTTCAACTATCTCCACCTGGTGCGCGACCTGCCCGGCACCTTGCGGCGCATCCACGCGCTGCTTGCCGCCGACGGCCTGTTCATCTCCAAGACCCCCTGCCTCGGCGACATGAACCCGCTGATCCGCCTTGTCCTGCTGCCTGCGATGCGCGCCACCGGGCTGGCGCCCCATGTCGGCGCGTTCAGCACCGCAGAGCTGGGCCGCCTCATTTCCTCAGCCGGCTTCGACATCCTTGCCACCGAAATCCATTCGACCAGGGGCAACGACAACCGGCCTTACATCGTGGCGATCAAGCGCTAGCAGCTGCTAAAGCGCGTCCGCCTGCAGGCTTGGATGGGCTGCAGCAAAGGCGGGCAGGGTTGCGGCAGTACCAGCGATCTCCACTGACAGCGGGAATGCGGAAAGATCGCAGTCGAAGCGTCGGGGTTGGCCACCTGTGGCACCAGGCAGATGTCGGCAATGGTGATGCTGTCGCCGAGGCAATAGCGCCCGTGTCGGCCGGCGACGGCAAGCGTCGCTTCGAAGGACTTGAGCGCGAGCGCGATGCGCAGCCGGTACGAGGTCGACTGCCTGAAGAAGGCATGGAGCGTGCGCAACGCAAGGGGTCAGGGGGCCTGCGTTGAGGATCTCATCGGGCGTCGAGGAGACGACCTCGACATATTTGGGCACGAACTGGCGGCCCTCGATCAGGCCGACGAAGGCGGGCTTGATCTCCTCGGCCAGCACCTTGCGGATCTTGGCGTGCTCGACGATGTCCGACCACTCGGCGATGAGGAAGAAGCGCTGCGGATCCTCGGTGTCGCGGCGTGGAAGCGGCCGGGCTATCTCATCCGCAGGCTGCATCAGGTCCACTACGCCCTGTTCTTCGAGGAATGCGAGGGTTTCGGTATCACGCCGGTGCAATACGGGCTGCTCACCATCCTCTCGGGCAATCCCGATTCCGACCAGATCTCGCTCGCCCAGGCGCTCGGCAACGACCGCACCAATGTCGCCGACGTGCTGTCGCGGCTGGCCCAGCGCGGCCTGGTCGAGCGCACCCGCAGCACCGAGGACAAGCGCATGGTGCTGGCGCGCCTCACGACCGAGGGCGAGAAGCTGGTGGCAGCCATGCACCCGGCGATGAGCCGCGCCCAGGAGCGGCTGCTCGACACGCTCGGCGAGCGCGAGCGCGAGCTGTTCCTTGCCACGCTGATCAAGCTGCTCGAAGCCAACAACAAGTATGGCCGCGCGGCCCTTGCCACCGCCAAGTTCGGCGATTGAGGCCGATTGCGGCATGAGCAGGTCGACCGTCGCCGCGCGTGCATGGTCAGCATGCGCGACGCAAGCCATGACAGTCCGCCGCCCTTGACGGATCGGCTGCGCTCCCGCTTCCTGCCCAATGCGGCAGACGAAGAAGTCGTGGCCGCAGGTTCGGGAGAGCGTCATGTCGGGCAAGTGGGATTTCTGGATCGACCGTGGCGGCACGTTCACTGACGTCATCGGCCGCGACCCTGAGGGCGGCCTCCACCCGCGCAAGCTTCTGTCCGAAAACCCTGAGGCCTATCGCGACGCCGCGATCCAGGGCATCCGCGACCTGCTCGGCCTCGCGCCCGGCGCGGCCATCCCGCCCGGCAGCATCGGCGACATCAGGATGGGCACGACGGTCGCCACCAATGCGCTGCTCGAGCGCAAGGGCGACCGCGTCCTTCTTCTCATTACCAAGGGTTTCCGCGATGCCCTGCGCATCGCCTACCAGGCGCGGCCCGACATCTTCGCCAAGGAAATCATCCTGCCCGAGCAGCTCTACGAGCGCGTGGTCGAGGTCGACGAGCGGGTGCGGGTCGACGGATGCGTCGAGCGGCTGCTGGACATCGCGGAGATCAAGCCGATCCTGATGCAGGCCAGGGCCGACGGCATCGACGCGGTTGCCATCGTCTTCATGCATGCCTGGAAATTCCCCGAGCACGAACGCGCCGTCGCCGCCGTCTGCCGCAAGTGCGGCTTCTCCCAGGTCTCGGTCAGCCACGAGGTCTCGCCGCTGATCAAGCTGGTCGGGCGTGGCGACACGACCGTGGTCGATGCCTATCTGTCGCCGATCCTGTCGCGGTATGTGCAGCAGGTGGCGGGTGAGTTGGGCGCCTCACCCTCCCCCTTGTGGGGAGGGTCGGACGGCGAAGCCGGACGCGGTGGGGGTGACGATGGTGCGACGGGGTCTATCCCCACCCCGGTGCTGCGCACCGACCCTCCCCACAAGGGGGAGGGTGAAAAACCCCGCCTGATGTTCATGATGTCCTCGGGCGGCCTCACCGCCGCCGACCTGTTCCAGGGCAAGGACGCGCTGTTGTCCGGCCCGGCCGGCGGCGTCGTCGGCATGGTCGAGACGGCGAAGCTCGCGGGCTTCGACAGGGTCATCGGCTTCGACATGGGCGGCACCTCCACCGACGTCGCGCATTATGACGGCGACTACGAGCGCAGCTTCGATACCGAGGTCGCAGGCGTGCGCGTGCGCGCGCCGATGATGCGCATCCACACGGTCGCCGCCGGCGGCGGGTCGGTGCTGCACTTCGAGGCCGGGCGGTTCCGCGCCGGTCCTGATTCCGCCGGCGCCAATCCAGGCCCCGCCTGCTACCGCCGCGGCGGCCCGCTCGCCGTCACCGACGCCAACGTCATGCTCGGCAAGCTGCAGCCCGACTTCTTCCCGGCGATTTTTGGTCCCGGCCAGGACCAGCCGCTCGATGCAGCGGTGGTGCGCGAGAAGTTCGCTGCCATGGCAAACGAGATCGGCGACGGCCGTTCGCCGGAAGCCGTCGCCGAGGGCTTCGTCACCATCGCCGTCGAGAACATGGCCAACGCCATCAAGAAGATTTCGGTCCAGCGCGGCTACGGCGTCACCGAATATCTGCTCAACTGCTTCGGCGGGGCCGGCGGCCAGCATGCCTGCCTGGTGGCCGACGCGCTCGGCATGGAGGCGGTGCTGATCCATCCCTTCTCCGGCCTGCTGTCGGCCTATGGCATCGGCCTGTCCTCGGTCTTCGCGTCGCGCCAGCAGGCGCTGCTCCAGCCGCTGGCCGACGAGTCGCGTGGCCGGATCGAAGCCTTGATCGGCGACCTGCGCGCCGAGGTGCTGGCCGAGCTCGCGGGACAGGCAATCGCGGAGAAGGACGTCGTCGTGCGGCCGATCCTGCATATCCGCTACGATGGCACCGATACCGCCTTGCCCGTCGGCTTCGAGCATGGCTCGATCGCCCAGGCCAAGGCCGCCTTCGAGGCCGCCCACAAGGCGCAGTTCGGCTTCATATATAAAGACAAGCCGACGGTGGTCGAGGCCGTGGCGCTGGAAGGCCGCGACGGCAGCGCCCGCGGCCTCTCCGAACGCGAGGCCGCGCTGGAGGATAGGCCGGCCAAGGCCTCCGAGGTGAGCAAGATCTTCACCGAGGGCGTCTGGCGTGATGCCGGCGTCCTCCGCCGCGCCGCCATGAAGCCTGGCCACAAGGTGGCGGGGCCGGCCCTTGTCATAGAGAGCCACCAGACGATCGTCGTCGAGCCCGGCTGGCTGGCCGAGATCACCGCCCGCGACCACGTGCTGATGCGGCGTATCGAGAAGAAGGAGCGCCGCGCCGCCATCGGCACCGCCGCCGACCCCGTCATGCTCGAGGTGTTCAACAACCTGTTCATGTCGATTGCCGAGCAGATGGGCGTGACGCTGCAGAACACCGCCTATTCGGTCAACATCAAGGAGCGGCTCGACTTCTCCTGCGCCGTCTTCGACCGCTCGGGCGCGCTTGTCGCCAATGCACCGCACATGCCGGTGCATCTCGGCTCGATGGACCGTTCGGTCGAGACCATCATCCGCCTCAACGAGGGCGACATTTTCCCCGGCGACGTCTTCGCCCTCAACGCTCCATATAATGGCGGCACGCATCTGCCCGACATCACCGTCGTCACGCCGGTGTTCGAGGAGGAAGAGGCCCAGATCTTCCCCCTTGTGGGGGAGATGTCGCCGCAGGCCACAGAGGGGGGCGCTGTCCCGCAATCCTCTCAGTCGGCCAATCCCGCAGGTCAGCTCTCCATGTTGCCCCCCTCTGCCCTGCCGGGCATCTCCCCCACAAGGGGGGAGATCGGCCAGTCGCGGAAAATCCTCTTCTGGCTCGCGGCACGGGGCCATCACGCTGATGTCGGCGGCACGGCCCCGGGCTCGATGACGCCCTTGGCGACGACGGTCGACGAGGAGGGCGTGCTGTTCGACAATTTCCGTCTGATCGAGCGCGGCAGCTTCCGCGAGGCGGAACTGCATCGGCTGCTCACCGACCATCCCTACCCAGCGCGCAACCCGGGCCAGAACATTGCCGACCTCAAGGCCCAGATCGCCGCCAACGAGAAGGGCGTGGCGGAACTCAGGAAGATGGTCGCCCATTTCGGCCTCGACGTGGTGGAAGCCTATATGGGCCACGTCCAGGACAATGCCGCCGAAAGCGTGCGCCGCGTGCTTGACCGGCTCCCCGACCAGTCCGAATATGAGTACCCGACCGACACCGGCCAGACGATCAAGGTCAGGATCTCGGTCGACCGCGCCGAGCGCAAGGCGACGGTCGACTTCACCGGCACCTCGCCTGTCATGAAGAACAACTTCAATGCGCCGGAGCCGGTGGCCCGCGCGGCCGTGCTTTATGCCTTCCGCGTCATGGTCGAGGACCAGATCCCGATGAATGCCGGCTGCCTCCGGCCGATCGACATCATCATCCCTGACGGCTCCATGCTGCGCCCAAAATATCCGGCCGCCGTCGTCGCCGGCAATGTCGAGACCTCGCAGCACGTCACCAATGCGATCTTTGGCGCCATGGGTGCGCTCGCCAATGCCCAAGGCACGATGAACAACCTGACCTTCGGCAACGCCACTTATCAATATTATGAGACGATCTGCTCGGGGTCGCCCGCCGGCCGCATGAATGACGGGCGCGGCTTTGCTGGAACGCCCGGCGTCCACACCCACATGACCAACTCGCGCCTCACCGACCCCGAGATCCTCGAGCTGCGCTTTCCCGTCCTGCTCGAGGATTTCCGCATCCGCGAGGCTTCGGGCGGCAAGGGCCGCTGGCCGGGTGGCGACGGCACCAAGCGGACGATCCGCTTTCTGGAGAGAATGGAGTGCTCGATCCTCTCCTCGCACCGCTTGCGTCCGCCGCTCGGGCTGGATGGCGGTGGCGCCGGCGAGAAGGGCGCGACCAAGGTCCGCCGCAACGACGGTTCGGTCGACGTGCTCAAGGCCTGCGACCAGACGGTGCTCGAGGCGGGCGAAACGGTGGTGGTGATCACGCCGACGCCGGGTGGATTCGGTGCCGAGTGAACCCTCGAATGGTTCATCGGGCGATGCACCAGGGGATTTGCCCTCGTGAATCGGCCTGAATCATTTTTCTGGCGGCCGGGTGCAGATTTTTTGCGCCCGGCCGAACTTTTTTCGGCCCCGGGATTCGGCATTCGTTTGCCGGTTTCCCGCCCTGGGCTGAATCAAGTCTTTGATTTCCCGTCCAGATTGCGGGTTGTCTTTCGCTCGGACGGGAGTGTCTGCGCTTTCTTGGCGGCCCTTACGCAGGGTTTTGAAGGGGTCTGTGTTTTTGTCGCAAAAAATTCGCAAAAGTCGGAAAAAGGTCGTTG